>CAYLLI010000136.1:0-3038 GCA_964384295.1 uncultured Chromatiaceae bacterium
AGGAACGCGCGGATGAGGTGCTGCGCGGCACGCAACTGATGCTGCATGTGACCGGTGCCAGCGAAGCCGTTGTCGCTATTGAACAGGACATGACGGCAGCAATCGATTCGATGGTGCAAGCTACTGACGCGCTGGATGATCCACGTATCACAGTGGTGTCGGTGCCAACGGTCTATCCGGGTGGCAGCGAGCGGCAGCTTATTGAAACCGTCACCGGGAAACAGGTCCCCCGCGGAGGTCTGCCGGCCGATCTGGGCATTATCTGCCAGAACGTAGGCACTGCCGCCGCCGTTGCCACACTGATTGACGAAGGGAAACCTTTGATCAGTCGCATGATCACCGTTGCCGGCACCACCGTCGGCGATTCGCGCAATGTCGTCGCCCGAATCGGCACACCGATCCAAACCATTATTGATACGCTCGCGATTGAAACACCCGACACCATTCTGGTCGGAGGACCCATGATGGGTGTCCCTCAGGACGATGCATCAGCGCCGGTGACGAAAGCGACTAACTGCGTATTACTGAACAATGACAGCCGACTCACACCCACCGCTCCGGAGATGCCCTGCATTCGCTGCGGTGACTGCGTCCCGGTGTGCCCGGCAGGTATCAATCCCCAGTTACTGCTGGAAAGCACGCTCGGCAACACGCCGGACCACCACGAAAAACTCGGCGCACTCGAATGCATCGACTGCGGCTGCTGCGACTATGTGTGCCCCAGCGGGATCGACCTGACGGCGCGCTTTAAACGCAGCAAGCAACTGATCTGGGAGCAGCGCCTGCTCGCACTGCGTGCCGGGCGGTCGCAAGAACGTTATGCCGCGCACGAGATCAGAGAGCAGCAGCGCCAGCAGCGAACGGCTGACGCACTGAACCAACAAACCGATGCGTTTGATACCCGCGAAGACCCTCAGGCAGCGCTAAAAGAACTCATGCAGCGCGTAAAACTGAAAGGTAGCGACGACTGATGGCTACAGCAAAGGCCACACAAGCGCCCTACCAACACTCGCAACGAAACGTGCGCACGTTGATGCTGGAAGTTACGGCAGCACTAACGCCGGTACTTGTCGTGCTGTGCTGGAT
Organism: uncultured Chromatiaceae bacterium; assembly: GCA_964384295.1. Taxonomy (GTDB): domain Bacteria; phylum Pseudomonadota; class Gammaproteobacteria; order Steroidobacterales; genus JABIQA01. The sequence continues at coordinate 1,087 of CAYLLI010000136.1, forward strand.
GTTCGGCCCCGGACCGCTGATTAATGTCGCGATCACCATTCTGTGCTGCCTGATGATTGAAGCAGGTTGTCTCACATTGCGCGGTCAGGCATTGCGCCCCTATCTCACAGACGGCAGCGCATTGGTCACAGCCGTGCTACTCGGTCTCGCGCTGCCGCCACTGACACCCTGGTGGGTCATCGCAATAGCCAGCCTGTTTGCGATCGGGTTCGCGAAACACATCTACGGGGGTGTGGGCTACAACGTGTTTAATCCCGCGATGGCAGGGTACGCCGTAGTGTTGATCTCTTTTCCGACGGCAATGTCGTGGTGGCCGGACCCGTCTGCAAGCAGTGGTTTGTTGGAGACGATACGGCATCTGTTCACCGGCGAACACGCAGCGGATGCGATCAGCGGTGCAACACCTCTCGACGCTCTGCGCAGCGGGCTCAGGCAGATGCGCACTGTGCCGGAAATGGCGGCCGATACCACACTATCGCTCGCAGGACGGCAAGGCTGGCTGGTGATCAATCTGACAGCATTGGCGGGCGGAGTTTTTCTATTGCTGCGTAAAACGCTGAGCTGGCACATCCCGGCCGGCGTTGTTGCCGGTCTGGCCGTGCCTGCTGCTGTGGGCTGGGTGATCGACAACTCCATTCTGCTGTCACCGTGGCTGCACCTGACCAGCGGCGGCACGATGCTCGGTATCTTCTTTATCGCAACGGATCCGGTGTCATCGACATCAAGCCCGAAAGGCAAATTGATATACGGCTGCGGTATCGGACTTTTAACCTACGTCATTCGAACCTGGGGTGCGTATCCCGATGGTTTTGCGTTCGCAGTGTTACTAATGAACCTATCGGCACCCTTAATCGACCGGTACACGTTACCCCGGCTTTACGGGACGGGTTCATCATGAGCTGGCTGACATCCATCAAGCCGGCACTCGTGCTGACGCTGATCGCGTTTATCGGGCTTTCGGTTTTAAGCGGGCTGCAACAAAACACCCGGGACCGGGTCGCAGCCAATGAGCGTGAGTACAAAAGTCGTCAACTCCAGACTTTGCTCAGCAGCATCAATTACACCAACCAGCCCTGGGAAGAACCCATCGCGTTGCCGGACGAAGACGCCACGATTTACCCGGTGAAGTTAGATGAAACGCTGGTCGCCAACGTCATCGAAATCGGCAATACGCAGGGCTATGTCGGTGCGATCCGGCTGCTGACAGCGGTATCAATGAATTCGGGTCAGGCGGAACGGATCATCGGTGTGAGTGTTGCCGCCCATCAGGAAACGCCGGGACTGGGCGACAAAATTGATGTCGCCAAGTCCGACTGGATTCTGCAGTTTAGCGACCAGGAAATTGCTACGGCCGACAGTCCTGCCTGGGCGATCAGAAAAGACCAGGGCGAGTTCGACCAGATCACAGGCGCCACCGTCACCAGCAGAGCAGTCATCAGCGGCGTTAAAGACGCACTCGGCATCCTGCAAAGAAGCAACGCGACAGACGCCGCGACAAACTGACCCTATTCCGTGTAGAACTGCCTGCTGTACATCAGGCGGAGCGGTTGCGAGGTGCCGTCGGGCGTTACATCGATGTTGAAGTTCAGACGCTCCTGATTCGCGATGGACACGTCACCGATGTAGTAGATATTTTCGCCATCCTCAACTCTGCGTATGTCGACCGACTTTAACTGCCCGGTTAAGTTCGCAGCATCCACTTCGACGATGCCGCTGGCCGGCTGCCCCTGCGGTGATTCATCCTTTTCGAGAATAACGACGTTTAACATTGCACGACTGTCACTTCTGGTAATGCCGTAAGTGGCGGCAACCGCGGGCGTCAGCTGACTGGTTGTCAGTGCATTCACATGAATGACATGGCTGCCAAAGTCTGCGTAGTTTTGATCAGCACCCAGACGAACGCGCTCCGGCTCGGGCGCGCACCACAAGCTTTGCCAAATCCTCTGCGGTCA
>CAYLLI010000136.1:3048-6107 GCA_964384295.1 uncultured Chromatiaceae bacterium
GAACTGTTGTCGCACGCGCTCAGAAGAACCACTGCAGCAATCAACCCCAATGCTACTAGTGCCCGAGTCTGACCGGGCGAAGCGCTGCTCAACGCGATACTGTTATCTCTGCTCATCGTGATTCTCCTTAGAGTTGTAACTGCTCAGTTCTTTGTGCGGCTGACTGAATTACCGATGGCGCTTTAATCGACGCTAGTCAGTCGACCTTAGCCATCAGCATTGGTTTCAAACGCTGCCGGCCCTATCTGCCGGTACAGGTCGTTAAAGCGCCGCGTTTCGATGAAGTCACGCAACTGCCCGGACTCACCTTCGAGCTCACGTATCCGGGCGCGCACGACATCGTCAATGCTGACGATGCCAATCAGCTCATTGTCATCAACCACCGGCAGATGCCGAATGCTGTGACGACTCATGCGATTCATAATTTGTTCGACCGAGTCGTGGGACGATGCCACGACCGGTTCCGTGCTCATAACGTCGGCAACGGTAATGCCGAGCGCACCCGCCTGTTGCCGCACCAGAGCATTCACAATATCGCGCTCGGAAAACATACCGGCCAAGCGCTCGTTGGCATCAACCACGGGCAAACAGCCGACCTGATTTTCAGTGAGCAGCCTCGCCGCTTCGGCCAAAGTTAGTTTGGGAGACAGGTGAACCCGCCCGGCATCCTTATGAGCCAACAACGACCCGGCGGTCATTCGCCAGGCCCACTCGCGGGCATTAATGCGCTGCTGCCAGTTATCCAGCACCTGCTCGCACACAGCCCGTAACTTCGGCCGGAACCGAACCCGGTCGAAGGCGGCACCAATAAAGCCCCAGCGCACCCGGTATTCGTACCGCATCAGAATATGCGTCCGGCCTCCGCTGCGCTGCACACTCCAGGTGTACTGCATGCTGGAAAAAGCCTTGGAGTAATAGTGGGCATCAACCCGCATCGTCAGTTGCTTGCCGGGCTCGCAGCTGATCCGCTCTTCATCCCAGCCTCTGCCGCCGTCATCGAACAAGCGGCGCCGCAGGTTTTGCCCCTGCTCGCGCAGCACTTCAACCCGAACGATATTGGGGGAAATGCGGGCGTAGTCATCCATGTCGGAGATCACCTGCCAAACAAGATCAGGTGGTGCTTTGACGGCAGCTTTCAACTCCAGAACCGGCATGAATTCTCCGCAATACAGGTTGCCCTCATCGTACTCCGAACCCGGCGGTTTGAGAACTGCAGGGCTGACTTCAGACTAAGCCAGCAAGACCACCGGAGCAACGTCCGTAAATACATGTTTTGTATAAGTAATAGATAGGTTCTGACGCTAAGTAAACAGCCCCGATCGACGGTCTTAACGGGTAGAATAGTGATACGCGGCAAAAGCGCCCGGCGATACTCCGATGACCCACGATATTGTGATCCAACCCAATAACTCGCTGCCCCCACCCAGGGCATTGCAAGCTATTGTAATCATTAGCTTTCCATCACTAATGCTCGGACTGATCATGGCAGCAATGGGGTTTTGGCTGGTACTGCCGTTTGCACTGATTCAGGTTTGGGCCATCGGTATGGCGTTTCGACGCTACCGGCTTCGGGCCAGCTGGATCGAACGAATTCGTATTGACGACGACTTCGTCATCGTCGAACGGGGCATGGGTCAATTTGATGAACGAATTGAACTCAGAAAGCACTGGGTCCGGGTCCAGCTGAAGGAGCCCGCGGACCGGCTGCAGCCCAATAGATTACTGCTCCGGACTGGCATGCAGGCATACGAGGTGGCATCATGTCTGACAGATTCCGAGCGCATCGGACTAAAGGCGCGCCTGCACGATTTAATCGGGCCGGTTAGCCACACTCCAAACCTATGATAATCAAAGCGTTTTCGCTTAAAACCGAGTAAGGGATAAACACCCATGTTTAAAGGTCTGTGGAAGCCACTCTGCGCATTTGTCGCAGTTTCGGGAATATTGGCATTGAATCCGGCTCTGGCAGCCTGGGAACTCGATATGCCGGTTGGTGCAACAACTCTCAGCGACATGATCCGTGACTTGCACCGAGAGATTCTGCTGATCTGCACGATCGTTGCAGTTTTGCTGTTCTCTGTAATGGGCTACGCCCTGTTCAAGTTCCGCAAATCCAAGGGTGCGAAAGCCGCGAGTTTCTCCCACAACACAACAGCCGAGATAATCTGGACGGTGATTCCGGTGTTCGTGCTGATCTACATGGCGATCCCCTCAGCCCGCGCCATTCTCGAGATTGAAGACGCGAGCAACCCGGACATGACGATTAAAGTCACCGGCTATCAGTGGAAATGGCAGTACGAGTATCTGGATAACGGCGTGGACTTCTTCGCCAACATGGATACCGAGACTGCAACCGCAGCGCGTCTCGGTTCCGGCAAAGACGTCATGCAGATCGAAAACTACCTGCGCGACGTTGACAACCGGATGGTGGTTCCGGTGAACAAGAAAGTCCGCATTCTGCTGACGGCAAACGACGTCATTCACGCCTGGTGGGTACCGGAGTTGTACATCAAGAAAGACGCGATTCCCGGATTCGTCAACGAAATGTGGTTCACCGCTACTAAAACGGGCGTTTTCCGTGGCCAGTGCGCTGAGCTGTGCGGTCGCGGTCATGGCTTTATGCCGATTGTCGTTGAAGTAGTCAGCGAAGAAGACTACGTCGCATGGGTCGCAGAAAACGGCGGCGAAGCACCGGCCTTTGCCAAAGCAACAGAAGCTGAAAATAGCGTTGCAGCACTGTAACTAATTTGGTCAGTTAAAAAGATCAGGACACAACTATGAGCGAAGCAGTTTCACACGATCATCATGATGATCACGGTCCAGCACAGGGTTTTTCCCGCTGGTTGTTTACGACGAACCACAAAGACATCGGTACGCTGTACCTGATCTTTAGTCTGGTCATGTTTTTCACGGGCGGTGCCATGGCGCTGGTGATCCGTGCGGAACTGTTCCAGCCCGGTCTGCAGTTCGTTGACCCGCATTTCTTTAACCAGATGACCACAGTACACGCTCTGCTGATGGTGTTTGGTGCGGTTATGCCGGCGTTCGTGGGTCTTGCC
>CAYLLI010000137.1:0-6088 GCA_964384295.1 uncultured Chromatiaceae bacterium
TTCGCGAAGCAAACCCGAAACGTTTGCCGCTGTAGTTCCGAACGACAGACTGTATTTCATCCGTACCCAGCTGCTTTACCGCACGGCGCATCCCGCCAACGCCGTGGTTGTAGGCAGTAATCGCCAGCGGCCATGAATCGAGAATGGAGTGGTTGTAGCTGAGCAGTTGAGCCGCTGCGTCTGACGAGGCGTAAGGGTCGCGCCTTTCATCAACAACATGATCGATCTGCATAAAACGCCGGCCGGTCGACCGGGTAAACTGCCAGATACCAATTGCGCCGACGCTCGAGCCGGCATTGGGATTAAACGAAGACTCAACATGCGGCAAGGCAACCAGCTCGCGCGGCACACCCTCTCCGGTCAACTGGTCTTCGATGTAATCGCGCCAGTTGCCGGAACGCTGCAGACCCTCGACGAAGCGGTCGGAAAGGCCACCCTGAAAACGCACCCGACGAGAGGCCTGCCGTAGCTCTTCATTCGTCACGTCGTCAGGCCAAAGAGCCAATACCCGCGCCTGCTCCTTGTTCAGATTAGTGCGGTCACTGTCGGCGAGCTCCAACAAAATTCGCCGGTACTTTTTACGCACAGTTTCAGAAAGGCGGCGCTGCTTCTTCCAGCTCGCGTTGCGTGGAATACGAACGACCTCGTAAACGACGCCGAGATTGCGGTTGTCATGCACCAGCGCCTGATCCGATGGCACTTCGGCAAACACACGGGTCCAGAACCCGATCTCAGGCTCTAGCTCAACCGGGCGAACAATATCCTCGGCTTCAACAACAGAAATAAAAGTAATCAGCGCAGCACTGATAGCCAACCGGAAAGGCAGCTTCATCGTAGCGTTTCCCACAGCGACATCCGTTTCTTGCAGGGCTTTCACAAGGACTCATGTCCTCGAACGTTTCGCAACATAATACTCCAACGGACCAGCGCCGCAATCCGGTCTGCAAATTCCGAATCTCGCCCGGCGCAGATGCGGTTTGCGCTGCATTGCCCTACTATTCCTTATATGGACGCCAACCCTCAACCATTGAGCCAGTTCCTGCATCCCCGATACTGGCCCCTCTGGCTGGGGCTGGGTCTGCTGCGGGTCATCGTATTGCTGCCCCAGCGCTGGCGAATGAAAGTCGGCGCCCTGCTGGGCAAACTGGGCTACAAGCTGGCTGGCACACGAACATTCATCGCGCAGCGCAATATCGAGCTGTGCTTTCCTGACCTCACTCAGGCTGAGCATGAGGCACTGACCCACAAACACTTTGAGTCGCTCGGCAAGATGGCCGTTGAGATGGGCATGGGCTGGTGGACCAGCGACGCTGAGATTCAAAAACTGTTCGTGGTCGAAGGCGCAGAGCATCTTGATGCAGCACTGGCTCAGGACTCAGGCATTCTGCTGCTGTGTGGCCACTTCGCCGGCGTCGAACTCTCCGGTCGCTACATGGTAGACAAGCTGCCACCCATGGCAGCGATGTATCGACCGAATAATAACCCGCTATTGAATGCGTTTATGTGGAACAGCCGGTCACAGTCGATACCGGAACTCATCACAAAAGACAGTGTTCGGCAGTTGCTGCGGGCACTGCGAAACAAGAAACCTGTCTGGTATGCGCCGGACCAGGCATACACCGGAAAGAATGCCATTCTGGCTGACTTCTGCGGGGTTCCTGCCATGTGCAACCCGGCAACGTCACAACTACTGAAAACCAGCGGTGCGGTTTTGCTGCCGTTTCTGCCATCACGACTGCCCGACGACAGCGGTTACAAGATTACGTTCTTGCCGGTGGTTGATACGTTACCCAGCGAAGACCCGGTTGCAGACACGGAAACGGTGAATCAGATTCTGGAACACCATATTCGGAATGTGCCGGAGCAGTACTATTGGGTGCACCGGCGCTTTAAAGGCAGGCCGGAATCATTACCCGACGCGTACGACGGCCGCTAACGTCCGGAATCACTACTTGCCGGAAACCACCCGCTCATAGCCCGTCATTAACTGTTCCCAGTTTTCAGCAGTAAAAGCGATACTGCTATCGTCGCTGATCTTCACAAACGAACGCTTTAACCGGGAGAGATTGCTCTGCTGCCAGTTGCCGGGGCCGGCCATGCGTCGACCGCGATCGAAATCGAGCAGGTAAATCTTGTTATCAGAAGTGATTTGCAGGTTGTGCGCCGTCAGATCCGCATGAAAGATACTCGCCGCATGAAACTGTCCGACACATTCCCCGATCCTGGGCCAGACTGACTCATCAAAATCAGGCTCTGCGAGTCGCGTCGACAACGGCCGCACATCAGGTAAGCGCCGCGTAATCAAGTCGGCCGTGTAATAGAAACCGTGCCGGACGTAACGGGCAGCAACCGGTTGCGGCGAAGGCAGGCCGAGCCGATACATGTTGTCGAGAAGGTCGTACTCACGCATCGGTCGCGTGTAACGACCACCGAGAAACAGAAATTCGTCTTTCAAGAACTGGCCGATCTTGCCGCCACGATGGTAGTGACGCAGCACCCACGGATCGCCCTCATGCTCAATGAACAGAGTCGCTCCCCGGCCACCTGAATAGCCCGGCGCCTGAGGCGCATCGGGCCAGCTGGCATAGTCGAACAGTGCTTCTGACATCTGTTGCACAACAGAGTCATCGTATACGATGATGCTGTTCCCTATTTTTTCTAACCGTCTGGACAACAGTGACCCCTTCGCGCAACAGCAACATGGCAGAACCGGACAGCATTTGCGTTATCCGATTGTCTGCAATCGGTGACTGCTGCCATACATTGCCCGTATTGCGCGCGATTCAGAAGCGCTGGCCGAACGCAAAAATCACCTGGATCATCGGTAAAACCGAACATGCACTGATGCAGGGACTGGACGGCTTTGAGTTTATCATTTTCGACAAGAACGGCGGGCTAAATGCCTACCGCGAAGTCTATCGCCAACTGCAGGGACGTCGGTTCGACCTGCTTCTGCACATGCACCCGAATATGCGGGCGAACATGATCAGCCTGCTCGTAAAATCCCGCAGAACCATCGGCTACGACAAACCGCGTGCTAAAGACTATCAGTGGTTGTTCACCCGCGAAAAGATTGCGGCCAAAACCTGTCAGCATGTCATGGATCAACTGTTCGGGTTCGCCGAGTTCTTCGGAATCGATACGCGCACACTGGAATGGGGTATTCCCTACTCTGAAAGTGCACGAGAAGCGGCCAAGATTTATTGCGACGCCGACGGACCTGTCGTTGTATTAAGCCCTTGTGCAAACCCGCGCTTTCGCAACTTCAGAAACTGGCGGCCCGAGCTGTATGCGGACGTCGTCGACTACCTGCAACAAAATTATGGTGCCCGGGTGCTCGTCACCGGAGGCCCATCGGAAACGGAACTGGAGTTCGGCAGGATTATCGACGCGAAAGCGACGCACAAGCCCATCAATCTGGTCGGGAAAACCAACTTAAAGGAACTGATTGCCGTCATTGATGAAGCCGACATGGTGCTGTGCCCGGATTCAGGACCGGCGCATATGGCTACAGCAATGGGAACGCCTGCGATTGGTTTGTTTGCCAGCACCAACCCGGATCGCGCCGGCTCTTATCTGAGTCGTGAGTGGGAGGTTAATCGCTACGCCGATGCTACCCGGAAGATCCTGCACAAAGAGCCCGGGGATTTGCCCTGGGGACAGCGGGTTAGAACGCCCGAAGCGATGGACCTGATTACCCCTGAAGAAGTCTGCAAAGCCTGTGATCGACTGCTGCAGCATCTGGGTTTCGAACAGCGATAATAGCAGAGCATCTGCAGCTCATTTACACTGAGACCAGGACAACGCATCGTGCAGGAGAGAAATCGTGATGCTTGACACTTTTACGCCGGAACGCCTCAAGTCTTCCCGTGAAGGCGAAGTGGGTGATTCACTGGAAGCCGGCAGAATCCCCTACTTTCCGGAATCACCGGTGCCGCTGCCGCCAGAAGACGATCTGCAATTTTTGCGTTCTGAACTGCCCGCGCATCTATCAGGAAAAAACATCAGCTACCACCCGGAAGCAGACAGTGTTCGTGGTCTCAAACCAGGGACTGAACTGTATGACAAAGCTTACGATGTGCTGACAGCTCACAGCCGGAACGTCACCGAGTTCTTCATGGATTCGATGCCGGAGCTTTTTCATGGCGCCACAATTGCGACCAGTAGTTTTCGTCCTATTCAGGAGCAAGGCCGGAACCTTAGTGCGCACGCCAGCAACGAGCTGATCCACTTCGATGCCAAAGCCTATGGCGCGGTCAACGGCAACAGAATTCTGCGATTTTTCGTCAATCTGAATACCAGCGAAGACAGGGTCTGGGCCACGCGCGGCAATTTTCCGGACTTATTTGAAGTGTATGCCGAACAAGCAGGCCTGCTGAAGCGCATTCAAAAGACGGGCCTTAAGCGCTCAACGCTGGATGAAGTTCGAACGGCATTGCTGACAGGGATCAGCAGGCTGGGACTACCGAAAGCGCGAATGCTGGATAACAGCCCCTACGATCAGACGATGCGTGACTTTCATAACTTCATGAAAGATACGCCCGAGTTCCAGAGCAGCCGCGATGGTTATGAAGAGCTGAGCTTTCCTCCAGGTGCGGCCTGGACCGTGTTCACGGATATGGTCAGTCACGCCTGCTTATCCGGTCAGCATGCCTTTATCTGGACCGCCATCGTGCCGCTTGAGAACTGCCGGCATCCGGAGCTCGCACCGATGAATATCATGCGCGCTGCAGCCTAGGCATTGCCCGTTGCCAGTGCGCCACTGACAGAGTCCATCACAGCGTCAACGCTGATTTTTGTCAGGCAATTCAGATGCCCGAGCGGACATTCACGCTTGAAACACGGGCTGCACTCAAGGTTTAGATAGTGAACGGTTTTATTCGCGGTAAGCGCCGGTGTGTAGCCTGGTGAGCTTGAACCATACATCGCAATCGTATGCGTTCCCGCTGCCGCTGCAACGTGCATCAACCCGGAATCATTCGTCACCGCTGCCGCTGACAACGCAAGCAAGTCCACAGTGTCTTCAAGCCGGGTCTTGCCGCACAGATTCAGCGCACCGTCCACGCCCGAAACAATCTGTTCACCGGCTGCCTGATCTCCTGCGCCACCGAGCACCCAGACACTCAGATTCTGCCCGCTTAAGCGCGAAGCCAGCTCTGCGAAATACTCGAGAGGCCAGCACTTGGCAGGCCCGTAACTGGCGCCCGGCATTAGCGCAATAACCGGTCGTGACACATTTAACTGCCAATTCTCAATCTGGCTGCGCTGGTTTTCGGAATCGATACGCAGCTCAGGCTGAGGAATAACATCAGGCAGCTGATTCCGGGGCAGGCCCAGCGCCACGAATCGCTTTACCGTCTGGTCGAGCACCGATTTGTCCAGAGGACGAATGTCGTTGAGCAGACCGAACCGCATTTCCCCACGAAACCCGGTGCGTACCTGCGCCCCTGAGAAAAACGGCACCAGCGCTGACTTAAACGAACGGGGCAAAACAATCGCATGATCGTATTGCGCCTGGCGCAATTCAGCCCCTAGACGTCTGCGGACATTAAAAGCGAATTCACCGTGCCCTGTTGGCAGCCCGACACCGCGCCGCACTTCCGGCATACGCCGAATAATCGGCAACGACCACTCGGGCGCGACCACATCAATACTGCAGTCAGCATGCTGTCGCCGCAGTGTTTTGAACAACGCCTGCGCCATGACCATATCGCCAACCCAGGACGGGCCGACAATCAGGTATTTTTTCTCGGTGGATCCCGTCATCGACGACGCATCAGTTCCCGCGCTTTCGCGCCAGCAACTCTTCCATTAACGCCTTTGTGCGCTTCGCGGAATCCAGCACGTTGAAATGCTCCGCAATCCGGACACGGGCTTTACGCCCCATCTCGCGACACTCATCCCGATGCTGATACAACCAGCTAATTTTTTCGGCAATAGCTTCGGGGTCATTCACCGGAACAACAAAACCGGACACGCCGTCTTCAACAAGCTCCGGACTGCCGCCCGCAGTGGTCACAACCGGAGTGGTCTCATAAACCATCGCCTCGATCACCGTCTTCGGCAGGCCCTCACGCTTAACGGAAGG
>CAYLLI010000138.1:0-4058 GCA_964384295.1 uncultured Chromatiaceae bacterium
GGGGTTTTATGGCGGCGCCGGTAACTCGCGTTTCGATGAGCACGACAGTATCGATCAGGATATTGACGGCAGGTTTGTGCATCTCGGCGCTTACAATCAGTATCGATTTGATAACGGTTACAACCTGAACGGCATCGCGGGTCTGTATTACGCCGAATACGATTCGCGCCGCGCCAATTTTGACACGTCCGGCAACCGGCTCCGGAACTCCGACGCGGATTACTCAGGCTACGGGCTGACTCTGGGCATTAAGGGTTCCCGCAACTACGTTGTCACGCCCAAAACGTTACTGACGCCGTCGCTCGGATTTACCTACACGCAATACGAGCAGGGCAGCATTAACGAATCGGGCGCCGGCGTGGTCTACGACTATCGCGTGGAGTCGACGTCGGCGGCGGCAGCCGTGTTTGGCGTGGGGCTTGATACCAGCTATCTGTTGCAGGAAGGGCCATCGCCTCTGGTCGCGGACCTTCGATTGCGTTACGAGTATGACGCGTACGCAAGCCGCAATGACAAGCACGATATTGATGCCGCTCTTGAGGGGCAGGCTTCGTCTCGCTTTATTGGTGAGAACCGGGGCAGGCACGGCATTCTGGCAGGGCTGGCAATTGCGGGTAACGCGACGGAACGCCTCAGTATCAGTGGGGGGTATCTGTATGCGAAACGCAGCAATGGCCGGGAACAGAGTCTCGGCGCAAACTTCACTTACATCTGGTAGCGGATGAGGTTGTTGCTTTAGCTAGCCGGTTTGCGGACAACCGTGTGCAGCACGGTGCTGTATTCGAAGTAAACGATGAAGTCAGCGTATTCCCAGCGGGCGATCGGCGGGTCGCCAATCGGACGCGCTTCCAGGGTCGGCGTGCCCCATTGTTCGCGCACGTCGTCCATGCTCATGCCCCGGCGCGGACGTGCCTCGGCACTCTCATTGGAGCTGTTCACACCATCGAGTAGCAACGTATCGGCAGACACGATTGCCGGTGCGGTGGAAACAGCCAGAAGCAGGGTAAACAAAGCGTTGCGGAGCATGATAACCTCGTATTTTCTACGTCGAAAGACTATAGCACCGCAAAACTATGCGTGAAACCAAGCAATCGATAGACAGCATGCCGAAAAGTCGGTATGGCGCTTTAACGCGGGTGTTAACTCCCGGAGTTCGCTGTTGAAAAAGCCGTTGCTGGTGTTTATCGGCCTGCGTTACCTGCGTGCCCGAAGTGCGAATCAATATGTGTCGTTTGTCTCGCTGGCTTCCGTACTTGGCGTGATGCTGGGTGTGGCCGCTCTGATCGTCGTGCTGTCGGTCATGAACGGGTTTGAAACGGAGCTGCGGGGCCGCCTGTTAAGCATGACGTCGCACGCCAGTGTGAGTGCGCCTTCCGGTATCAATGACTGGGGGGCGGTGGCCGCTGAGATTGAAGCTTTGGATGGCGTTGTGGCGACAGCGCCTTTCATTGAACTCGAAGCAATGCTCTCCACGGGCGGCGAACTGGGAGGGGCGATTCTGACCGGTGTTGATCCGCAGGCGGAATCGCAGCTGACGGAAGTCGCTTCCAAGATGATTGCCGGTCGCTATGACTCGCTGAGCGCCGGCAGCAATAATGTGCTGTTGGGCGTGGGTTTGGCCCGGCAGCTGGGCGTCATTGCCGGCGATTCGATCAATGTGCTGGTGCCGCGCCGGTCTTCGTCCGGCTCCGGCTTCAGTTCGGTGACGCGCAGCTTCAAGGTGAGTGGCATTTTTGAAATGGGCCTGCAGGATCACGACACGCTGCGTGCGCTGGTCCATATCGACGACACGGCCGCGCTTGCCGGAATGGAAAACAAAGTTGGTGGTATACGCATTCGCGTCGCGGATATTTTTGCTGCACCCGATATTGTCTCGAACTGGACGGCGACCTCGGCATTGTCTGACGGCCTGCGCGCCAGCGACTGGACAATCGAAAACGCGAGTTACTTTCGCGCCGTGCGCATCGAGAAGATCATGATGGCGTTGCTGTTATCGCTGATTATCGGTGTTGCAGCGTTCAACATTGTCGCGAGCCTGGTCATGGTCGTGACGGAAAAGCGCGCCGGTATTGCCATTCTTCGCACGCTCGGTTGCTCGCGTGAAACCGTGATCGGTATTTTTGTGTTTCAGGGTACGGTGATTGGCTGGCTCGGATGTTTGTGCGGCATCGCGCTGGGCGTGTACCTGTCGCTGAATGTGTCGACCCTCGCACCGGTGCTGGAAAGTCTGTTCGGCTTTCAATTTATGCCGGGTGATGTGTATTACCTGACGAGTCTGCCGGCGGAACTGCATTGGTCCGATGTGCTGGGCACCAGTATCACGGTACTCGTTATTACCGTGCTGGCCACGCTGTACCCGGCGATGCGGGCGGCCAGCGTGCAGCCGTCCGAGGTGTTGCGCTATGAGTAGGGGCGGTTTCTTCAGTCCGTATGAGATGAGTGTGGCGCTGCGCTACCTGCGCTCGCGCAACAAGAGCAAGTTCGTGTCGTTTATCTCGATGATCTCGGTGGTGGGGATCGCGCTGGCAACAACGGTGCTGATTGTCGTGCTGTCGGTCATGAACGGCTTCGAGTATGAGGTCCGCAATCGCATTCTGAGCATCGTGTCGCACGCAACGATTACGGGGCTTGACGGTTACATTCGCGATTACGCGGAACTGCAGACTGTGGCGGCGGACGATGACCGCGTCATCAGTTCATCGGCGTACGTTGAAGGGCAGGGCATTCTGGTTTCGAATGTCGACATTGCCGGTGTGCGCGTGCACGGCGTTGACCCTGAAGCCGAGTTGGCTACTTCGGCGATTGGCGGTTTGATGCGTGAAGGCCTGCTGCAGGATCTGAAGCCGCGTGGCTATGGCCTCGTGATCGGGTCGGTGCTCGCCGACGAGTTAGGGCTTAAGGTTGGCGACCGCGTCGTGATGCTGACAACGCAGGGCACGATGACGCCGGCAGGCTTAATGCCGCGCACCCGCCGCTTTACGGTGACCGGCATTTTTCATGCGGGCATGTACGAATACGACCGCACGCTTGCCTACACCCATCTCGATGATGCCGGCCGGCTGTTCCGGTCGCGCGGTGCCGTTACCGGCGTGCGGCTGGCACTCACCGAACCGATGCGGGCCGGCCGCATTGTGCGCGAAGTGGCGCGCAGTTTCGGCGGCGGGGTCTACGTGAGCGACTGGACCCGGCAGCAAGCGAATTTCTTCCGCTCGATTGAGCTGACCAAGTCGATTGTTTTCATTATTTTGCTGATGGTCGTGGCCGTGGCCGCGTTCAACATTGTGTCGACGTTGGTGATGGTTGTGCGTGACAAGCGCGCGGAGATCGGTATTCTGCGCTCGCTGGGTGCCTCACGAATGTCGGTGCTGTGGGTGTTTGTTCTGCAGGGTACGTTGATCGGATTGCTCGGGACTTTTTTTGGCGTGCTGTTCGGCGTCTTGCTGTCCTGGAACATGCCGTGGATTGTCGGCGGTATTGAACAGGTGCTCGGTTTCCGCTTTCTGGAAGCCGACGTGTATTTTATTAGCGATTTTCCGAGCCGGCTGGTGTGGAATGATGTGATTACGGTGGCTGCCATTGCGTTTGCCCTGGCCGTTGTCTCCACGCTGTATCCGGCGTGGAAGGGCGCTGCCACCAGGCCGGCGGAAGCGTTGCGCCATGAGTGACCAGAGAGTAACAACCACACAGTGAAGAACACGAACCAATGACGAGCGAATCTTCTACAGCTGCAGTGCTTCAGTGCGAAGGGTTGATTCGCCACTTTCGTGACGCCGGCCAATCGCTCGACGTGCTGAACGGCGTTGAGCTGACGGTTGCCCCCGGCGAGCGCATTGCGATTATCGGTCGCTCGGGTGCCGGTAAAACCACGTTGCTGCAATGTCTGGGTGGTCTCGATCTACCGGACTCAGGTAGCGTGTCCGTCAACGGTAAGAATCTCGCAAAGCTGAGCAACAAAGAGCGTGGCGTGTTGCGCAACGAAGCACTGGGCTTTGTCTATCAGTTCCACCATCTGTTGCCGGAATTCACAGCGCTTGAGAACGTGGCCATGCCGTTGCTGA
>CAYLLI010000138.1:4068-6063 GCA_964384295.1 uncultured Chromatiaceae bacterium
GTTGCTGATGCGCCGCGACCCGGTGACCGAGTCGTTAAGCAAAGCTGGCGAGTTGTTGGGCAGAGTAGGGCTTCAGGACCGCTTGCAGCATCGCCCGGGTGAGCTATCAGGTGGTGAGCGTCAGCGTGCGGCAGTGGCCCGCGCGTTGGTGACAAAGCCCGCCGTGATTCTGGCGGACGAACCCACCGGTAATCTCGACAACCAAACCGGTGAAGGCGTGTTCGAACTGATGCTTGAGCTGAATCGCGAAGCCGGGTCAGCGTTGGTGGTCGTAACTCACGATCTGGCATTGGCGGAACGCATGGACCGGGTGCTCGTGCTCGAAGACGGACTGCTGAAAAACCGCTACTGAGGCTTCGTATCAGTCCGGGTTGGCGCCCGGATCGTTATTGATTTCTGTCTGGTTTTTCTTGCCCCAGCCGATACGACGATTTTTGCGGCGATCCCGGTAGCGAATCACGGCCTGAAATCGCCATATCAAACCGACTGCGATGTATGCCAACGTCGCCAATGAAAGCCCCAGAATCACTCCGCCATACAGTGTGGCTTCCCAGGCATTGCCCACGCTCTGCAAAATGTCGACAACGTCATACGTTTCCGGCCAGACCTGAATCGGAATTTGCAGTATGACCGCCCCCAGCCGGTAGGCCAGATAGAACAGCGGCCACAGGGTTAACGGGTTGGTGACCCACACACCCAGAACCGCCACCGGAATATTCACGCGGGCGACGATGGCCAGTATCGCTGCCACCAGCATCTGCATCGGAATCGGAATAAACGCCACAAACACGCCGATCCATACCGCACGCGCGATCGTGCGCCGCGACACCGAGAAATACACCGGGTGGTTCATGACGTAAGTCAGTGGCGCCATATACCACGGGTGCTCTTTCTGCCGGTACCGGCGGGAAATGTCGGTGAAGTACTTTCTGGGCATTCTCTACTATGACCTGTTTCAGTCGTTAGCGTCAGCGCGCAACACACACGGAGCTTGTATGGCAGCACCGGGCCGGGTCGTCAGAATTCACTGGCCGCAAATGGCGTGGCCTGCGATTGCTTGTTCGGTTGCAGCTGCGTGGTTGCCGCCTGCAACAGGCTTAACGACTTTTGCCGCTAGTTTATACGCTGTTGCGTTTGCCGGCACGGTTTGTCTGCTGTTGCGAAAAACGACAACGCGATTGGCTGCACTGTGGATTCTGCCCGCTGTGATGTTTTCCGTTTGGTTGCACATAAGTACGAGATCGGCACTGCCCGATACCGTTCGGGGAAACGATGTTGCTGTCGTCGCGGATGTCGTTTCGTTTGTGAAAGGTGATGAATCGATCGCGCGTTTTGACGTTGAAGTGGTGAGCGCTGCCACACAGGGTATTCAGCCGGGCAGCCACTTTCGCCTCAGCTGGTATTACCCGCCGGTGTTGCCTGAGCCCGGCGAACGCTGGCAACTGACGTTGCGACTGAGGACACCGCGGGGCCTTGCCAATCCGGGCGGCTTTGGAGCGGAAAAAGCGCTGTATCTGCAGGGAATTGATGCGCTCGGCTATGTCCGCGCCGATGGCTTCAATACAGAGGTTTTTGTGCGGCCGGCTGAGCAGCGGTTGTCTGTACAGATGCTGCAACTTCGCTTTGCCGTGGCACGGCGGATAATGAACACGGTTGGCGCGTCGTCCGATGCTGTGCCTCTGCTGCTCGGTTTAACGGTGGGGGCGCGCGATCAACTCGACGACGACCACTGGCGGGTCTTGCGGCGAACGGGAACGTCGCATCTGCTGGCGATCTCGGGGTTGCACATTTCGCTTGCGGCGGCATTCGGGTTTTTGCTTGGGCGGCTGGGCTTGCTCGCGGGCATGCCGTCGGCCGCACCCTTGTTAATGGCTTTTGTTATGGCAGCGGGTTACACGGCATTGTCCGGTTTCGGCTTGCCCGCCAACCGCGCATTGATGATGTTGCTGATCGCAACTGTCCTGACGCTCGCGCGCCGCGACTTCTCGGGATTCG
>CAYLLI010000139.1:0-6018 GCA_964384295.1 uncultured Chromatiaceae bacterium
GCAGCC
Source organism: uncultured Chromatiaceae bacterium (assembly GCA_964384295.1). Classification (GTDB taxonomy): domain Bacteria; phylum Pseudomonadota; class Gammaproteobacteria; order Steroidobacterales; genus JABIQA01. The sequence continues at coordinate 7 of CAYLLI010000139.1, forward strand.
ATATTGCAGAGCACCGCACGCTCCTGCATATCCATTGCCCGCACAGTGCTGCCGCCGTACTCGAGCACCGCACCGGCATTGTTCATGCCAAGCTCACGACACAATTTCAGCATGATGTCTTTCGCAGCGACGCCCTCGCCAAACTCGCCATCCCAGTTCACGCGAATGGTCTCGGGAACCGGAATCCAAATCTCGCCGGTGACGGTAACACCGGTCATTTCAATCGCACCAAACCCGGACATGTAGCAGCCAAAGGCGCCACCGTGCGTGGAATGAGAATCGCCGCCGCACACAAACATACCGGGGTGCAACAGACCGTTCTCAGCCAGCATCAGATGACCGATGCCCTGCATATCGAAAAAGTTGTTGATGCCGAACTCGGTCGCAAATTCACGGGTCAGTTTCAGGATGGCAGCCGATGCCGCATCCACGGCGGGCACAAAATGATCGGTGCACAGCACGATCTTGTCCGGGTCCCAGACCCCGACACCCAACTCTTTGAGGCGCGGCCAGATACGACGAGGACCGCCCGAATCCAGCAGCAATGCCAGATCAACATTGCACGTCACGATCTCGCCCGGGCGGACATCCGTGCGTCCGGAGGCTCGCTGCACAATTTTTTCAGTAATCGTTAAGGACATATAAAACCGGCATACAAAAAAGGCCGAACCGCTTGCTCTGATGCCGCAGTATATCCGCGATTCAGAACAGCCGGTTCGACCCGCTGTCAGGTTGACCTGTTAGAGAACGTCTTTCAGTTTCTCGGCGACCTGATCGACCAGCTCACTGGGCGGGAAACTGACTTCCTGATACTGCTCGAACCGCTCAGGCACCTTAATGGTGGCATCGATGCCCATCTGTGAGCCCACCACAGGAAAGCCGTGATGACCCTTCGGCGCTGACGGGTCCAGCACGAACGCCTGGCCGGACTCATTGATGATCGTGTCCTCAGCCGGCATCACGCGGGTAGCAACCGCCCATTCAATCGAGTCCATGTCGTAAGGATCAACGTCCGGACCCACGACATAGACAAACTTGGCGGTACGCCCCCAACGGCCGGCAGCACCCCAAACGGCATGCAGCACATACTTGCCGAATTCAGCGTGCGGTTTCTGCGCCCCATCAACATTCAGCTGCACGATGTAGGTCATATTCGGGGTAACAACAACATCCTGCACTTCCGGAATCTTGCGCTGCAGGTCGGCCAGAATCTCACCTTCTACCGGCAACAACGCCTGATAGTTGTGATCAAACGGCGGCACCATTTCCATGGTCGCGTACCACAGCGGATTCTTGCGGTGAGTAATGCAGGTCACTTCAAAGCGCGGGAACACCTGAATCGCATCGTAATAGCCCACCGGATTTGAGTGATTGCCAATGACGGTCTCGGACTCGGGAATAAACACACCTTCAATAATGTATTCCGCGGTCGCCGGAACCTCGAGATCAACCGTTTCACACTTCACAACTTCAACCGGCTCGCCACGCAGACCTCCGGCGAATTCAATTTCATCCTGACCGAAGGGCACACTGGTAGCGCCCGCGATGTGCAGTGCCGGGTCGCACTGCAGGGCAAACGCGACTTCAAGTGGCTTGCCCATGGCTGTCGCTTTGGCCAGATGCAGACCGATGTGACTCATCGGCGGGTTCCAGAAACAGAATACGGAGAGCTGCTTCTTCTGCATCTCTTCGGTGTATTCCTCGCCGGTAGGGTGCACCGCATTCCACATCTGGGTGGCACGGTAGCAACCCATGTTGACCTGGCCGTTCTCAGGGTCTTTAGAAATGCCGAGACCACCAGTGATATAGGAAGCGGCTTCTTTACCGAAGAACACGTGCGGCAGGTCTTTATCCAGCGAAACGTCTTCACCCTTGATAACAACCTCTTTGCACGGCGCCTTGTCGCGGTCGACAACGACAGGCTTGTGCCAGCTTGACGGATCAGAAAGCACAGCGGCGTGCTTCTTCTTCATTTCCAGAGGATCTTTGCAGTCGATCATCATCGCGGTGCGTTCGCGGGTACCGAACGGATTAAAAATCACCGGAACATCGGGCCGGTTCGAGCCCTCAAGATTATTCAGGATCGCAGCAGGACCTTCGTTCTGACACAGCAGCCGCATCAGGGCCTGCAATTCGTTGTCGCCATGGTGAGCTTTGATGGGAACGTCGATCTGTTTGAGCTGGCCTTCCTTGTCGAGAGTTTCCAGAAACTCCCGCATATCCTTAAACGGCATGTTTTTACTCCGAGAAAACTGTGGTGCGCTATCTTTATTGTCTGCTGCGCCTTGCGCGCAACGCGGCTCACCATAGCAAAAAAAAACCCGCCGCCCTATTGTTTCAGGCGATTTGAGTCGGGGGACAAAGCAGGGAGCCTGCGCTGCCAGCGCCGGCGGGCTGAAATGACAGGTATTTGAGCCAAGAAACTGCAGCAGAGCGGGGCAAAAACCGCTAAAGTGCGCCACCTAACAGAGGTCGGGAGGGGATACTCCGGCCGGAACTTCACATTCAGCAAGCAATTTTGAGGTAGGACCAATGGCTGATACAGAACGCAAAGTCGCTATCGTTACCGGTTCAGCAACCGGCGTCGGCGCCGCAGCAGGCATCATGCTGGCAGAGAAAGGCTGCAACGTAGTCATCAACTACACCCGCAGTAAAGACGAGGCAGAAGAAACAGCTGCCGAATGCCGTAAGCACGGTGTGGAAGCAATCACATTCCAGGCGGACGTCTCGGAAGACGCCGACTGTCGCGCGATGGCGCAGGCAGCCATGGACGAATGGGGCCGGATTGATTACCTGATCAACAATGCCGCCCGCACGAAGTTTAATCCGTTCCCGCAGATGGATGGCGTCAACAAGCAGGACTTCCTCGATATCTACGCCGTTAACGTAGTTGGACCGTACCAAATGATTCGCGCTGTTGAGCCTTTTATGCGCAAGACCGGCGGCGCCATCGTTAACGACTCATCAATTGGTGGTGTAACCGGTATCGCATCATCAATTCCCTATGCTGCGTCAAAAGCGGCGCTTAACCTGATGACAAAATCTCTGGCTCACGTACTCGGTCCTGAAATCCGGATCAACACCGTTGTGCCGGGCATGATTCAGACACGCTGGCTGAAAGGCGGCCTCGGCGATGACCAGTATGAAGCGATGCTGGCGGCAACAGCTGAAGGCCTGCCGCTGAAAAAAGTAGCAACAGCTGAAGAAGTCGCCGAAGTACTCGTGTGGTTCCTGTTCGGCGCCGCAGTTGTCACCGGCGAAACGCTGATCGTCGACAGCGGCCTGCATCTGGGGCCGTTCCCGCCGTATGCATCCGGTGAAGAGCAGCAGTAAACGCTGAGTTAAGCCATAGAAAAAGCCCGCAAGAGCGGGCTTTTTTTATGGCTGACTAATCGCCTGAAAACTCAAACTCCTCGCGGTGCCCGAACCCTTTGGCGTTATCGATGAACCGCAGCCACTCTGGCTTGATGCAGTAGAAGTTAGCCGCTTTCAAGCGCTTCGCAATTGTCTCTTCATGCTCGCCACTGGGTTTGGCATACAGCTGGTCAATCTGCGGAAACTTTTTCAAATACAACATCAGGGCCTTGGCGCGCTGCACGCCGTCGACCACCGAAACCCGTCCGGTGACCTGCACACCATGGACATCATGCCAGTTGTCGCAGTCGGGATTGATCGTCGCAGCGACTTTGTCGTTCGCTGCCATATCACGGCCGTGATGCGTGCGATAGTCAGACACAAAATACAGATTCAGATCGCTGTCGCTGGTAAAAAATACGGTTGCGGCCCAAGGCTCATCGTTGTTCGACGTCGCCAGAGTCAGCGTACTGTATTGCTGCAGGTATTGATGCACCCGCGCCTTATCGTCTTTATTCACAGTTAAGACTTAGGCCGTCCGCCGGACCATCGCTTAACGATCTCATTATCGATATCAAACAGGTCGAGCACCCGGCCCACCGAATGATTAATCTGGTCGTCGATGGTTTTTGGCAAGTTATAGAAAGCCGGCATCGGCGGAGAGATGATGGCTCCCATCAGCGCGGCCTCATGCATCAGCTTCGTGTGTCCGACATGCAGCGGCGCTTCGCGCGGCATGATGACCAGCTTACGACGTTCCTTCAGCACCACGTCCGCCGCCCGCACCAGCAGACTATCGGCATACGAGTTTACGATCCCCGACAGGGTCTTCATCGTTGCAGGGGCAACAACCATGCCTGCCGTCTTAAAACTGCCACTGGAGATCGTCGCAGCCAGGTTTTGGTCGCTGTGCACAACATCCGCTAAAGCCTCAACATCTTCCAGCTTCCAGTCTGTCTCAAGCTTAATGTTCAGCTTACCGCCATTACTGATAACCACGTGAGTCTCGACATCGGGCACATCGCGCAGCATCTCCAGCATACGAATGCCGTAGATGACGCCACTGGCCCCTGAGATTCCAACTATTAAACGCATTAAAACTTCCTTCTCATTTGGGCATGCGGGTGTGCCCGAATTGCTGAACTCATTAGAAGCTAATGTGTGACACGCTGCAAGCGACAGTGGTTCTGCTGCCCGCTGTTGACGCGTTAGCCGCAGAAAGCTCCCCTGATTGCAGAATTTGCGAACCACATCACACTATTCGGGCAATCGGCAGCGGTTTTTTTGCGAAATTTGGCTTAGCCTAGGTGCAATAGGAAAACTGCAACCCGGAACCCCGACAATGTCACTGCTGAGCAAACTGAAGACTATTTTTAATCGCGAGCCAGAGCCTGAATACCGGCCGCCGGCAGACATACCGCGTCCCACCTCACTGGCAGAGCGCAAGAAAAAAGGCATGGACGTCGGGGGCGACAGCAGTCTGCTTGACCGTGAAACAAAAGCCAGGCTGCGTCATACCCCGCAGCAGAGCGATGACCCCTACGCCACAGCGGCTTGGGAAATCGACGCAGCATCGGGACGCCGCCGGCTGAAGCGAACCAACATCGCCAAAGTTGCCAAAAAATCACCCAACAACCCCTACGATACGTCCTCCGATCTCGACCCCTGGCAGCGTAAAGACTGACCTGCAGAACCGCGTTCGGCCGGACGCGTCCCAACCCGATACAAACTACTGAAAGTAGAGGCTAAAAAGCTTGCGCTAACGGGCACCCGTGGCTAGTGTGGAAACGGGAGAAAAAGAAGCGGAAAACCTGATTTTCGCGGCATTCGTTCAGGGGCTTACTAGGTATAAATACCTGTGCAATATGCCGTGGCTTCGGCACACAATATCGCCATGTTTTTCGCGGGCGCTGCAAGGCGTCATCAACGGTTTTACGGGGTCTCGCTGCTACTGATGGCGGGGCTTTGCTCAGTTGGTTTTAAACGCATTAGTAATAGCCGGGCATTCGCGCCCGATGACCGATATCAAGACCTGTAGTGGAGCGCTTCATGGATAAGTCCCAGAGCTATAACGATACCGTGGTTCGCCAGTTTGCCGTCATGACGGTGGTCTGGGGAATCGTAGGCATGGCGGTCGGCGTACTCATCGCTGCCCAGTTAATGTGGCCGGCACTGAACTTTGACCTGCCCTGGTTAACGTTCAGCCGGATCAGACCGCTGCATACGAACGCTGTGATCTTTGCGTTTGGCGGCTGTGCTCTGTTTGCAACCTCCTACTACGTCGTGCAACGCACCTGCCATGTCCGCTTATTTGCAGACAAGCTCGCTGCATTCACGTTCTGGGGCTGGCAAGCCGTCATCGTGGCTGCGGCCATTACGCTGCCTCTGGGAATTACGACCAGTAAAGAGTACGCCGAACTGGAATGGCCCATTGACCTGCTGATTACGATTGTCTGGGTTGCTTATGCGGTGGTCTTTTTCGGCACAATCGCCAAGCGCCGCGTCAAACATATCTACGTGGCCAACTGGTTCTATGCCGCCTTCATTATTACTGTAGCGATTCTGCACATCGTTAATTCACTGGCGATTCCCGCCGGTCCGTTTAAGTCCTACTCCGTGTACTCCGGCGTCGTCGACGGCATGGTGCAATGGTGGTAC
>CAYLLI010000140.1:0-5919 GCA_964384295.1 uncultured Chromatiaceae bacterium
GATGACACACTTGGCGGAGCTGTCGGCTGCAGCTGCAGCAATGCGCTCTACGCAAGTTTCGGCCAACACCGTGAGACCCTCGGGATTCACTTCCAACCGCCGCGCCCGCAGCGCAATTTGCTGCAAAGACTCCTCGCCGGTCACATACAGCACATCGTCGGTCAGCGATTGTGCACCCGCAGCTTGCAGCAACAGCGTGGATTTGCCGATGCCGGGATCGCCGCCGATCAGAACCACAGAACCGCGCACCAGACCGCCACCTAGAACACGGTCCAATTCAGACATTCCCGTAGCAACGCGTTCGGCATGAGCATGCTCAAGGTCTGCCAGCTTGCTGCCTTGTACCTCACCGGCATAGCCGGTGCGCTTAACGATAGCCGCGGAAACCTCCTGCAACGTATTCCAGGCGCCACACGACGTGCACTGCCCCTGCCATTTGGCGCTCACCGCACCGCATTCGCTGCATTGGTATGAAGGCTGATTCTTCGCCATCGGGAAGTCCTGTAACCGAAAGTGTGAACTCTATCGCATGCCGGGAAACAAATCTCGCTGAAAACCGCGCCAGATATAGCGAAAACCCACACAGGTCTCAGTTCGTATCGGGCAGTTTATGTATATTTCCGGCATGTCCCGAGCAGATTCCAATCAGACTCAAGCGCAAAGCCGTAACTGGCCGGCGCTCATGCTGCCGTTGCTGGCTGCGCTGGGTCTTGCTGTGATCGGGAAAATTGACTTGCTGGAAAACGGCTACTACGACCACCTGCAGGAGCGTCAATACAACATTCCTGCCGCAGACATCATGCTGCTGACCGTCAACCCGCGGCTCGACAATCAAGCGAACATCTGGACCGCCGAAGGGTTTCTGCCGCTTGCACGACAACTTCAGGCGGCGGGCGCCCGGGCCATCGTTCCTGTTCAGCCGTTGCGATTCCCGGATGCACCCAGCCTGCAACAGATTGAAGCGTTGGAAGCGCTGCAGGCAAAAGCCGGACAAACGCAGGACATGGACATCAACCCTCTGACCAGCGATCTGCCAATGCTGAAGGCCCGCTATGCAGCACGGGAAAAAGTATTCGACAGCTATCGGAGTATCGAAGGACTGGTTCTCGCTACTGAGCTGACGGACAGCTTCACCAGCACAACGAGAGCCGACAACGCCTGCGAGCAGTTTGCCGCAAACCACAGCGACATCAGCACCGAAAGTATTCGCCGCTCGCGCAACATCGTTCTGCCGGAGCCCGAACTGTGCAACTCGATTGTCGGTACGGGCTTTGCCAGTTTTGACACCAGCGACAGCGATGTCCTGCGCCGGTCAAATCTGCTGGTGAACGCCAACGGCAATCTGCACGCATCGCTCGCACTGGCCACACTGGCAGCCCTGAAGAACTCCTCGCTGACCGTTGTTTCAGACCACTCGATTCAACTGGGCAGCACCGCACTGAACACTAACAGCGACTTTACGATTCTGAACCAGTTCTATGCACAGAACGAATCCGGCAGCTTCGTGCCCGCCGGCTATAACGAAGTCATCTCCAACACGAAGGTTATGAATCAGGTCCGCGACAAAATTGTGCTGATTGGCGAAGCTGAATACACCGGCATGCCCGGCTATCGCACCCCGATCAATCCGAATATGACGCCGCTGGAAATGACCGCGACCAGCCTGTCGAACCTGCTGCAGAAAAACTATATCGTCCGTCCCGACTGGTTGCCGCTCACCGAAACCCTGGTTCTCGTGGGACTCGTGGCAGCGTGCCTGGTACTGCTACCTCGCATGGGCTGGATCGCAGCTTTAATCGTGGGCATATCTATCGGTTCTATGCTGATCGTTCTGGAAGCATGGTTGATCAGCGAGCAACTCATCTGGGTTCAGCTGGCAACGAGCGCCGCTTATGTGACGGTCGCAGTATTTCTCATCACCGGTATTCGTGGCGTGAACAAACGACGTCGCACCAAGAAAGACATCGGACTAAAGACACTGATGGCCCAGTCGTCAAATGACTCGTTGGACGTTCAACTGTCAGTACTGCGCCAGAAAAAACCGGACGCCATTAACAAGCGGAAGATCTACGACATCGCGCTGCAGTACGAGCAAAGTCAGGAGTTTGCCAAAGCCGAAATGGCCCTGAAGCATCTCGAGAAAGCTGACCCGGACTACATGGACGTTGCCGAGAAACTGCGCGAGATTTCCGGCAACACCGGCTCACAACGGACCGTACCGGATGAAGCCGCAGAAACCGCAAATGATCAGGGCCAGACACTTGGTCGTTACAAGATCATTAAGACGCTGGGCAGCGGCGCAATGTCGACGGTGTATCTCGGCATGGACTCAAAAATTCAACGCAAGGTCGCCATCAAAACGATTGCCCTTGCAGACGAGTTTGATGAGGATGAACTTATCAAAGCCCGGGCGCAGTTCCTGCGCGAAGCAGAATCAGCGGGCCGGCTGAACCATCCGGACATCATCGCGATTTACGACATTGGCGAAGATCACCGGGTGGCGTATCTGGCCATGGAATATTTCTCGGGCACTCCGCTGATTGATTTTGCCGACCGCCGCAAACTGCTGCCGCCGGTCCGGGTACTGCAACTGTTAGCCCGTGCGGCAGAAGCGCTGGACTATGCGCACAGTCAGAAAGTCGTGCATCGCGATATCAAGCCGGCAAACATTTTGTACGATGCGGCAACCGACCGACTGAAGATTACCGACTTCGGTATCGCGCGACTGACAGACACAAGCAGGACGAAAACCGGGGTGATCCTGGGCACACCTTCATATATGTCGCCCGAGCAGCTCTCCGCCAGCGGCGTGACAGGACAGTCTGATCTGTATTCTCTGGGCGTTACGCTGTACCACATGCTGACCGGCGCGCCGCCGTTCCGCGCAGACTCGATCCCGCAGCTGATGGACAAGATTATTCATGACCAGCCAACGAAGGTGACTAAACATCGTCCTGAGCTGCCCGAGTGTCTGAATAATCTGATCAACAAAGCGCTGGCGAAGAATCCGGAAGACCGGTTTCCCAACGGCAAGGCCATGGCCCTGGCTTTGTTGGCGTGTAGCAAACAGGTTCAACTTTAACGATCGGCATGTGATGAGCACAGTATGAATTTGAAGAAAAAATTTGCTTACGCGTCTCTTACCGATACCGGCAGGGTTCGCGATCACAACGAGGACGCCATCGCTTCAAATGCTGAAACGGCGATGGTCGTGCTGGCCGATGGCATGGGCGGCTACAACGCGGGCGAAGTAGCCAGCGGCATTGCGGTGAAAACAGTACTTGATCTGACCACTGAGGCTTGTTCACGCGAGAAACGCTACGAGCGCCACTCCGAAAGCGGCCTGATGCGACAGACAACGGTACTGCGCGATGCCATTTCAAGAGCCAACAAAATCATTCATCAAACAGCCCACAGTCAGGAAAGCTGTGCCGGGATGGGCACGACGATTGTGGCCGGCATGTTCTGTGACAACCGGCTGTCGATTGCGCATGTCGGAGACTCGCGACTTTACCGCCTGCGCAACAACAAACTCGAACGCATAACCCTCGATCACTCTCTGCTTCAGGAGCTCGTTGATCGTGGCTTCTATTCACGACAGGAAGCAGAGCGGTCAACAAACAAAAATTATGTCACCCGGGCACTGGGTGTCGATACAACGGTAGACGTTGAAGTGCAGGAAATTCAGGTGGAACCCGGCGATATTTACCTGCTCTGCTCAGACGGCCTGTCGGATATGGTAGATGATGAAGAAATTCATTTAACTATCAGTACTTTTAGTGCTAATCTTGAAACCGTTGCTGAGCAGCTGGTCAAGCTCAGTAACGATCATGGGGGCAAAGACAACATCTCAGTCATGCTAGTACAGGTATTAGAATCGTTTCCGGCGGAGACCGGCCTGCTCAGTATGTTTAAGAAACTATTCAGGCGGTGATATGGCACGTTTAATACTCAGTCTCGGCGGACAGGTGATGGCCGAGTACAACATGACCAAAGAACGGTACACGATTGGACGTCTCCCGGATAACGACGTGCGGATCGACAACCCTGCCGTTAGTGGTCACCACTCGCTGATCATTAACATTCTTAATGACTCATTTCTTGAAGACTTAAACAGCACCAACGGCACCTACGTCAACGGCAAGCTGATTAAGAAACACGCCTTACAGAGTGACGACGTCATTACTGTCGGCCATCATCAGCTGCAGTTCATCTCCGGCGGTATCGAAGAAGAGGAAGATGACGAGTTTGCAAGAACGATGATCATCGACAGTTCGCAGGAAGCCGTACAGAAGTCGGCTGCCCGCGCTGCCGGCTTGGCCTCCGGTGCTTATAAGCAACCGGACTATTCGCAGGCACCGGCCATCAATCAGGGCAATGCGGACCCGGCAGCAACACACGCCAGTGACGCGCCGGCCGAACGACCGCGCCCGACTGCTGTTCCTTCAGCGCCGAAACCGGCTGCTGCCGAAGCTGTAGCGCCTGCCAAAATTCAGGTTCTCAGCGGCTCGATGGCGGGACGCGATCTTGAAATTAACAAAACACTGACAACACTCGGTCGCCCCGGTGAACAGGTGATTGCGATCACGAAACGCGGCGACGCCCATTACATCGTTCAGGTCGACAAGCGTGAAGGCGGGCCTTCGGCAAAAGTGAACGGACAGGAACTGACCGGTCCGGCACGGAAGCTCAGCGATAACGATGTGATTGAACTGCTTGGCGTAAAGATGGGATTCTTTACCAGCTAAATCGAAGGTCGCTACGAATAAAAAAGGCTCCTGCAAGGAGCCTTTTTTCCAGGTGTTAAACCAACTCGCGAAACGGTCGGCGACTGAGCTGAGTCAGCAGCTCATAACCGATGGTATCGGCCGCCGCCGCCACCGTGTTCACGTCCAGCTGTTCGCCCCACAGTTCAACAGCATCACCGGTTTTTGCATCGCTGACGGCATCCAGATTGACGGCGATCATATCCATGGATACCCGGCCGATCAGCGGTGCGGGCACACCGTTCACCACGACCGGCGTACCCGGTTCAATGGTGCGCGGATACCCGTCGCCATAACCCACCGCTGCAATGCCAATACGGGTCGGCTTATCAGCCACCCAATCAGCCCCATAACCAACACTGTCGCCGGGATTCAGCATCTTCACCGCAATCAAACGGCTGCGAAAGGTCATCGCAGGCTGCAAATCAAACTCTGCCGAGTTGCGACTGCCAACCGGCGACACACCGTAAAGAGCAATACCCGGACGAATCCAGTTGTCGCCACGATACCGGAACGTATCCGATGACTGCAGCATCACCGGCCACTGCAAAACGCCGGCCGAGTTCGCAATGCTGACATCGCCCGTGTACTTGCTGCATTCAATGCTGTGCAGGCTTTCATTAAACTTCTCAAGCTGGCGTCCCGTCATCGGATTGTCGATTTCATCGGCACAGGCAAGGTGCGTCATGATGCATTGAACACGGGCAACGCACGGTAAATCGTCTAGTGCTGTCAGCACCTCAGGCAGGCGCTCAGGCGCAAAGCCCAGACGTCCCATTCCGGTGTCAATCTTTAGCCAGACGTGTGTTTGACGCCCGCCTTGATACGCCTCAAGCAGCTCGATCTGACTCTGATGATGAATAACAAGATCAAGCCGGTGCTCGAGCGCCTGCACCAACTCGACATCGTCGATGCACCCCGACAGCACAACGATTCGCTGCTCAATCCCGGCGGACCGCAGCTTAACGCCTTCACCGACGCGGGCGACCGCAAAGGCATCTGCTTCCGGCAGCAGCCTGGCCACCTGAACCATGCCGTGACCATAGGCATTGGCTTTCAGAACAGGCATAACTTTGCAGCCGTCTGCGCGGGCCTTCAGTATGCGAAAGTTGTGCCGGATTGCCTGTGAATTAATTAAGGCAACAGCCGTCTG
>CAYLLI010000141.1:0-5907 GCA_964384295.1 uncultured Chromatiaceae bacterium
AGTTCACGCAAACGGTTGGCCAGAATGTCATAGCTGAATTCGAGCTGAGAGAAAATCGTGGCGCTCGGCTTAAACCGCACCGTTGTGCCGGTGATATCTGTATCGCCAGTTTGAGTCAGCGGGCCTGTCGGTTCGCCCAACTGATACGACTGCTGATAGACGCCGCCATTGCGGTTAATGGTGAGCTCCAGGGTTTCCGACAACGCGTTAACCACCGAGACACCAACACCGTGCAGGCCGCCCGATACCTTGTAGGAATCATCATCAAACTTACCGCCGGCATGCAGGACCGTCATGATCACTTCAGCTGCAGAACGACCTTCTTCAGCGTGGTGCTCCACAGGAATACCCCGACCGTTGTCAGAAACAGTGACTGACTGGTCGGCATTAATCGTGACGTGAATTTCGGAACAATGACCGGCGAGAGCCTCGTCGATCGAGTTGTCGACCACCTCGAACACCATGTGGTGCAAACCTGACCCGTCATCGGTGTCACCGATGTACATACCCGGCCGTTTGCGAACGGCTTCCAGGCCTTTCAGGACTTTAATATTGGTGGAATCGTAGGTGGTATTTTCAGACATCAAGAAGGCCCTTAAAGCAATCTTGAATTATACCAGAGGAGCGAGCTTTCCTGCCTCAATTACAAAGGTTTTTCCGGCATTTTCCCAACCGATACCGGCAGGATCGAGACTCGTTATAAACAGTTGCGCAGGGACCCCCTGAAGCAACTCAAACAGCTTTTCCTGATGCTCGGCATCGAGCTCGGCGGCCGGATCATCCACGAGTAATACAACGCGACGATTGAGCGCGCTTGCCACGAAATGTGTCTGCGCTATCACCAGAGCAGCACCGAGTAATTTTTGCTGCCCTCGCGACAACCGGTGTTTCGCCGACCGACCCTCGATTCGAAGTTTCAGATCGGCCCGATGGGGACCAACCTGAGTCGATGCCAGAACCTGGTCACGCGCAAAGCTATCATTCAGTGCCGTTACCAGGTCGACTTCCTCGCGCCATCCCTGCAAATAAGAAACCTTTACCTCAAATGGAAGCATATCGGATAAAATCGACGATATTTGAGGATTAAACTGCTCTAAGAATGATTTTCGGTACAAATCGAGACTTTTTGCTGAAGATATCAGCGGTTCGTCCCAAGCTTTTACCGCTGATGGTGTTGAGCCCTGACGCAACGCCGCGTTTCGTTGCTTTAGAGCGCCTTTGAAGGTCCTCCAGGTCTGAATGTAGTTTGGTTCCACGTGGAACACTCCCCAATCCAGAAAACGCCGGCGCTGCTCCGGACCCCCTTGAATCAGCTGATGAATCTCAGGGTCAATTGCCTGAACTGGCATTGCCGCCACCAAATCCGATGTTTTAGCATCCCGGCCATCCTTTCGCTGAGTTTTGGTTCCACGTGAAACCTCGGTCCCGATACGATGACTGTGCTGAGGATCCTCTGGCGAGACCACTTCGGCAAACAGCGTGAAACTGTCGGCTTCGCTTTGAATTAACTCTCGATTCGTCGCGCCCCGAAACGAGCGCCCGCGACCCAGATAATAGATGGCTTCGAGCAGGCTGGTTTTGCCCGCCGCGTTTTTACCGACAATCAAATTAAGATCGGGGTGTGCTGAAAGCTCCACCCCGGTCATGCAACGAAAGTTGCTACTGCGAAATTTGGAAAGCGTCACCGCTTAATTCACGCTGAGACTATAGTCTCATTGGCATCACGACGTACTTGGTTGAATCGACGCCGGGTGCGCGGATCAGGCAGCTGCTGTTCGGATCTGACAGGCTCACCTCCACCTGCTCGCTATCAACGGCACCCAACGCGTCCATCAGGTAATTTACGTTAAAGCCAATTTCCATCTCTGCGCCGGTGTAATCCACTTCGACCTCATCCTGGGCCGTTTCCTGATCAGGGTTATTGGCCTCGATCTTGACCTGGCCGCTCAGGAACTCGAGCCGCACCCCGCGGTATTTCTCATTAGAAAGAATGGCTGCACGCTGGAGTGCCTGACGGATCATTTCCCGGTTGCCCATGATCGGTGTATCAGTCAGCTGCGGCACAACCCGTCCGTAATCCGGGAACCGGCCATCAATCAGTTTCGAGGTAAACCGAATGTCGTCCAGGTCAACCCGAATGTGATTGGTCCCGATAGCAACTTCTACATCGCCTTCTTCGCCCAGCAACCGTTGCAATTCCAGCACGCCCTTGCGGGGCACGATCACCTGTTGTTTGCCCGGGTCTTCGCCTTCCAAATCAATTTCACACAAGGCCAGGCGGTGACCGTCGGTCGCAACACCGCGCAAGACTGCGCCGTCTGTCTCAATCAGCAGACCGTTCAGATAATAGCGAACGTCTTGTTGCGCCATACAGAAATGCGTTTTCTCCAACAGATGATGCAAATCCGATTGCGCAACCCTCATCGACTGACTGCCCTCAAGCTCTTCAATGACCGGGAAGTCGGCCGCTGACAGTGTCGATAAAACAAACTTACTCCGGCCCGACTGGATAATCAGACGATCACCGTCGACCGTCAGCGTCACCTCAGACTGACTCGGCAACGCTTTACAGATATCGAACAATTTTCTACCCGGTACGGTGATCTCACCCGGCACTTCGAGTTGCTCCAGATCTCCCTGGGCCACCAACTCAACTTCCAGGTCAGTAGCAGTGATGGTGAGCTGACTGTCTTTAGCCACCAACAGTACATTTGCCAAAATCGGCATCGTTTGTTTTCTTTCAACGACACCAATCACTGCCTGCAAGGGTTTTAACAGCTCTTCTCTGGATGCGCTCAGTTTCATTCCAATACCCGTATGTCTATATATAAAAGTTTTTTTATTTAAAAGTTGTTGTTGTTATAAGGCCGTAAATTTTTGTGCATAAACCTTAAAAAATCATTTAATATCAATAATTTATATTAAAAAATCGTCTGTATATAAAGGCTTAAAACACTTGTGCTTACTGTGGATAACGTGTGCGTCAAAACACCCTTAAAAATTATCCACAGATTGTTCACGTTTCATTCAAGTGTTGCTCCACTGGTTTCTCAACGTCAGGTTGAGAGTTGCCTCAACAGATTTTTGTAATCCTCACCCACCCGCAGATCATTATTGCGCAGGTCTTCGATTCTTCGGCAGGCATGCAAAACGGTGGTGTGATCTCTGCCGCCATAAGCATCGCCGATTTCCGGCAGGCTGTGGTTGGTTAACTCCTTGGTGAGTGCCATTGCAATCTGGCGTGGCCGCGCCACGGACCGGCTGCGACTTTTTCCGAGCAGATCCGAGGTTCTGATCTTGAAGTACTCAACCACCGTTTTTTGAATATTGTTGATCGTCACCATCTTGTCCTGAACGACCAGCAAGTCATGCAGCGCTTCTTTCGCGAATTCCAGCGTGATGGGTTCACCGGTGAACGCTGAGTTGGCCAGCAATCTTCGCAGTGCACCTTCCAGTTCCCGGACGTTCGACCGAATGCGTTGCGCAATGAAGAACGCCGCATCCTCCGGCAGAACGACATTTTCGGATTCTGCTTTTGCCATCAAAATGGCAACGCTGGTTTCCAATTCCGGCGGCTCAATCGCAACGGTAAGGCCCCAACCGAACCTTGACACCAGGCGCTCTTCAAGACCCTCGACCTCTTTCGGATAGCGGTCTCCGGTGAGCACAACTTGTTTTTGGTTGTCAATTAAGTCATTGAAAGTATGGAAGAATTCTTCCTGAGACCGTTCTTTGCCCGCAAAAAACTGAATGTCATCAATCAGCAGTGCATCGACGGAACGATACGCGTTTTTGAACTCATCAATCTTGTTGTGCTGAAGCGCCTTAACCATGTCACTGACAAAATGCACCGATCTGACGTAGACAATTTTCGCGTCAGGTTTTCGCTCGCGAATCAGGTTGCCGATGCTGTGCATCAAATGGGTTTTGCCGAGACCAACGCCGCCGGCGATGAACAACGGGTTGTAGGACAAACCCGGGTTCTGGCCGACCTGAAACGCAGCAGCTCTGGCTAACTGGTTGCTTTTGCCCTGCACAAAGTTATCGAAACTGTAGAGGGGATTGAGCCGTCCGCTTTGCCACGTCGTTTTTCCCGGTGTGGTTACTACCGGGTCCTGATTCATTGCAGAGCCGTTGACGGGAACGCTGTCAGACTGACCCACTTCCAGACGGGTTTTGAGGCCGCCGGGTTCCTGACCAACAACCGCCTCAATGCTGTCGAGACAATTGCCTTGCACCCACTCGACAACAAACCGGTTGGGTGCCCGCAAAACCAAGCCTTCAGCCGATTCGCTGGCTTGCAGCGGCCGAATCCAGGTATTGAATTGTTGTTCGGTCAGATCCCGCTGCAACTGACTGAGACAGCGGGACCAGAGGGAATTCGCCACGAACGACCCCCGTACTGGGCTGTGTTGTTATTGTGAGTGCTGCAGACCCCTGCAGAACAAACGAGTCTATACCCGTTTTTCAAAGTTATCCACAGGTTTGTTTTTTTCGCTGAAACCCGATTAGCTGTTGACATTGGGCCGTCTCCTGCGTAACCTTCCGGCTCTTTTTTGCGGGCGTATCCTATTGTTTTCCGCGAGGTTTTGAAGCGACATGAAACGTACATATCAACCCAGTGTTTTAAAGCAAAAGCGTACCCACGGTTTCCGTGCCCGCATGGCAACTAAAGGTGGCCGTCTGGTCATTAAGCGCCGCCGCGCTAAACAGCGTGCCCGTCTGTCTCACTAAGTCTTTCCCGGTGTCGTTCTGACGCCGGTTGCAGGACTCATCCGGAAGCAGATCAACGGCTACTCCAACGTTTCGATTTCGCCGTGACGACCGCTTATTAAAAGCGTCAGAATTCAATGCGGTGTTTGCGCGGGCTAAGCGCACTTCTGACGCGTTCTACACGATTTTATTTGTTCCACAGTCATCCGGTCACTCGCGTCTGGGCTTTGCCATTGCTAAGAAGCGTGTCCCCCGGGCGACGGCGAGGAATCGATTAAAACGCATAGCCCGCGAAAGTTTCCGGCATAATCGCGATTCGTTTACCACCGCTGCGACCGGTTTCGATGTGGTCGTATTGGCGAACAAAAAAGCAGCATTGGCAGGCAGACCCGAGCTCTTTCAAAGTTTGGAACGGCACTGGAAGGTGCTTGCCAGGCATGCTGCCAAACAGGAGCCCCGCAGCTGATTCCGGTTGCCGGTCTGTCTCTTTAGCTAAGAGTGTTAGGAATAATTAATGGATAACGTGCGCGTTATATTGTGGGCAGTGCTTGCGAGTCTTCTGTGGATAGCAGCAACTCAATGGCAGGCCACCTATGCCCCTGAACCGGCGCCCTTAGCAACAACAGACACACCAGCCCCTGATGCGGCGCTTCCGGAACTGCCGGGTGCTACTGATTCTCCCGAGGTGACAGCAGGGGGTGCAGTGGTTGAACCCGCCGCGCCCGTTCCGGTGAATGACGTTATTAATGTCCGCACCGATGTTCTGAATATTGATCTCAGCGTTCGTGGCGGCAACCTCGTTAATGCCACACTGCCGGCTTATCCCGTCAGCAAAGATGCGCCGGATATTCCCGTACAGCTTCTGAACAGCGATCCGGGGGCTATCTATGTATTGCGTTCCGGCCTGCGTTCCACTGAGGGAAAACCCGAGCCCACTCATCATGCTATTTATTCGGCTACCAGTGAGAGTTTCGAACTGGCCGATGGCCAGGATGAATTACGTGTTCCGCTGACGTGGGAAGTCGACGGTGTTCAGGTTGTAAAAACCTACACCTTCCGCCGCGGCAACTATGCTGTAGAACTCGACTATAAAGTGATTAACAACACCGGCGCGCCGTATTCGTTGTTCAGCTATCAGCAGCTGCATCATGTGTTCGCCCCGCTGGAGCGTTCGATGTTCAACGTCGACAGCTA
>CAYLLI010000142.1:0-5828 GCA_964384295.1 uncultured Chromatiaceae bacterium
CGCCTTACCCGTTACACGCACCACCACGTTTGAGTACAGGCATCAGAAGTCCCCATGGTTGATCGGGCTTGTTGAGAGCGAGCGAAGCGATTCCGGGCGGTTGGTTGAACGCGAGTTTGATTCATATGGGTCGGTGGTGTCGCTGAATCAGAATGGCGTCCGCCACAGCTTTACGTATCACCCTGACGGCGAGCTGAAAACCCGTGAGTGGGTTCGCGGCGGGCAGACCTATGCGAATGAATATGGCGAGTACAAACGCGGAGTTGCGCAAAGCGAAACCTTTGCGGATGACTCGACCGTGTCGTATCAAGTTAGTGATGCCGGCCACATTGTTGTCGAGAGCGATGCGCTGGCGAGATCTACAGGTTTCTTTTACGACGGTCTCGGACGATTAGTCGGCATTGCTTATCCCGGAGCAGATAAAGCGCCGCTGTCTATCGATTACCAACCCGATTCGGTGACGGTTGGTCGCGGCCGTTTCGAGCGCACCATTCAGCTTGATGGCTTTGGCCGCAGCGTTCGCAACACGCTCAAAGACTTGAGCAATCCCGACGAGTTGCGGATTACCGCATCTGCCTATAACGCGCTGGGCCAGTTAAGCTGGCGCTCATACCCTCAGGACAGCGTCCCATCAGAGGGCGGCAGCGGGCTGGTTTTCGAGTACGACGCGTTGTCCCGTCTGATCAGAAAGCGCGACACCACGCGCAACGCAACCGATGACTATTGCTACGGGGGTGGCTGTGTCGGTCAGTTCAATTACGCCGCTGGCTTAAGTCACGGCTATCTGCATCGCGATGCCGAGGGCTACGTTACCGCAACGGAGTACCGTTCCTATGGAGATCCTCATCTTCAGGATGTGATGCTTGTTCGGCAGCAGGAAACCGGCGGTCCGGAAAACTTGGCATCTGATTTCATTGAGACCCGCTATGAGCGCAACGGTATGTCACAGGTTACAGCGATCAGGCGTGGCGATCTTGTGCGGGGTTACTCCTATGATGAGCGTTTTCTGCTGGCGAGCGAAAACCTGCCGGAGGCAGCGGAAAAATCGTATCAATACGATGAAGCCGGCAACCTGATTGCAATCAGTCAGGGTTGGAGACGTACGACAGTTCAGCGCGATGCGATGAACCGTCCTGTATCGATTGGTTTCGCCGATGATACGCCGGACATTAGCTACGACTACTATGCCGACGGTTCGCTGCGATCAGCCGCACATGGCAACACGCTCAGGGAGTACCGCTACACCGATACCGGAAAACTAAACACCGAGACTCTGACCATCGAGAACCGGAGTTTCGAGCTTGGTTACCGGTACGATGAACTGGATGGCCTTGCCGCAATTACCTACCCGTTCGGTACCGAAGTTGCGCTGGCGCCGAATGCGTTTAGCGAGCCAACGCAAGTCGGCGGCGTGATTGATTTTGCCGCTTACTTTCCTAACGGCGAGTATCGTGAATTGCGCTTTGGTAACGGCTTGATCCAGCGGCGCTCGCTGACGGCCAACGGGCAAATTGCGGGGCTGACTCTGGATAGCCCGTCTGCCGGACTGCTGGAACGGACCCATGCTTACGACCTCCGTGGCAGCCTGACAGTGCTGACGGAGCAACGCAGTCCGTTCTCCGAAACCTATCGAATGCGTTATGACGGACTCGACCGTTTGGTGAGTGCGAAGGGTTTCGCTGAAAGCACTGGGGTTATTCAATACGACACGCACGACAACCTGGTTTTCGACGATGTGATTGGGCCGTTGGCGCGTACCTATGATGCAAGCACTAATCGGCTTCTGACCGTCGGGGACTATGCTTACCGCTTCGATGATTACGGTAACGCAACGTCTAACGGTCGCCACGAGTTCTTATTTGATTCCGCCAATCATTTAACCGTGGTCCCGAGCCTCCCCGGCAACACCTTCAGTTATGACGCCGAAAACTTCCGGTCGTTTTCGACGGTAAACGGCGAGCAGGTGTTTTCCGGGTTCAGCCGACGCGGCCAGCTGATGTTTGAATGGAATGCCACCACCGGTGAGGTGAATGAGTATCTGTATCTCGACAGATTGTTGGTCGGCAAGGTAACTCAGGTGGGAGCCGTTCTCGGTCCGGCTGATGCCGATGGCGATGTCATCCCCGATTACATCGAGCGACGCATCGGCTCGAATCCTGGTGGAGCGGATAGTGATGAAGACATCGATGCAGACGGCGCCAGCAATCTCGAAGAGTTTCTCGGCGGAACATCGCCCGTCAGGCCTGATACAGATCAAGACGGATTGATCGATGGCTTCGAGCGTCGTTACGGACTTGACCCGATGAACCCCGATGATGCCGAGCGGGATGCCGATTCCGATGGCTGGACCAACCTGGCGGAGTTTCTTGCCGGCACCAACCCGTTACTTGCCGATACCGACGGCGACGGGCTGTCGGACCCGGAAGACCCCTTCCCGTTGAGCGCACTTTTGAATGTCCGCGAATTAAGCGCTCAAGCGCTGTTGATGTTAATTCTGGAGGACTAGCATGGTCAGAAAGTTGATTGCTTTTTTGCTTGTTTCCCAAGCGCTGAATCCGGCTGCCGGAGGCACAACCACGTACTACCATCCGGATGCTCTGGGATCGCCGTTGGCCGCTACCGACATCACCGGCCGTGTTCTCTGGAACCGGCAGTACAGACCCTTCGGCGACTTCGCCGAAGTCTGCGCTAGTAGCTGCACTGTGCCAGATTCGCGTGCTTTCACGGGGCATGAGCAGGGTACATCGACAGACCTGCTCTATATGCAAGTCCGTTTTTACGACCCGAAAGTCGGCCGCTTTCTGTCGCCGGACCCGGCGAGCACAAAAGTGGGAATGCCCGCATCGCTGAACCGCTATGCCTACGCCTGGAACAATCCGTTTCGTTACGTCGATCCGAATGGCGAAGAGCCCTACCTGGTGAGTCGGGCCCTGACCTTCAGCGAGCGTTATTCTCACAACTTCGTCGTCACAAACGCCGATTTTCCGGGAGATGCCAACGCCACTGTCTATTCCTATGGCAGAACGGAAGATGGCACAACGGGACGGGTCGGTTTTACGACGGAGGGTTTCTCCGCGGGCACGCATTTGGCGGACAGGGCATTTTGGTTAAGTCTTGCGGACGACCCTGAACGAGCCGCTACCTTCGCAGTAAGGGTAAACGCGACCGATGAGGGTGTGGACGCCTATGCGGAAGCGTTGCAGCCAACAACAACCTACTCACCAACAACCATCTGGCCGTGGACAACCAATAGCAACAGTGCGGCGTCGGCGGTTGTAAACCGGGCTTCGGGCGGTATTGTGAGAATTCCACAGGGGGATCGTCGCAGTCCCGGAGCGCGGGATTGGGATGACATAGATTTTGATATCAGCAGGCCATAGTCCGGCGACGGGGAGGTCGTAGGCAATGAATAAGGCGGATTTGGAGGCGGCAGCACGAGCAGGTTTTTTGCAGCAGAGTCAGGTCGGGCCGCTGGCCCAGTTTCTGGACGAACTGCATCGGGATCAGCCACGGTTTGATTTTACGCACTTGCTCTATTACTTCGGCGGGCTGACCGCCATTGGTGCGATGACGCTGTTTATGAACCTCGGTTGGGAGCAGTTCGGCGGCTGGGGCATCGTATCCATCTGTCTCGCGTATGCCGCAGTCGGCCTGTTGTTGACCGAATGGCTGCTTGCCCGGGGCTTCAAAATACCGGCAGGCATCTGTGCCACGTTTGTTGTGTGTCTCGCGCCGCTTGGCGTTTACGGAATGCAGCTGGCGACCGGTTACTGGCCCGACTCGTCGGAGTACCGGCTGCTGTATCGTGAAGTGACAATTCGGTTTCTTTATATTGAGCTGGGCTCGTTGCTCGCTGCGGCATTGGTGTTGTATCGCTATCGCTTGCCTTTTTTGATGATGCCGGTTGCAACAGCCTTGTGGTATCTGTCGCAGGATATCTGCGAGGTCTTTTTTCAGCCGGGCTTCACAACATCGCAATCAGGCTATGTGTCGATGGCCTTTGGTTTTGCGATGGTGGTATTTGCGTTTGTTCTGGAGCTGCGCTCGGAGAGTCGGCGGGATTATTCGTTCTGGCTCTATCTGTTTGGCGTTGCCGCATTCTGGGGAGGTCTCAGTATTCAAAACTCCGATAGTGAACTGGCAAAACTGGGGTATTTTGCGATCAATCTGACCCTGATATTCACCGGCATCGTCATAGCGCGAAAGGTATTCGTGGTGTTTGGCGGGCTCGGTTGTGCCGCCTACTTTGCCCATCTCGCTATCGACGTATTTCAGGAAAGCTGGTTGTTTCCGGTGGTGCTGAGTTTGCTGGGCCTGTGTATCGTTGGTCTGGGCATACTTTGGCAAAAACACGAGCAGGGTTTGACGAAGCGGTTGCGCAGTTGGCTGCCTGCAGGAATGGAACGGTATCTGGAAAACCGCTTGGTATAGCGATTAGAACGCCTCACCAATCCCCACGTAAAACTGCCTGTCGTCGCGGCCCCAGGCAAAGTCGACGCGAAAGCTGAGGTCGTTCTTGGGCGCTAATACGAACCGGTAGCCCGCACCCCCTGATGGCAGTGTTTTGCCCCAGCCACCAAAGCTGCTGTCGACAGTGCCTACGCCGACAAACGCCACAATCCCGTTTCTTGGTGTGATGCGATAGCGAAGCTCCGTTTGTGCTGCAAACAGGTAGCGATCCCGAAAGGTGCCGGTTTGATAGCCACGCAGGTCAGCACCCTGACCAAACGCGGGAAACAGGAAGAATGGCGCATCACCGTCGACGTAGTTGATGGCAATACGTGATGCCAGAACTGCTTTGTCTGAAAAGCTGCGGTAGTCGTTGATCGCAAGTTCGAGCTTCTCGTAATCCGTGTCGCTGCCGAGTGCTTCTAAGCCCAGCGCCACCTGCCCTTCGATGAGCCAGCCGGTCCGCGGGTAGAACTCATTGTCGCGGGTGTCGTAGACAACACGCGGCGCCACAGACGACAGGGTGTAGTCACCCGCTATCTCCAACGGCTCCCGTTGGCCGGGAATTAACTCCGGCCCGATAACGGTCTTTAGATCAGACCTTGAATAGGTGTAGCGCAGACCAAAAAATAAGTCGGGTATCAGAATGTTCCGAAGAGCCTCCGCCAAGCCCACCGATACTTTCTGATCAATCGGGAGCACGAAGTCCTGATTGCCGCCAATGCCGAAGTAGTCGTACTTCAGTTGTGCGCCAAACACAGAGCCGATGATGCGCCATTTGTCACCGCCGACACTCATCTTTTGAAAAGCGCCCAGGCCGTAGCTGTCAGTCTCAGTGTAGAACCCGGCAACACCGGATACCCAGGGCCGGTCTTCTTTCTGTGCGTTTTTCGGCTTGTAGATGTAAAGCGCCGGCACGCCCAGACTCCAACCCAGTAGCGGGCTGCGTGAGGGCAAAGGCGCTATGACAAACTCACCTTTGCGTTTGCTCTCTGCCTGAGGGGCGTTGCTGGTTTTCGCAGTGTTATCGGCTACCTCGCCCGGCACTGAATCGAGCGCTCCGTTGCGCTTCAGATTGACCGCTCCGGGCTCTACCCGTGTTTCAGCCAGCACAGCCCCCGAGCACACAAGTGCTGTAGCTGCGATCAGCGATATCGCCTGACGATGAATCGTAATGTCTCCCTGCTACCCCCTGCCGATTCTTAGTCGTCTTCGATTTCAAAAATTGCGGTTACCGACACCTGATAATCGAGTTCGCCGATCGAGTAGCTGCTTCTGCCGCCGCTGTCTTCTGCCAGCGCCAGTGAGCTGCGCAGCATCGGTTGCGGACGCACGCCGGTGGCAGTGCTTGAGATTGCAATAACGTCATCAATCTCAAC
>CAYLLI010000143.1:0-5728 GCA_964384295.1 uncultured Chromatiaceae bacterium
GAAACTGCTGAAAACCGCTGATCGCTTCGTCATAACGACTTTGCTTGAGAAGCTCGAATGCTGCCTGATAGTTCTCTTCGTCCGACCCACCCGGCACCGGCAACTGTCCGGACGTGAGCGCCGCTCCGCTGACGACGGCAGCCGTAGCCGCAGTTGCAGCAGCGGCAGAAGCTTCAACGGCCTGCAGCCGGCTGTCGACATCGAGATACAACTGGCGCTGGCGTTCACCCGCCTGCTCCGTTTCAAACTGCAATGTCTCAACATCATTGCGCAACACGGCAAGCTCTGCCTGAATCTCGTCCAGCCGGGTCAGTATCTCCACAAGGCTGTCGTTGTCGACCACCCGCTCGAGCTTACTGAGGCGCTGCTCCATCGACACGACCTGCGGATACAAGTCTTTCTTGGCCGCAAGTAACGGACCAGCGACAAGCATCCCTGCCACAGCACACGCCACGAGCGGTTGAAACGTCGATCGGTTCATAACAGCCACCTCAGAAAGCCCAACGAGCAGACGACTTACTTACCGTAAACCAGTTCTGCCCGACGGTTCTTCGACCAGGCAGACTCACTGCTGCCGAGCTCAGCCGGACGCTCTTCACCATAGCTGACCGTCGTCAACTGATCTGCAGAAGCCCCCTGCACCAGCAACACACTGCGAACAGCCTGAGCGCGTCGCTCACCAAGACCCAAGTTGTACTCGCGGCTGCCCCGCTCGTCCGCATGCCCTTCGATGCGCATTTTCGATTCCGGATGGAGGCTCAGAAACTCACCGTGCTGCTCAAGAATTTCAAGACTGTCAGACGAAATCTGCACTGAATCCAGTTCAAAATAGATCGCACGATTGTCCAGCAACAGACCGGTATCACCGATCGGTCCGCCATCACCGGCAACGCCGACAGATGAAACCCCAAACGCTGTCGCACCGCCGTTGCTGTCATCCGGCACCATGCTGCCGTCACCCATACCGTCAGCGCCGTCGCCCGACCCTGAGCCGGAATCGACACTTGAACAGCCAATGACAAAACCCAGTGCCATCACAGGCAACAACAGTTTAAAAATTCGCATTACTTATTACTCCCGCACATACATCGCTAAACAACAACCGGTACCACAACGGCACCCTGACAACCCTGCACTCCTCAATTCAGAGGAAACGGCCCCCACGCGGGCTCCCGAACTTCGCCCTGGGCGGCCTTAATCGTTTGTTGAACCCGGCCATCAACAGAGACCATCGCCAACCCGCCCTGACTGCCCTTGCCAGTGGCGTACAAAATCATTTCGCCATTAGGGGCGAAACTCGGTGACTCGTCGAGCGCACCATCACTTAATACCTGAGTGTACGTGCGTTCCAGATCCACTACTGCGATTCTATAGTTGCCACGATCATTATGCACCACGGCGACTTTATCGTTGGCCGGTGAAACCCGCGGCCGCGCATTGTAGTTGCCTTCAAACGTCACTCTTTGCGCCCGTTTGGCATCGGCCTTAACCCGGTAGACCTGCGGCGCGCCGCCACGATCAGACGTGAAGTAGACATATTTGCCGTCCGGCGACCACTCCGCTTCGGTATCAATTGCGGGCCCGCTCGTCAGCCGGCTCAGCATCTGGTTGGACAGGTCCAGTACGTACACGTCGAGGTCACCACGCCCTTTTGACAGCGTTAATGCCAGCTTGCGCCCGTCCGGCGACCAGGCTGGCGCACTGTTTATACCTGCTCTGGCAGACACCCGCTGTCTCGCGCCGGTCCGCAGGACCTGAACAAATACCTCGGAGTTATCGTTTTCAAACGAAACGTACGCCACCCGGCGTCCGTCCGGTGACCAGGCCGGTGACAAAATGGGTTTGTCAGACTCAACCATGATGTTCGCATTCTCACCGTCAGCATCAGCAACCACCAACCGATAAAGAGGCTTTCGGGCCGTACCTACGACGTTGACATAGGCTATCCGCGTCGAAGCCACACCTTTAATACCGGTAAGCTCTTCATAAATCATGTCACTGATGCGGTGTGCAGCCGCACGCAGCCCTTTGCTGCTGGCCGGAAGGCGATAACCCAGGATCTGGTTGCCGCGAAACACATCAAACACCTGAAACTGAATCATGTAGCTATCGGCACCCGTGCTGCTCACCTCGCCCACGATAACAACCTCGGTACCCAGAATGCGCCAGTCGCTGAAATCGATATCCGCCCCTTTGCTGGGCTTTTGCAGCATGTCCTTCTCGGCCATCGGTGCAAACCGGCCGCTGCGGGACAGATCGGCACCAATGACGCCGGAGAGGTCAAATACAGGAGCTGCTGACTCATTCCAGCGAAACGGCACAACCGCGATCGGAGCGGCTTCGGCCCCGCCGCGGGTAATGTCAATTTGCAGCTGCGCGTGAGCCGACATGCTGGCCAGTAACACAGCAACAACAAAAAAAGTTTTCAATCGTTTCATGGAATTCCCAAGTCTCATATGCTCTCGAACTCAATCAAGATTATTCGTCCGGTTTGAACATGAATAGCAGGTTTCGTTCAAACAGCGCCGGATTATCCGGTACGGGCAACGGCGACGATTTTCGGACCGCTGCCTCAATCGAGCGAACGACCGTGGCATCTGCATTGCATCGCCCGATTCTAACGCCGGTCACTTCACCACCCGGTATCTGGCTCACGTATATCTGACACTCAATGTCGCTGCCAGCGCCCGGGGGTTTTGCCCAATTGCGTTCAACCCGCTGCCGGATCAGCGCAATGTACTGCGCCAGCTCTCCGGACGTGCGCGCGGCAATCAACCGCTCCTCTGCTTCCATCGCCGCCATCAATTCCGACTGGCGTCGCGCTGCTGCAGCCTCTGCCTCGGCTTTTGCCTTGCGCTCGGCTTCCAGCCGCGCCTGTCGCTCGGCCTCAGCCTTTGCTTTCTTTTCAGCCTCGATCCGCGCCAGCCGATCAGCCTCTGCTTTGGCTTGTCGTTCAGCTTCTTCGCGCGCCCGCTGCTCAGCAACCCGCTTTGCCTCCGCCTCAGCGGCAACTCGCGCTTTGCGCTCCTGTTCGGCCTTGGCTTTGGCCTGCTTTTCAGCTTCAACCCGGGCTTTGCGTTCCCGCTCAGCTTTGGCCTTGCGTTCCTGTTCAACCCTGGCTTTTCGCTCACGCTCCGCAGCCGCCTTCCGTTCGCGTTCTACGCGAGCCTTTTCTTCGCGCTGACGTTGCTGCCGTGCCTGTTCGGCCTTGCGTTCACGCTCTTCGCGGGCGCGTGCTTCCTGTGCCGATTTGGTTTTGGTTTCATCAACCAACGTTGCCTGAACGGCCAACTGCTGTGGTGCCTGACGCGGAATCGTAAAAGTGCTCAACATAAATGCGGCCGCAACGAACAGGTGTAACAGAACGGACCCGATGAGCCAGCGCTTGTACTCCTGAAAAAATGTCGGCGTCGAAAACACGAGGACTTCACTGACACTCAGTTACGGCTGGTCAGGCAGCGGATCAAACGCGGCGGGGTCAGTCAGAAAACCGACTTTAGGCGCCCCTGCTTTCTGCAACAGCACCATCGCGGTAACAACGCTGCCATGATTCACGTCTTTATCGGCTTTGACGAGCACCGGGGTTGCCGGCTTCTGTTTCAACACGGCACCTGCCAGTGCCACGATATCCTGAGCGCCACGCGGCTCGTCTTCAGCATCGCCGACGTTCAGATAGAACGCGCCGTCTTTATCAACCGACAAAATCAAAGGCTCGGAGCTGTCCTGATCGAGCGGCTGAGCATCCGCTTCAGGCAAGTCCACTTCAATGCCCTGAGTCAGCAACGGCGCTGTCACCATGAAAATAATCAGCAGCACCAGCATGACGTCGATGTAAGGCACGACGTTAATCTCACCCATCAGACGTCTGCTGCGGGCAGGCATCAGGCAGACTCCCGTTTGACGGCAATCGAGCGCTGCAGAATCGCAGCAAACTCTTCGCGGAACGTGTCGTACCGAACCTCAAGCCGCGCCACCTGATCAGCGTAACGGTTATACGCAATGACAGCCGGAATGGCGGCAAACAGACCCATCGCCGTCGCTATCAGCGCTTCAGCGATACCCGGTGCCACCATCGCGAGCGTTGCAGACTGCACGTTACCGAGCGCACGGAACGAGTTCATAATGCCGAACACGGTACCAAACAGACCCACGTAGGGACTGGTAGACCCGATGGTGGCAAGCGTTGCGAGCTGATGATCGAGCCGGTCCATTTCACGCATTTGTGCAACCCGCATCGCGCGCATGGAACCTTCCATCACTTTATCGGGCGCCTGACCGGCCTGCTGCGCTAACCGCCGGTACTCGCGAAAACCGCTTTCGAAAATCGCAGCCATGTCCGTCGGCGAGTCACCGCCGCCATGAATCGATTTATAAATGGCGTTCAGGTCACCACCGGACCAGAAGCTGGCTTCAAACTCGTCCGCCCCTTCGGCCGCCCGTTTGAGCACTTCCCTTTTCTTCATGATGATGGCCCAGGAGCCAATCGATGCTGCCAACAACAGCAGCATGACCAGCTGCACCATGAGGCTTGCGCCGAGAATCAGTTCGATGACGGATAAGTTGCCATTCATTGGCTATGCTTCCCTGTTAATACGATGGTTGTTAGTTAAGCGCCCGGCTACTGCTGCACCAGTTGCTTTATTCCTTGCGGCAACCGCCGCGGCTTCAATGTTTCTGCCTCAATACAGACGGCTACGCACTCGGCACTGGTCAGCAACTCGCCCTCGTCAGAGTTGAGCCGAACCTCCTGAGCAAACACAATGCGCGCCCCGCGCAGCTCGCTAACCTGCGTTCGAACAACGACCTCATCATCCAGCTTCGCCGGTTTGTGATACTTCACGGACGTGCTCAACAGGCTGAAGAACATTCCGTGGTCGCGCTTCAGCGCTTCCTGACTGATGTCGCGGCTGCGCAACCATTCGCTGCGCCCGCGTTCCATAAAGCGTTGATAGCTTGCAAAGTACACGATGCCCTGAGCGTCGGTATCCTCGTAGTAAATGCGTACCGGCAGTGCCTGCCATGAACCTGCCACCGGCTAACTCTCCGGCTCGAACAGTTCGCGGGTGTCGCCACCGGGCATCGCCAAACCGAAATGCCGGAAAGCCAACTGCGTGGCAACGCGCCCGCGCGGGGTGCGCATTAAGAAACCCTGCTGAATCAGATACGGCTCCAGCACATCTTCGATCGTGCCGCGCTCCTCACCGATGGCCGCAGCAATCGAATCAATCCCGACCGGACCGCCCGAAAACTTTTCAATAATCGCCAGCAGCAGTTTTCTGTCCATGATGTCGAAGCCGTGAGGATCCACATCGAGCATATCCATGGCCGCAGCGGCAACCTCGGCAGTGACACATCCGTCGGCTTCAACTTCGGCATAGTCGCGCACCCGTCGCAACAGGCGGTTCGCAATCCGCGGTGTCCCCCTTGCCCGGCTCGCCAGCTGAGCCGCACCCTGCTCGTCAATCTGCACACCGACAATGTTTGCCGAGCGGGTCACGATTGATTGCAGCTCATCCACCCCGTAAAACTCGAGCCGCTGCACAATGCCGAAGCGGTCGCGCAACGGTGACGTCAGAAGCCCCGCCCGCGTTGTTGCACCAACAAGAGTAAACGGCTTCAGATTCAGCTTGATGGAACGCGCTGCCGGCCCCTCACCAATCATGATGTCGAGCTGATAGTCTTCCATCGCCGGGTACAAGACTTCCTCCACCACAGGGCTGAGCCGGTG
>CAYLLI010000144.1:0-5727 GCA_964384295.1 uncultured Chromatiaceae bacterium
GGAATCAGCGTTGCTGAACGGGCAACCGCCACGGTCGGGCTTTGAGCTACTCAACAGCTGGGGCATCAACTCTTCTGCAGACGCATTCGTTGCGGATACGCGCTTCGCAATGACAGTCAGGGCCGGCAACAACCGGCGAGTCCGTCATCCGGGAGTTTTGGGCATCAATAGCGAGGGTCTGAACCAGGACAATGTCATCAGTTCAGGCATCGACGCGGTCAACATGGCTTTTGCCGGCAGCCTTACGCTTGATGAAGACGCTCAAGTGAGTCTGGCGCCGCTGGTGCAGTCGAGCAGTGAAGCGGGCGCCGTTCCGGTCGCATTACTGCGCACCACCGCCGACCCGGAAGAGTTGCATCCTGCCGACACGACCGCCGCTCCCCTGACACTCGCCGGAATCATCAGTGGTCTGCCCGACAGTGCTTTTCCTTCAGGCAGCGATTCGCACAGAGTAAAGCCAGACCAACCGATTCAGGTCATCGTCATTGCCGACACCGACATACTGGCCGATCGCTACTGGGCGCAAACCCGCACCGACTTCGGCAGAGACACGGTTTTACCATTTGCCGGCAATGCTGATCTGATCGTCAACGCTCTTGAGAACCTGTCCGGCAGCAATGAACTTATCGGGATGCGCAGCCGGGCGGTGTACACACGACCGTTTACCAAAGTCAGTGAACTGCGGCGCGAGGCGGAACAATCTTTCAGACAGAAACGCGACACGCTGGCAGCAAAGCTTGCTGAGACAGAGCAGCAACTGCGTCAGCTTCAGGACACACGGAGCCCTGCTAATCAGAATGACGAGCAGATCATGCGTGAGTTTATGCAAGAACGGCTTATTGTTCGGCAGGAACTTCGCCAAATACAGCGTGACCTGGATGCAGACATTGAATCGCTCGGGACACAGCTGAAAATCATCAATATAGTGCTGATGCCGTCGTTGGTGATCATCGCCGGTGCTGTGGTGTCGCTCCGGCGACGACGCAAGCAAAGGCTGACAGCAAATCAGCCAGAGAATCCAACAGGATGAGTCGTCATACGCTGTACGCGCTGTTGCTGTGCCTGGTGCTGGCGGCTCTCGGACTTTGGTTAATCCAGAACACAGAGCCGAAAACGCAGCCGGAACCGCTCGCAAATGATCTGCGGCTTGATTCCGCCGCGCAGCTTGTTCTTCGCGATCACGCCGGGGTTATCGCGCGCCTGAAGAAAGTTGATTCGATCTGGATGGAACAGACGACCGGGTTTCCAGCAAACCGTGAGTTGCTGTCAGCAACCCTGAGCACTCTGACAACGGCCCGCAAAGTCCGGGCGAAAACCCGCCAGCCCGGGCGCTATGAGCGACTCGGCGTCAACAGCGTGGATGCAGAAGATGCACGGGGCGTTGAACTTGTCATCACCGATGGTTCGGACCGTGAACTGCTGGCAATGGTATTCGGCGACGACACCAGCCGCGGTCAGTACGCGCGTCAGATCAGCAGCGACCAAGCCTGGCTGATCGCACCGAAGCTGGCGCTGCCCATCGACAACGTCGAATGGCTGGCGCGGGATGTACTCAACGTTCCGGCAGAACAGCTGCAACGTATTCGACTGCAGCACGCTGACGGTGAGCTGGTGGATCTGGTCAAACCCGCCCCGGATCAGCCGGCCTTTACCATTGTCTCACCCGACGTCGCTGCACCGGAGCAGTATGCCGCCAACCGCATTGCAGGTCTGCTGTCGGAGCTGCGGCTGGAATCCGTAAAGCCTTCCCCGGCATTCGCTCAGGACGCAAGGCTGCTGACAGCCACGTTCACATTGACGAACGAAACCATCATTGGTGCTGACGCATGGAAAACCGACGATGCGGTCTGGTTCTCTTTCTCAACCGTGTCGTTGCCGCCGGGAATACCGGATCCGACTGTGCATCTTCAGGGCTGGATCGTCACGCTACCGACATTCAAGCAAGCGCAGTTTCTATCGCGCGCGGACGACCTGTTAAAGTAGTCGCCTGTTCAATCTCATCGACCCGCTATGACACCCGATTACCGCCAACGGATACTCGCGGCAGACATCTATGATCTGGCCGAAGTCACTCCACTCAGTTACGCGCGCAAGCTGTCACACAACCACGACAACGAGTTCTGGCTGAAGCGCGAAGACCTGCAGCCGGTATTCTCATTCAAGCTCAGAGGCGCTTATCTACGGCTTAAAAACCTGTCCGCAGAAGATCAGGCCCGCGGCGTCATTTGCAGCTCGGCAGGCAATCATGCGCAGGGGGTGGCTCTTGCTGCCGGCAAACTGGGCATCCGCTCAGTCATGGTCATGCCCGAGACGACTCCCGACATAAAAATTGAAGCGGTGCGCAATCTCGGCGGTGAGGTCATCATTCACGGCGCTGCCTACGACGATGCCTATGCGCATGCGATGCACCTCTGTGAAGAGCAAGACCTGTGCTTCATTCACCCGTTTAACGACCCCGACATCATTGCCGGTCAGGGCACGGTGGGCAAGGAACTTCTGGAGCAGGGTCTGCAACAGACCGGCTCAATGCCGGATGCGGTATTCGTGCCCGTCGGCGGCGGCGGCCTGGCCGCAGGCGTTGCTGCATGGATAAAAAGTGAACATCCGCATACCCGGGTAATCGGCGTTGAACCGGTCGACAGCGATGCGATGTCTGCCTCAGTCGCAGCCAACGAACGGGTCGTCCTGTCGCAGGTCGGTATTTTTGCCGACGGCGTTGCGGTTCAGCAGGTCGGCGACGAAACGTTTGCCGTCTGCCGGGAGTTCATCGACGAGTTCATTACCGTGGATACGGATGAAACCTGCGCTGCCATCAAAGACATTTTCGAAGACACGCGCACGATCGTAGAACCGGCAGGAGCTCTTGCGGTTGCAGGCGCCAAAAAATACGCGGCAAATGTCCGGGGCAAACTCCTTGTTGCCATCAATAGTGGCGCCAACATGAACTTTTACCGCTTACGGCATATCGCCGAGCGGGCAGCCATCGGTGAACAGCAGGAGGCGCTGCTTGCCGTCAGAATACCGGAACGTCAGGGCGCCTTTCTGGAGTTCTGCAAAGCGATTGGCAAACGCAATGTGACCGAGTTCAATTACCGGCTCGGCAGCACGTCGGATGCGAGCATCTTTGTCGGGCTTGAAACCCGCAACAGCAAAACCGAGGTACCGGCACTTATCCAATCGCTGCAGGACGACGGCTATAGCGTGATTAACATGTCGGACAATGAAGCCGCGAAGGTCCATATGCGTCATATGGTCGGCGGCATCGCGCCCGGACTGCAGGATGAGCAACTGATACGCTTTGTGTTTCCGGAACGACCCGGCGCATTGCTGAAGTTTCTCGAAGAGATTGGCAGTTATTGGAATATCAGCCTGTTTCACTACCGCAATCACGGCGCCGATTACGGGCGGGTACTAGCCGGCATTCAGGTGCCGGAAGCATCGCGTGCCGAATTTATCAGCCACCTGCAGGCACTCGCTTATCCCTACTGGGATGAAACGAATAACCCTGCTTATCAGGTGTTTCTCGGCGGCCGGTGGCCGGAGTAGTTACTCTGCGGGCTTTACAAAGCGCAGCGTAAAGCGGTCGCTCTCGCCGATATCCAGATACTTCTGCCGGTCCTCTTCACCCAGACGCAAGCGCGGTGGCAGAGTCCAGACGCCGTCCGGATAGTCTTTGGTATCAGCAGGGTTAGCGTTGATCTCGGAAGAAGCATCGAGCACGAGGCCCGCTTTCTCTGCCATCGCGATCATCGCATCCGTCGTCACATAGCCACTCGCTGCTTTGGGATCCTGCGGCTGGTCAGTCGGACCGCGATGCTCCACGACGCCAAACACGCCACCCGGCTTTAACGCCGTATAGATTGCCTGCATCACGTCATCCTGCATGCCGAATGCCATCCAGTTATGAATGGAACGAAATGAGACCACGAGGTCGGCACTGCCGGCCGGCGCGATTTCGAGCATGGCCGGTGGCATCAACACGGTCATCTCAACTTCGTCGTACAGCTCGGGCGACTCATCGAGCATACTGCGATACCGCGCGGCGCTTTTGCGGAGCATTTCTACGTTCGACTCCGGGTCTACATGAGCCGCGTAATACTTGCCCTGGCCGCGAACGACCGGAGCAATAACCTTCGTGTACCAGCCGCCGCCGGGCCACAGCTCGACCACCGTCTGATCGGGTGTCAGACCAAAGAACTCCAGAGTTTCTTCGGGGTGGCGGTATTTGTCGCGACTTTTGTCTTCAGCAGACCGATGCG
This sequence comes from uncultured Chromatiaceae bacterium, assembly GCA_964384295.1. Lineage (GTDB taxonomy): Bacteria > Pseudomonadota > Gammaproteobacteria > Steroidobacterales > JABIQA01. The sequence goes on from CAYLLI010000144.1 coordinate 4,260, forward strand.
CCGCAGCCACTGCCTCAGCAATCGGCGACACAGCGGCCGGAGCACTCTCTTGTGCCATCTCAGAAGTACCCGACGCACTTTGCGGCGGCGCACCGTCACAGGCTGCCAAAACCGTCACCAAAATACTCAAAACAAAAATACGCATTGCTTGCACCTGCTCAATTAACTTAGCGAAGGCTGCCTGTCAGCCATCAAATTAAATCTAACTACGTAACGTGCTGCCCGGTTGAATGCCCAACTCAGTAATCTCACAGTGCTCACCGGAACGATGGAACTTAAACGTCGTAAATTCATTCGGCTGATTAAACGCCAAGCCTGCAATTAACGTTACATCGCCCGTTGCTCCCGCAGAAGCAGCATTGCTGTCAGCGTCGCACTTAATATAGAACGCTTCATCGTCAAAATCGCCCACCAACCGGCCCTCACGTCGCAGACTCGACAAAAACTCTCTTACCTGCTGGGAAATTTCTGCCCACAGCTCAGGCGTACTTTCCTCCCGGCCGGCCCAGGTCGTGCTCTTACGAATACTACCGACAATAAAGAGCCCCTCGCGCCGGTGAGTCAGCGACTTCCATTCGCCGGTAGGCCCGCCGGTGCGGGCCAACGTGACGTTGCCGCACAGTTTCATTTGCAGCCGGCTCGCAGGCATCAGGCTGTTAACACCGAAACGCGCGAGCAGTGCTGACTGCTCGCCGGACACTGCCAACGCCGGACGATAGCGACCGCGGATCGTTACCGCATCGTTATCCAGCCTGCCGATCGCATTGCGATTCTCCTGGGAAGCAACCAATGCTCCAGCTATCGCACCCATGGCAGACACGACAATACTCTGGCCGGCATCGGTACGGGTTTGCAGCAACGGAAAATACGTCATGACATTCGGACTGGTTAAGCGCGACCCGCCCTGATCAGCGATAACGTCAGCAACGCTGTGCCATGTAACCGGCGGATCAACAATCAACATCGCCTGACGCGCGTGGCAGTAGCGCTCTGCCGCAAGCTGCGCGACAGGGCCGATGTCACGGTCCTCAGCGCCGGACAACATACACAAGACGTCCAGATCGGACAGCGTATTCAGCGCGAACAAGCCGGTACCGCGGGCGGCCGACCCGACTAGGTCATAGTCATCCGGAATCGCATTGCGCGGCCAGTCGATCTGGCAGTCGATGTAACTGACCGTCTTAATCGCATCGCCCTTAACCGATGGAAACGGTACTTCGCCGGGAACCACTGCCGGCGCTTTAACCAAGCGCGACTGAGCCAACAGATTGCCGATATACCGCGGCGCTCCCTGATCAATCGACACCTGGCTGTAGATTTCCTGCTCTTCAACCAGCGGCTCGTCAACCGATCGAATCCGTTGAACCACTAAGTTGAAGCAGCCGGGTTCATGGGCAGAGATACCGTCGTAATCAACAGATGCGCGAATGCATTCAAGCGGCCCGGGATGCAATGCGTGGAGCACCAG
>CAYLLI010000145.1:0-5720 GCA_964384295.1 uncultured Chromatiaceae bacterium
GTCCCGGCTTCCGGCGACGGTTCCGTTAATTCCCTCATGTGCGAGCAAGAGTGTGCCTTTGACATCGTGGGCCTTCATTTGGTCGAGCAGCGGCTGCTGCAGGCCGGCGGGATCGGCGACCTCGGCAAACTGATACATGGCTGCAACAACAATGGATGGCACGGGAAAACTTCCTGCTGAAGGGCGGGTGGATGGGGCGAGATTATAGCGATTTCGATCGAAGCCTCTATAGGGGTTTTTGCTATCATCGCGCCATGTCACAGAGCAGCAATAGCTTCACCGGATTGCCGGTGCTGTACTCGTTTCGGCGTTGCCCCTACGCAATGCGGGCCCGGCTCGCTATTGCTAAGGCAAATCAGGCTGTCGAGCTGCGCGAAGTGGTTCTGCGCGACAAGCCGGATGCGTTGTTGAGCGCTTCGCCAAAGGGCACGGTGCCGGTGCTTGTGCTGCAAGACGGCAGCGTGATCGACGAGAGTTATGATGTGCTGCGTTGGGCATTCGAACAGCACGATCCCGATGGCTGGCTGCCGGCTGATTCGACAGATCTTGAGTGGCTGGTCGGGAATAACGACGGTGAGTTCAAGCGCAATCTGGATGGCTACAAGTACCCTCAGCGACATCCCGAAAGAAGCCGCGAAGAGTACCGTAGCGCCGGAGAGGCCTGGCTTGAAGACTTGAATACGCGGCTGACTGCTGCACCTTATCTTGCCGGGTCTCAGGCAGGCGCAGCCGATATTGCAATCATGCCGTTTATTCGGCAGTTCGTGAACACGGACCCCGAATGGTTTGCTTCACGGCCTTACGACGCGCTGGCGAAATGGCTTGATGAGTGGTTGCAGTCAGAGTTGTTTGCAGCGGTGATGAACAAATACGCTCAGTGGCAGCCGGGCGATGACCCGGTGACGTTTCCGGAGCGGAATTAACGGGTGCAGGCTTGGCTAACCGAGATCATCCAGCGGCGTGACCAGTTCTTTCGCAAGCAGCACGGCTTGTTCGCCGTCCGGCGCATAGCCATCGGCGCCGATTTTGCGCCAAAGACCGCTGATGCCGTAGAAGGCGTTGCCGCCTACCATGATCTGCAGTTTGGCATTGTGTTCCCGAATGGAGCGAATTGCTGTGCGCAGCTTAGGCAGCTGAGAACTGAGCGCCAAAGACAACATCATCACGTCCGCATCGTAGAAATCAGCAGCTGCAGGCAGGTCATAGGCGGGCACGTCTGCGCCGAGATAAATCGTGCGCCAACCCTCCATTTCCAGCATGTAGGAAATGGCCCGAATACCAAGATCATGCACGTTGCCTGAAACAGACGCACAAACGGCAGTGTAGCCATTGTCCGGCGCGTGTTTCGTCATTTGCGCGATCAGTGCCATGGTGTGTTGCGTCGTACCCGTCACCTGATGTTCTTCTGCAACGGTCACTTCGCCGAGATGCCACAGTCGACCCACCTCTCGCTGCGCGGGCATTAACACCTTAAGAATGGCAGATCTTGCATCGAGGCCATCGCCCATTTCATCGATGACGATGCGGGTCGCCTCTCTGGAATTGCCCTCCAGAATTGCCTGCAGATACAGCAACGCCATTCTGTCAGTCGGGTTGCGCGGGTCCAGCAGAGATTGCTCGTAAGCGCACTGGTTGTCGTAGAGTTCCTGCTCCGCTTTATCAATCACGGTAATGATGTCGCCGCACACGTTGTCGTGCATCACTTCAATGAGTGCATAGCGCAAGCTTTGCAATGTGCTGCTGATGAACTGCTCGTCCTGTCCGCGGGCGGTCATCGCTTCGCGCGACCAGTTCACCCGTGATACGAACAGCCGCGGCTCTCCAGCTGCGACGGCCGTTGACAGTTCGAGAACACGTTGATCAAAATGCTGCGTCCACACCCTGCTGGCATCACCACCGAGCTTTGAAACCACGTCTGGCGCTGTCGCCAATAAGTGACGGCTGGCAGCCTGACTGATCTGGCCCGCATTCTGTTCAAGTAAGCGGGCTGTTTCAGAGTTTGCCTGAATCATTTTTCTTCACTTCCTTGCTTCATTTTCCAGCGTCCTGCGTATCCTGATGCGAAGTCGCAAACGCCGCTCTGCGCGTGCTTACCCGGCTAACGCCTGAGCTGACAATCTGGGACAGACGCGTTGCGATCCGGGCTCTTGGAAACCGGCTGGTAACGGCAGCCATGCGCATCGCCATGTTCTCGATCGAAACAAGAAATGCCGGCAGCAGGAACAACACAATCAGCGTGCCGAACGCGAGTCCAAACGACAGCGATACGATCATGGGCTTCAGGAACTGTGCCTGCGTTGCCTGCTCCAGCAGCAGCGGGGCGATGCCAACTACCGTAGTGACTGATGTCAGCAGCACGGCCCGCAGACGTCGCAGACCGGCATCGATTGCTGCCTTGGTGACTTCTACGCCTTGTTCACGCAGCTCTTTGAAGCGCATGACGAGAATGATCGAGTCGTTAATTACGATGCCCGACACACCAAAGAAACCGAAGATGCTCAGCATGGTCAGATCAATGCCCATGATCCAGTGACCAAACAGCGCGCCGGCCAGTCCGAACGGAATAACCGACATCACCGCTAACGGCCATGAATAGGAGCTGAATACCCAGGCGACAATGATGTAGATCAGGATCAGCGACAGCGGCAACGCGATAGCCAGATTGCTGAGCTGATCGCCCTGGTCGGCCGCTTCACCGGCGAACTGATAGGCCACGTCATATTTCTGCCCGATGCGGGGCAGTACATTCCGTTCTAGTGATGCGCGAACCTGATTGGCATTGGCAATTTTGCGGTCGATATCGGCAGTGACTGTTACGCCTAGCTGCCCGTCTTTGTGACGTAGCGCATCGAAACCGCGCTGATAGGTGAGTGTTGCTACGTCCGACAAGGTGGCGCGGTCATTTTCATTAATGACGATCGGCAGCGACTCGAGCGCACGCAGCGAACTGCTCTCGTTCTGGTCGAGCCGAACGCGCACTTCGACTTCGTCACCTTCATCCTGGAAGATTTGCACCAAGTCGCCCTGAAACGCAGATCGTAACTGCGAGCCAAGTGACTGTCCGGTGAGACCAATCGCCTTGCCGGTCGGGCTGAGTTCGTAAATGAGTTGCTCTTTACCAAAGGTTGTGTCGTCACGAATACTGAAGACACCCGGGTACTCTTCCAGAGACTGCTGGAACTCCAGCGCAGCGTTCTTCAGGGTCAACGGATCGCTGCCGGTAAACTGAACTTCAATCGGAGAGCCTGCAGGCCCCACGCTACTGCTGGTAATCAGGAATGCTTCCATTCCAGCCGGAATCTGAACCTTGCTGCGCCAGAGCCGAATAAATTCCTGGTTGGTGGTTTTTCGTTCGTCCGGTGGCAACACTTCAACAATAAGATGGCCGACGTGAGACCCTTTAGGACCATTGCTGTCCTTGCCTTCTTTCGTCAGCACCAGGTTAATCATGGTTTCGCCGGTTTCTGCTTCAGCTTCGCGCAACGTGCGTTTGGCTTCAGCGAGAAAATCCTGAATCCGGTAGGCCGGCGAGCCGTCCACAAAACGGGCGTTTGCGGTGATCGTCGTGCCGTCCGGTTGCGGGAAGAAGCTGAAGCCGATGCGACCGCCGATCAGCAAACCAAGCCCTATAATCAGCGATGCAAAAGCGATGCTGATAGTCGTGCTGCGGTTATTGACCGACCACTCGAGACCCTGCTTGAAGTAAACATCGCGGAACCGGACAAAGCCGGCGTCAAACTTGCGTCGCAGCTTGCTGACTTTGTGGGTAGCCGTGCCTTCAAGCGAATGCCGCAAATGACCGGGCAGGACGATGAAGCACTCGATCAGGGATGCGATTACAACGCAGATGACGATCAGCGGAATCGGCAGCAGAATTGACCCTGAAATACCGTCGAGCGTTAACAGCGGAAGGAATGCGCAGATCGTCGTCAAAGAAGCCGCTGTAACCGGTGCAAACATTTTGATGGCGGCTTGCTCGGCGGCTTTGGCAGGGCTGGCACCATCCTGAAACATCGTCACAGCTTCTTCACCGACGACGATCGCATCATCGACGATAATGCCGAACGCCATGATCATTGCGAACAGCGCGATCATGTTGATGGTGCCGCCGAACATGAACAAGGCGGACAGCGCCATCAGTACCGAGACGGGAATGCCTACGGCAACCCAGAACGCCACGCGCGCATTCAGGAACAGGTACAGCGTAAAGATGACGAGAAACAAACCGGAGATGGCGTTACTGACCATCAGATCGATGCGCTCGTCGACCAGCCGCCAGGGCTCATCGTAAAACAGAATTTCGACGTTCGGCGGTACTGTCTTCTTCGCTTCTTCAGCCCAGTTATAGATGGTTTTCGCAACGTCGATCGCATCTTCATCTTCGGAACGCCGAATCTGCACTTCGACCGCCGGCATGCCGTTCAGGAAGATAGCCGTCTGGTCCGGTCGCGGCTGCCTGGTGATGGTTGCGATATCGCCCAGAGTGAGAAGCCGCCCGTTTTGATCGGCCACTACCGGCAAGTTGTAGAAGCCGTCGACGGAGCGTCGTTTGTCGAGACTGCGCAGCTGGCGCGCCACGTCCGTCTGACCCAGAGTGCCCGCCGGAACGTCCTGACTAAAGTCTCTGACCAGTGCCGCAATGTCGCCGGGTGACAGGTTCAGCTCGGCCAGCCGCTCGGCTGAAAGCTCGATAGAAATTTCTTCTTCCGGCAACCCGGTAATGGTGATCCGGCTTAAGCCACGGGCCCGCATTTCCCGCTCAAACCGTTTGACGGTGCTGCGAAGTTCTTCAAGAACCGGCCCCGCAACGGTGAGTTTCGTGACCGCCTCGCTGCGGCTGATTCGTGTGACCTGAGGATCGTCGGCAGTCTCCGGCAGGTTCTTGACCAGAGCAACCGCTTCTTTGACCTGATCAAGCGCCAGGCCCATGTCTGTGTTCTCAGGATACTCCAGCGTCACGCGACTTTCGCCGGGCTTTGACGCAGAGGTGATTGCGCTGACCTCATCCAAACCCTGCAGTGAAGCCTCCAGAGGATTGGTCAGTGACTGTTCAACATCCTCGGCCGCAGTGCCCTGCCATTGCACCGAGACCTCGATGATGTTCAGGGCGAAGGAGGGCAGCAGCTGACGTGTTAGCTGTCCTGACGCCCAGATGCCCGCCAGAATCATAATCATCATCGCGAGGTTCGGCGCGATGGGATGTCTGACAAAACTGCGAATAATCTGGCGCATGCTCGTTCCTAGCGGATTGCCGCTTGCTGCTCGCGGGGTGATTCAGCGTTGTCTGTGGAGTCCGGCGTATTCAACTCCGCGGACATTGAACGATCGGAATTCCCGGCCGTTTCAATCAGCAGACCATCCGCTGCGTTCGAAAGCTTGGTTAATACGACTTCGGTGCCGTCCTGAACCTCGGGGCTGCGCATCAGGACCAGACTGCGTCCGTTACCATCAATGCGCTCGCCGACCCGCTCCACGACCAGGGAGCGCATGCGCGAGTCTTGCGCGGTGTAAATCCGGTTTCTGCCGTAGACGGCTTCTGCCGGCACGACGAAAACGTCGGGTTCCGGGGGAAGTTCAAGCAGCACGCGTACGGTGCTGCCCAGGCGCAGATCAGAAACCTGCGCTTCAGACTCATCGAACCCGATAAATGCATCAACCCCACCCGAGTTCTGCCGGGTTTGTCCTGCCACTCGAAGCAACTTCGCCGAAATTCCCTCGCC
>CAYLLI010000146.1:0-5709 GCA_964384295.1 uncultured Chromatiaceae bacterium
TTCAGCTCTACAAGGATGCGATCAACGAGTGTCTGGAAAACGGCAGCTTCTTTTGCGAGTTTCGGGTGGTTCGAAGTGACGGCGCGCTGCGTTACCTGAGTGGTCGCGGCCATACCGTCGAGCAGGACCAGGGTGGCCTGATTATCAAGGGTGTGTTTATCGACGTCACCCAGCATCGTGAACTGGAGACGCAGCTGAATCGCACGCGCTCGCGGATGCAGGATATGGTCGATGGCATTCCCGGATTGTTTTCATATCTGGATGTGAATTATCACGTGCAGTTTATGAGCTCGCAGTATCGCGAGATTTTCAATCGCGATATCGATGACTTAATCGGCTTGCACATTCGCGACCTTGTCGGCGAAACGGTGTTTGCTGAACGTAAGCCGCGTTACGATGCCGCACTTGCCGGCGAAGTAGTACATTCAGAAACCACCCGCGTCATGCTCAGTGGCGAAACCCGCTACTTCGCCGTCACGCATCAGCCGCATCGCGATGCGTCCGGTGCTGTTATCGGAATTATTACGCTGGGTATCGATATTACCGAGCGACGTGAGGCCGAGCGCGTGCTCGAGGCTAAAAGTGAGGAGCTGAAACGCTCCAACCTGGATCTGGAACAGTTCGCGTACGTGGCCTCTCACGATTTGAAGGCCCCGTTACGGGCCATCTCGGCGCTTGTCGACTGGCTTGAAGATGACCTTGAAGGTTATGAAGAAGGCGATGTTCAGGAGAATCTTGGCTTGCTGGGTCAGCGCACCCGGCGTCTGGCGATCTTGCTGGATGATCTGTTGGCATACTCGCGCGCCGGTCGCAAAGTGGGCGATGTGCGCGAACTGGATCTGAAGGATTTCGTCGAGGATGTGGCGATTTTGCTCAGTCCTCCCGATGGTTTCCGGATTGAAGCCGACGAGTCACTTCAGCTGACTCTGGCGGCGCATCATGCACCGCTCGAGACCGTGCTTCGCAATCTGATGAGTAACGCGATCAAGCATCACCCGGAACCGGCCAATGGTTTGATTCGTGTCTATGCGCAGGATCAGGGCGACTCCATTTTGATTGGTGTCGAAGACAACGGTGAAGGTATCCCGGAAGAGTACGCGGAGAAAGTCTTCAAGATGTTCCAGACCCTGCAGCCCCGGGACGATACTGAGGGCAGTGGCATGGGTCTGGCGATCGTGCAGCGAATTATTGACTGGCAGGGTGGCCGTGTCTGGTTCCATCCTGCTGCAGAGGGCGGGACGGTGTTCAAGTTTGTCTGGAACAAGGCGCCACAGGACATGCCCGAAATTCAAATGGAAGAAACCATCGAGACTGAAAATTTAGGGATAGGGCAATGAGCGAATTGAAAACCAAACCGGTCAACATTCTGTTGGTCGAAGACGACAGCATTGATGTAAAAGCGTTTCAGCGTGCCATGAAGAAGCTGAAGATCGGCAATCCGATTCATGTATGCAGCGATGGCGCAGAAGGTTTTGAGTACCTTGAGAAAACCTTTGATGAGAACCCGGAGGATGCACCCAGCCTGGTCATCATGGACATCAATATGCCGCGCATGAACGGTATCGAGCTGCTGGAGAAAATTCGCGACGATCAGCGAATGCGGCATCTGGTGGTCTTTATGCTTACCACGTCCAACGATGACAAAGACAAGTTCGAGGCCTATAACCTGAACGTTGCCGGGTACATGCTGAAGTCAGACATGGGCAGCAGCTTTATTCGGGCCGTCGAACTGGTCGACAACTACTGGCGTGTGGTTGAATTCCCGGATCACCAGTATTCCCCGGCAGGCTAATTCCGTAGTCGGGCTTTCTGAATCTAGTTGCCCTGATCGAAGATCAGCAGCTCTGTTCCGTCTGCACCATAGGTGCGCAGCTGACCGTCAATGATCTTGTAGGCTTCTGACGCGTTCAGGGCAGCCACAAACTCCTGCTCGAGAGCCATTGTGTCGGCACAGGCCATCATGGTCATCGCGACATCACCGATTTCCGGGAGCCCTTCTTTATAGGTGAGCCCGCCGGTGAACCGGTTGCAGCCGGCAAAGCCAGACACGGTGTCATTTTCGGAGTCGAACAAAATGCTCAGCGGCTGGTTGCCCGCCCCGGCTTCTGCTGCCCGGCCGTTAATCCCGGTTAGCTGCCAGTTCACATCCATGACATCGACACCTGCACCGGCTTTGCTTTTGTTGCTGGAGACAAGTATCAGATCCACGCTGTTACTGGCGCCACGGGTTAGTACGTTGTAGGCGGTATCGGTGACGAACTGCGCGTCGCTGCCGTCATAGATTGTGGCGCGCACAACATATGTGTTTGAGTCCTGAATAATTGCCGGGTTGTACTTCAAGTCGAATTGAATCGGCACGTTGCCCGGGTTCTCAATGGTTTGTTCTGCAATCAGCACGGCCGGCGCATCTGCTTTGGAGACGTCCTGCAGGACCACATTCAACGTGGCGGAAGGCCGCAGCATAATGCGTTCCCGATAGCTCACCGTACCGGTAATGCTCTGCCAGTCCGGCATCTCAGGCATTTCGGTCTCCATGTCATCAGGATTGCTGCAGGCGAATAGTCCGGCACAGACAAGTGCGATCAGGCTGGTCTTCAGTAAATTCATCAGATTGCTCCCGCAGTAGTTGTTCTGTTGCTCTGACTCATCATTCTGCCCATACTCGAACGGTATCGATGAGCGCTCACTGAATCAGAGTGATGCGCTCGTTGTATCACAGGTGTGCTGGCTACTGCCAGCATCAGGACGGGGGAAACTTATGCGTTACCGGTTCAAGTTACTGCTGTGTCTGGCCTGCTGTATGGCGGCTTCTGCGCAGGCTGAGTTAGTGCTGGTCGGCGGCGCCACCGGTCGTCAGGGTAATGCCGTTATTGATCAGTTGCTCGAGCGTGGTTACACGCTCCGTTGCCTGACCCGCAAACCGGACGGCAAGAAGGCGGGTCGCATTCGCGAGCGCTGCGCTGAGCTCGTGCAGGGCAATTACGGGGATGCCGCATCGTTGGATAACGCGATGCGCGGCGTTCGCAAGGTGTTTTTCTACAGCGGGTTCTCCCGCAACGAGGTGGCAGAAGGCCAGAACGTCATTGATGCCGCCCGTCGGGCAGGTATTGAGCATCTGATCTACAGCTCGGGGGCAGCCGCTGAACCCGGCAACGGCATTCCCGGGGCGCCAAAAATGCAGGTTGAACAGAATCTGGTAAGCAGCGGTGTTCCCTATACCGTGTTTCGACCCGTTGCCTTTATGGAGAACTTCGACCGACAGCAGGCCCGAACCCTGCAGACCGGGATTACCGAGTCACGAGGACCGGACCGTATTCTCGCGTTCATCAGCATTCGCGATATCGGCTTTTTTGTCGGCGAGGCGTTTGATCATCCCGAAGACTGGCTCGGCCGTGCCGAGAACATCGCCGGCGACAAGATGACCGTCCGGGAGTATGTCGATACGTTCAGCGAGGTCATGGGTGCTCCCGTGGCCTACAACCGAATGCCGCTGGAGGCCTATCTGGAGACGTTCCCGAAGCCCCTGCGGCCATTGTTTCGCTGGTACGACGAAGTGGGCTATGACGCTGACGTTGATGCCTTGCGTGAGCGTTACCCGGAGCTGGTTTCACTGAGCGATTATTTGATGGCCACAGGGTGGAAAGACTACGGCCGTTAATTGGCGAGCAGTTCATTAATGTTTTCTCACCATAGCCCGATTCTGCCGTCGCTTCGGGTATGATTAGCGCCTTGTTCTGAGGAGGATACTATGAACGACAATTGGACAAACAAACCCCGCAGCCGCCGTGAAGCGCTGCAATCCATGGCCGGCATTGGCGGTTTGATGGCGGGTGGCGCCATGATGAGTGCCTGCGCGTCAACCGGTGCTCAGCAGGCCGACGCACAGCCAAACATGCAGGATGTCGACTTTCAGGATCCTGTTCAGAGCCTACGCTCATTTATTAAAGCCACCGCAGATCTCGACCCGACTGTCGAAACGCCGGGCTGGTTCGGCGGTACGGTCTTCGGTGACACACGTCGCGATCGTCCGCTGAAGCCGCTGATCGGCTTTGAGGGCTTTGGCGTCGTTCGTGCCGAAGAGCAGCCGGACGGCTCGTTCCGCGTGTTCAACCGCGAACTCGCGTTCTATAAAGACCTGAAAACCGGTGAATTCATTGATCAGTGGAAAAACCCGTACACGGGTGAGATGTGCGATGTGAAGCCGATTCACAACATGACTGTGAACGCACACCTGATCGTCAGCAAGAAGTTTGGTACGGCGATTGAAATGGACTTTGACGGCAACCTGATGGAAGTGCCGCTGCCGCTGGGTTGGAATCGTTTCGGCGAGAAAGTGTTTTCAACTTTCGAAGTGCACACCGCATTCCCGAGTGAGCTGACCCCTGAAGAGTGGCCGCGTGAGTCTGCCGGCAAGGTTCTGCGTATTGCAGAAATCTTCCAGCGCGTTATCGATTACAAAGACCTCGCCAACCAGGACATCACCAGTGCTCATTACGATGGCACCTGGACCCGCGTTGGCCCTTGGTTGCCTTGGATGCGTCAGGGTCAGGCAGACGGTTCACTGGTGTTCCGTAGCTTCATGACGAAACTGAAGTCTGTTGACGACATTCCTGCACCGCTGAAGAAAATTGCTGAAGAGCGCCTGCCTGAGTACTTCCAGGCACCGCCGCCAAGCTCCTGGGGCAGCAAGAACGACTCAAGTTTCAGCGTTTACGCTGCAGAGAACGAGCCGTTGCCTGCAAAAGAGTAAGCCTTCTAAGGCAAAAAAAGCCCCGCATCGCGGGGCTTTTTTTATGCCTGATTTTCGTATCTGCCGGCTTGCTGCGGATATGTCCGGTGGCAGCATAACTGGCTGAACCGGCAGTTAATGCTGCTCGGTTCGGTGCGCTGTGACTAGCAGACTTGATCCCTCTTATAAAAGGAGGTGTATCAAATGCAGAAGTGTTTGGAATTCAGCGCGCAACTCGCCGCAGGGGTATTGTTGCTAGTGATAGGTGTCGGCGCGCAGGCATCGACCGTGCGTATTCAGGAGGTTCTGTATGACGGCCCCGGCGCTGACAGCGACGACGTGTTTACAGAGCTGTACGGAACCGCAGGGTTGAGTCTGGACGGTTGGCAGTTACGTGGCGTTAATGGCGGCAATGGTGATGTTTACCGGGTGCTGGATCTCTCCGGTGCCTTTATTCCGGATGATGGGTTGCTTGTCATTGCAACGGCGTCGGCAAACTCGGCGCTTGCGGCAGTCACCGACTGGGTGGCCAACGTTGACTGGCAGAACGGGCCTGATGCTGTTCAGCTATGGTTTGGCGACAGCCTGATGGATTCATTGCAATACGGCGATGCGGGAATCAATAACGCCGGTGAGGGTCAGCCTGCCATGTTAGTGGACGCGGGTGTCAGTCTGTCGAGGGATGCTTCCGGACAGGACACCGGCAACAATGCCGTTGATTTCTCCGCCAGCGTTCCAGCGCCGGGCCAGGGCCCGTCACCCGTGCCGGTGCCTGCAGCCGCCTGGTTGCTTATGTCGGGTCTCGCCGGTCTTTCGGTCGTTCGTAAACGGTAGCGGTATAAAAAAAGGTCACAGCATGCGCTGTGACCTTTTTCTGCGTGGCTGCGCAAGCAACCCGGCATGCGGCAATTAAAGCGGATCGGTTCGCATGCATTCATCTTCTGTTTTCGGGTTGCCGTCATCTTCACACTGAATGTTGT
>CAYLLI010000147.1:0-5699 GCA_964384295.1 uncultured Chromatiaceae bacterium
TGTTCGTACTGTTTTGACGGTTACCCCAAGACCCGGGACTGCCAAACCGAAAGCACAACATTAATCATCAAACCCGCACACGCCCATACCAATTTGCACCGCCGGGCGTTCAAGAAAGGCAGCAACCCAGCGCTGCACATTCGTATAGCTATCGAGGCCCAGATGTTCGGCAGCTTCATAGAACTTGTCGAGGCAAACCACCCATGGCACTGTGGCGAAATCGGCAATCGTGATCTGATCATCGACCAACCAGTTGCGGCCGTCGAGGCGTTTCTCCAGCACCGCCAACAAGCGCTTCGTCTCAGTGGTGTACCGCGTGACCGGATACGGATGATCGCAGTCATCTTTGGCGTAGCGATAGAAGTGACCGAACTGGCCGAACATCGGCCCTACTCCGCCCATCTGAAAGAAAAGCCACTGAATGGTTTCTGAACGCAGTACCGGATCAGCGGGCAAAAATTGTCCGGACTTCTCCGCCAGATACAGCAGGATTGCGCCCGACTCCATCACCGCATGCGGCTCTCCACCCGGCCCCTCAGGATCGACAATCGCCGGAATCTTTGAGTTCGGGTTGATCGCAATGAATTCGGGAGTGAATTGATCATCCTGCAAAATATCAATCTTATGCGCGTCGTACGGCAGGCCCATTTCTTCCAAGGCAACGGATACCTTTTGACCGTTAGGCGTGGCCAATGAATACAGTTGAATGTTTGCCATCGTCTAATCCTTACCCGACGGCTGACGAATAACGCCAATGGCAAGAACGACCCAGGAAGCCATCAGCATAAATCCGCCGTTAGGCACGAACCCGGCCAATGCTGTCGTTATGCCTAAGGAGCCGAGATACACGAAGATAGAAAACACTACGATCCCCGCTGCCATCAATGCGCCGGCACCACGCAGCCACCAGGATGGCTGACACAGGTTCATCAGCACTCCGACCAGAATCAAACCACCGCCATGATAGAACTGCATATCAACGGCCCAGCCCCACGAAGCGCGCTTCTCCGGCGGCAAAATATCAGCAGGCCCGTGAAACCCGAACGCCGCAAGCGCCCCCCCGGTCGCCAGAAACACACACCCTAAAACAACAAACCACTTACTTTCTGCAGACACTAAAAATCACCCATAAAAAAACCGTGCTTACGCACGGTTTCTATTTAACCAACTGCCACCCTTGCTGGGCAAGCGCTGCTAACCGGCCAGTTGGTCTCTGGACAACTGCGCTTTCTGACCCGATGGCGTTTTCACAGCCAGTATTGCGGCAATGATGATAGCCACAGTAAACAAGGTCATTTCCAGCGCGTAATCCTGCGGCTTCTCCCAAATTGAAACAAACAGATTCCAGCGGCCCATCAGCTCAACCGTATTCCAGGCGATGATGGCCGTAGGAATGCCATAGCGAATCGCTGTTGTAACCCGCCAAAACTTCATCAGACGCTGAAACAGATACACAGCCCAGATGGTATTGAGGAAAAAGAACACGTAAGCCGCCGTCGATTTTTCACCGGCAATATCCTCGTTGTAGAGGAACAACAGCACGAGGTAGAAAAACCAAACAACGTAAATCGTTTCAAGTGCCGTGATCGCAGCAAAGTTACGCTTGTGACCTTTCGTCGGCTTGCCGGTTTTCATCTTCAGATTGCGCTGCATCCACAGAAACATGTTGCACTTGGTTTCCGGATTAAAGATGTAATACACCAGCGTCGCACCCATCACGCCGACGGACGACATCATCACCAGATACTCAGCCTTGGTTGCGATCTCGCCCGGCATTGACGGATCCATCAAATCGGGCACAGCCAAAAAGTCGCCCGCCCAAACGAACGCAAACTCAACCCATCCGGTCCACAGAAAAGACCCCGCCCAGAAGCCCAGCCAGGTTGCGGTCACTTCATTGTCACTGCGCATGCCGTAGAACAAGAGCAGCGCACCCGCCAACCCCATCGCGAAGGCCGACTCGTAAACGTATTCTTCACCGGGCCAGACATTCTCCATAACAATCATTACGGTGTGTCCGAGACCCTGAAACAAAAACACGACAAAAAATGCCAACAAGCCCACCCAGGGTGGCCGGTATAACAGACCCTTAAGTCCGCCTTGTGCTCCCGACTGCATGGTTTGTTCAGACATCAAACTACTCCCTTAAAACTCTTGCCAGCACACGCTGACATGATGAATTTAGTCTACGACAGTTAGCTTTTCCCGTGTGTTAACAGTTGGTTAACAACGCCAAATGCAGTCGGCTAAAGCGGTCTGGACGGTCGATTCGACGAAAAACCGCGTCGTGTGACCGCAGACGGAGTCTGTAAATTCCGTTAAGCTGAAAAAATTCCCTATGACCAACGTCTCCGCAAAACTGCTGCTTATCGATGACGATGCCGAACTATCCGGAATGCTTTCGGAATATCTGGCGTTACAGGGGTTCGAAGTGAAAACCGCCGCTTCCGGCGAAAGCGGCATCAGCCTGCTCGGCTCGTTCAAGCCCGACCTGATCGTTCTGGATGTGATGCTGCCCGGCATGTCCGGGTTCGAGGTCCTAGAAACCGTTCGCAGGACCCATGAAACGCCAATCATCATGCTGACAGCGCGCGGCGATGAACCGGATCGCATTCACGGATTAATGCGGGGCGCAGACGATTATCTTGGCAAACCCTTCAGCTCACTCGAACTGGCAGTAAGAATTCAGGCCATTTTAAAGCGGTCCACTTCGCAGACCACGGCCGGTCAGCCAACCGAACTGTCGGCCGGGCCCGTTCGGCTTGATCTCAGCCGGCGCGCAGTCGATGTTCGCGGAGTCGCGGTTGATGTCACCGCTGCTGAATTGAGAGTGTTGGAGCAGTTGTTGCAGCATCCCGGCGAGGTGCTGTCGCGCTCCGCACTCACCGAAAAAGCACTGGACAGGGCACTCGAGCCCTACGACCGCAGCATCGACACATTAATTAGCAAGCTGCGCAAGAAGCTGGCAGCCGCCGGCGTAGCAAAAGAGTGCATTCGGGCGCTGCGCGGGCATGGCTATGTGCTCGACATGGACGTTCTTAACGAGCTCGGCTAATGGAATCTCGCTACTCCCGTTTCTATGTTCGCACTGCCCTGTATATCGGCGCAGCGCTGACAGCGTTCGTAGTGATCGGTGCCGGGAGTTTCGGTGCCATCGCTGCCTGGGAACTCAGCGGTTACGTGGATACCCGGCAAAGCACGCTGTCAGAGGAAGCGGCGGTCATTCTGTCAGAGCGTGGCGAAGACGGACTCGTTGATTGGATGAACAATGCAGCAGAGATCCCTGACAACGTCAGCATCTACATACTCGACCAACAAGGTCGGGACTTACTCGGAAAACGAATTCCCGAGGAATACGACAGATTCATACGAAGCTCCGTCATCGGCAGTGACGATGCCGGAATCAGCAACTTTGAACCGGTCCGCTTAGCACCCACCATTACCTCGCCGGCAGGCACGAGTTACTCCTTTCTGATCATTCCCAAAGGCATTTCATTGTGGGGCAGCAAGGCCACGTTGTTGGGTCTGACGACAGTTGCTTTACTGGTGATCGCCTGCGTGGCGTGGCTGATCGCGCGCACGATCACCCGACCGGTCGGCCAGCTACAGCTGGCCGTGCGGGAGCTGGCAAGCGGTGATATTGAAGCACGAGTGCCGTTACAGCTGGCGGGTCGAAAGGATGAACTCGGTGCACTGGCCGACGACTTCAACCGGATGGCGGCACGGTTGCAGCAACTCATTGAAGGCCGGGAGTCGCTGTTTCAGGAGATGTCTCACGAGCTGCGCTCACCGTTGGCAAGGCTGCAAGCCGCGATTGAACTGGCCGAAGAACAAACCGACGGCAAACCCGATCAGCACCGGCTAAGAACCGAGATCTGCCGGATGAATCAGGTGATTGGGGATATGCTGGAATACTCCAGTCTCGATGCACCGATAACGGTGCGTCAGCAACTGGTACGCATCAACCGCAAGCTCGCTGATATTATCGAAGCCAATGCTATTGAAGCGGACAAGGCCGGCTGCTTACTGACGCTGGACACCGAATCAGACCTGACGGTTATCGGCGATCCTGAGTTGCTCGAACGCGGGCTTGAAAACATTATCCGCAACGCGATTCGGTTTGCACCGCACGGCTCTGAGATTGAAGTGACAGCCCGGCGATGCCTGAACGAATCTCTGCCGGGCATTGCTGTGACGATTGCTGACCGCGGACCGGGAGTTGCGCCGGAGCACCTGGAGGCTATTTTTGAGCCCTACTTTAAGATAAAGCACGACAACGGAGGCCCGTCGAGTGGTCTGGGGCTCGCCATTGTCCAGCGTGTGTTTCGCCAGCACGGCGGCAGCGCCAAAGCTGAAAACAGGCCCGGTGGCGGACTGCTGGTGAGCATCTTTCTGCCTGCCGCCCGACTCAGCTGACCAACGGAGCGTAATGATGAGTGATGAGAAGAACGTATTGCCCGAGTCACCGGTTGAAGGACTGATTCCTACGCTGAACAACACCGGTTGGATGACCCAAGCGCTCGATGAGATCTCTGAGCAATTTGCCGATTACGCGGGACAGGCGGATGGCGAGGTACTGGATGTCGGCTGCGCCTACGGCATCGCTACACTGGCAGCACTGAACAACGGGGCTTCGGTGTGCGCCTGTGATATCGAGCCGAAACACCTTGAGATCCTCCAGCAGCGAGTGCCGCAGGAACAGCTGCCCCGCTTTCGCACGGTCGCCGGCGCATTACCGAACGTTGATTTTCCGGCCGGCAGTTTCGGCGCGATTATCGCGTCACGGGTTTTGCATTTTTTAACCGGACAAGATGTCGAGACTACCGTGGGTAAAATGGCTGAGTGGCTGACACCCGGAGGACGGCTGTTTTTGATTGCCGATTCACCGTATACAGGTCCTTGGGCGGCGCAGTCGGCAGACTATGAAAGACGCAAAGCGGCAGGCGAGGACTGGCCGGCCTATTTCGATAACTACAGCGACTTTCTCTCACCCGGCACCGATGCCTCAGAGCATCCCTCGTTCATCAACCCGATGGACCCTGATATTTTAAGGCGGGTCTGCGAACAAGCAGGACTAAAAACGATTGAATGCCGTTTTTTGCAGGGCGCAACGCGCTGGAGCAGCGAACGCGACCACGCCGGCATCGTCGCAGAAAAACGCTGACAGACTCAGACAAGGCTCAGACCAGCAGCTGCCTGAATGTCAGATTCACCCGCGGTTTAAAAACACGCTTTCGCTTAGGCAAAGAGTGCTGCCAGTCTCGCTGCGACTGACCGGACATGACGAGCAAACTGCCCGACTCAAGATTTAAGGTATGAGTTTCGCTGCTGTCAGGGTCGCGACTGCGCAGCTTGAAATCACGAGGGGCACCCAGACTCAGACTGGCAATGACCGGAGCCGGGCCCAACTCAGGCTCATCATCAGAATGCCAGCCCATGCTGTCATTGCCATCACGGTAGTAGTTAACCAATACAGAATTGAACGGGGCACTGGCAACCGCCTCTGCCTGCTCACGCAGCGAGCTCAGCTCTTCAAACCAGGGTGTCGGCTGCATCGTGATGCCGGACCAACTGTAACTAAGCCCGGGGTCGGCATACCACTGATGCAATCTGGGGATTTTATGACTGCGGCCGTAGAGGCTGATGGTGTCCCGGCGCCAGTCCACCTTTGCAATCAAACGCTCAAGCAGCTTGACGCT
>CAYLLI010000148.1:0-5529 GCA_964384295.1 uncultured Chromatiaceae bacterium
GTCATCAATCTGAGCCTCGGTGGCGGCGGTTTTAGTCAGGCGGATCAGGACGTATTTGATCAGGTTCGTGCTGCCGGCGTGATTGTCATTGCGGCCGCGGGTAACAACGGCAATACAGCCGCCGTGTATCCGGCCGGTTACAACAACGTGGTCTCTGTCAGCGCCGTGGATGCCGGTCAGGCAATCACAGGCTACTCCAGTCGTGGTGTGAATACTGACATTGCAGCACCCGGCGGTGATACCTCTATTGATCGCACCGGCGACGGTTACGCCGACGGTGTACTTAGCACGGGCGGCAACGACGGTGCGAACAGTATTGAGTTTGTTTACCCGTTCTTTCAGGGTACGTCGATGGCAGCGCCTCACGTGGCAGGTGTCGCCGCACTGATGCGTTCGGTCAACGGCGGGTTAACGCCCGATGAGTTTGATGCTCTGCTGATTAACGGTGACCTGACGGAAGATTTAGGCGCAGCAGGCCGTGATGACCTGTACGGCTACGGTCTGATCGATGCGCAAAAAGCCGTGATTGCGGCGATTAGTGCGGTGGGCACGCCGCCGGTGATTAATCCTGCGGTGTCAGTCCTGCCGGGTTCAGTAAGCTTTGGCTCGGTGCAGAACACGATCGAGATTAACGTACGTAACGTCAGCACCAGCAGTGCGATTACCAATCTGAACATCACGCTGGACCCACCCGCACCGTGGCTGAACGTAGCGGCGACCAATGTGGACGGGGACGGCCTTGGCACCTACACGTTTACCGTTGATCGCAGCGGTCTGACCGATGGTTCGTTTGCGACTGTGGTGAGCTTTACCACGGATCAGAACACCGCCACGGTTCCGGTTATTGTGCAGAAAACGTCCGGTGCTGCCGGTGGTACTATCGGCACGGCTTACGTGTTGCTGATCGATGACCAGGTCGGCGAGATTCTCGGTGAGTTTTCCGGCAACACAGTGAATGGTGTATTGAACTATTCGTTCACCGGTCTTGCGGAAGGCAACTACAGCATTATCGCCGGCAGCGATATTGATAATGACTTTGTCATTTGTCAGAGCGCTGAAGCCTGCGGCGGTTTCCCGTCACTGGATGCGTGGAGCTCAATTGCTGTGAATACCGATCTGACCGGGCTGAACTTTGCCGCGAGTTTCGCGGGCGTGTTCAGTCAGTCGTTGAACAGTGCCGGCGGTTTCCTTCGTTCCGAGTCGGACGACACTGAAGATTAGGAATACAGAAACCAGACACAGAGGCAAAAAAGCCCGGCAAACGCCGGGCTTTTTTTATGGTGTGCAGCCGCTCAGACTGTCAATCCAGTTGCTGATGAGCAGTATCGCGTCATCATCAACGATCGCTGTTCCGAGCGGTGGCATTTGTTCGCCGGTGCGTTCGTCCATTCGCTTAACAATGACCGAGTCCGCCGCGCTGCCCGGTGCAATCAGTCGCGCCGACGGACCGATGCCCAGATCACCGAGGCCCGGCGGCTCATCGCAAGCGGCGATGCTGTCGAGGGGCGTGTCGTAGCGGAAATCCATCGGTGATGGCACGACGGAACCGGGCCGGTGACAGCCGGCGCAGTTCGCGTGCAGATAGGCGCGTGCCCGGTCGCCGAGGTCGGCGTTGACGTCAAACGGATCCGGCATGGTGCTGAGCCCGTCGACATCACCCAAAGGTGCGCTTAAGTAGTCGATCGCTTCGAGTGTTTCGAGTTGGTTCGCGGTGTTGCCGCTTTGCTCGTACACAATGTCGTGGTTCAGTTGCACCACTTCCGGCCCGAGAGCGTGGTTCGCCGCTTCGGTGTGACAGTTTCTGCATTGAACCTGATTCGGGAAGGTCCATTCCTGACCATCAATGGTTGTCGTTTTGCCGGACGTCAGCGTTGCTTCGGTCTGCTCGGCGTTCCACTCGTAGGAGAAGCCTTCCCACTTCGCATCGCTGCCGTCCTGACGCTTCATCAACAATCGCGTTTCAATAATTTTGTTATTGAGCCAGAAGTCTTTATAGAGCACCGAGCCCACCGGATAGATGAAGTCGCCGTCGGCATCGACGGTAACCTGCGTGCCGTCCGGTATCGCCATTGCGCGGTGTTTGTCCGCCCCGTCTGACCAAAGTTTGGCGCGCACGTCATACGGTACGAGACCGGCAGCGGGTTGTGTCGGGTCGGCCGGGTCAACGCAGCCGGTATCAACCAGGTTTTCCGGCACGTTATCACCGTCATCAGGTTCCGGCGCGTCGTCGCCCGGCACGAGTTTGCCGATGCGGCCCGGAATCCAGCGACTGAAATAGATCTCGTTGCCCGGTCCCTCGGCAAATCCGGTGATACCGCCGCTGGTCGTCAACAGGATTTCATCACTGTAACCCCCATTGCCATCGGGTGTGAGCGCGTAGATTCGCCCTGTCATGACGTCGCCGAAAATGTATTTGCCAACCAGTCCCGGCATGGCGGAGCCGCGGTAGACAAAGCCGCCGATGACGGCAGCGTTTGAGCCGTTGTGTGAGTAATCAAATACCGGTGGCTCAAACGGGCCGATGCAGGGCTTGTTCGACAGTACGTTGACTGTGTTGCCTTCAAAGCAACCCCAGCCATAGTTCTTGCCGGCCTCAACCAGACTGACTTCTTCCCAGTCGTTGTAGCCGACATCACCAACCCACAGCTTGTTTGAGTCGACCGGATCAAAACTCCAGCGCCACGGGTTGCGGAAACCCCAGGCCCAGATCTCAGGGCAGTTATTGCTGTTAACAATCTCATCGCCACAGCGGTAACCGGGGTCACCCGGAGGCGTGGGGAACGCATTGCCGGGAGGAATGTTGTAGCCGGGCAAAGGATAGCCGACACCGCGCACATCGAGTCGCAGAATTGCCCCGTAGGTGCTGTCGGTATCCTGAGCCTCCGTCGCTTTGCTGTCGTCGCCGGTGCTTACCCACAGCATGTTGTCGTCACCAAAGCGCAGGTCGCCGCCGTGGTGATAGATCGTGTCCTGATCCTGACGCAGCAGAATTTCCTCGGTCGTGTTCTGCGGTTGTTCCGTGTCGTCCAGAATGATGCGCGACAGCCGAAACTCCGGGTCTTCTTCAAGCACAGGATCAGGATAGCCGGTGTAGGTGACATAGACTTCGGGAGTGTTCGGGTAGTCCGGGTCAAAGGCGAGACCAAGCAGGCCCATCTCGCCGTCAAACTTGATGTTGCCGGTGAAGTCCAGCCAAGTGACGACGTTATCCGGATCATCGATATCAAAGTATTTGATCAGTCCTTCTTGCTCGAGCAGGTACCAGCGGCTGTTGTCACCCGGTGCCTGCAGCACTTTGGTTACTTTATAGAAATCGCCGACGGCTTCGGCTTCCGGGTAGGGGAAGGTGACTTCCACATCCACTGGTACCGGCACTACGGGCGGTGCGAGGCAGGTCAGGTTTTGCGGACGGGTCGCAAGGCCGACATTGGTTGACGCAAACTGAACGTTGTCGATCAGGCTGTCACGCGGGTTGCCCGCGGTTTGCTCGAACAGGACTTCGTGAATGCCGCCTGTCACCGGAACGCTCTGCGACTGCCAGCCTGCCGTCGGGCCGGCTGCAAGCACAAGGGCACCGTCTACATAGACGTTCAGGGCGGCATTGGCAGCGACACGATAGTCGAAGCTTAAGCTGCCTGCGGCGGTACGGCTGTACCAGCTGCCGGAAGAACCGGCTGCTCCTGCACCCAGTGAACAGCTACCGTCGCTGCCGGTTTTGCAATAGCGGTCCCAGCGACGGTCATCGCCTGCCGCGGTGGATTGCCAGGCATTGCCGACGGGAGTGGACTCAAACGATTCGCTGTAGCTCTGGAGTATCTGCGGTGTGCTGGAGCTGTCGTTTGGGTTGCTACCAAGCCGGAACTCTTCGTAATTGCTGAACGTATCCCCGTCGGCGTCAGCATTACCGTCAGCGCCGTTGCCGGCGTCGAGTTCGTTGGCGGCTTCCCAGTCATCGCTGATGCCATCGCCATCGGTGTCTGTCAGGTTCCAGAAGAGCAGGGGGTCGGTGCCTCCCCAGAGTTCGGAAAAGTCGAGTTCACCGTCAGCGTCGGTGTCCGGGTTTTGCGGATCGGTGCCGCTCACATAAACCTCGGTGCCGTCCGGCAACCAGTCGCCGTCGCTGTCGCGATAGTTGGGGTCGGTATCGAACTGAAACTCGCCGAGGTTATCGAGTCCGTCGGCATCAGCGTCGGCAGTGGCGTCGGCCGGGTCGAGCGGGTCCAGACCATTGTCCAGTTCCCATTTGTCTTCCATGCCGTCGCCGTCGGTGTCTTTCTGAATGGGAGACAGCCCGAGATACGCTTCGTTAAAATCCAGCAGACCGTCGCCATCCGAGTCGATGTCATTCGGGTTGCTGAAGTAGGTGTTCACTTCGATGTCATCGCGCAGCCAGTCCGCGTCGCTATCCGCATTGCGCGGGTCTGTTTCGTTCTGGTATTCCTGCAGGTTGTTCAAGCCATCGGTGTCAGCATTCGTCAGTGCGTCGGCGGGGTTGTCCGGGTCAAACCCGTTGGCGAGTTCCCAGGGTGCGGGCATTCCGTCATTGTCGGCATCGATGTTGTAGGTTCCGGCCGGGGTGCCGGCGAACAGTTCGCCAAAATCGGTAACGCCGTCACCGTCCGTGTCCACCGAATTCGGGTTCGTGCTGTGAATGTTGACCTCAGCGCCGTCGATCACCCAGTCAGCATCGCTGTCACGGTTATTCGGATCCGTGTACGCATCGTGTTCTTCAAGATTGCTGAGCCCGTCGCCGTCAGGGTCGAGCAGCGCGTCGGCGCCGTCATCCGGATTCAGTCCGTTGGTGATTTCCCAGCTGTCGCGCATTAGATCGTTGTCGAGATCAACCCAGGCAGCGGCAGGTGTTGCAAATGAAAGCATCGCGATCGCCAGCAATGTTCCGGCAGCGAATGGTCGCCCGGCAGTAAGCCCACGATGTTGTATACGATTAAACCGGCGTTCCGTAGCCATTGTTTCCCCCTGAAGTAAGACGACCTATCGTTCTCCCTGAACAGCCGGCCTTTCGGTCCGCCGGCAGCAGCAATAGTGTCTTTAATCTAGTCCCCTGACATTGCGGCATCGTTACGTGTTGTTGCTGCGCAGCTGGCGCAGGCGTTATTGATGCCTGAGGCGAGTGTAGCTTTGCAGCTAACGCCTCGCATCAATAATTAACATAATTCGGGTTGCAGGTGTTATGCCGCACGCCGCTGAGAGTGCTGCCGTGCAGAATCAGTTAGCAGCAGCCGGTGTCGTGATCAGCTGCGTGTGCGCTTCCAGATAGTCAGACAGGCACTTGGCCCAGAGCGTGTTCATGCGGTCATTGGGGTGGGTTTCCCCTTTGACGATGTACTCATCCTGAAACACTAAGTTTTCGCTGTTCTCGCAGTTAAGAAATTGCACGCCCGTTGCGTTCAGATCTTCCTCAAACCACGGGCGTTTTCTGTCGCCGACTTTCAGAAACATGACGAGCACGTCGGCATCGTTATCACGACTCACTGCGACCATTTCTTCCATCAGTTCTTTAAAGATGGC
>CAYLLI010000149.1:0-5522 GCA_964384295.1 uncultured Chromatiaceae bacterium
AGACTAATTCCAAAAAAGTGCGTTATTCGTCGCGTTCGGCGTTCAGGGCCAGCACAAACGCCTCATCAACGTTGGTCACACCACGGGCTTTGGCCTGTTTCACGATGCCGCCGAGTACATTCTGCAGGAAGGCATTCGGAATACCGGTGAGCTGCTTGCAGGCATCCATCGTGAAGCGCACTTCATCGTCCATCCGGTTGGCCTCGTAATGCACGACTTCGTGTTTGGCACCCATGTCGGGAATCGGCAACTTGTACGCCGGCTGAACATCACCAAACCAGAACGTGGCGCCGCCTCTGAAGCCATAGGTGAGCGGAATGCGCGGCATCTCGTCACCACTGCCGTCGACCAACCCCATCCACTTCTCTTTGACCAGAATGTTGTCGATGTTCAGCAACAGATGTGCCGACTTCGAGTCCCGCAGAATCGGGTTCTCGTTGATGCGGTCGACATCCAGTGTGCACTCATACACCTGATACGCATCCGCCAGAATTTTCGGATAGATCTCGTTCGACTCCCGACCTTCGGTCGGACTGTCGATCAGATCGAAGATGTTGTACGCCATCTTTTCTGCGGTGGTCTGACCGGGGTAGCCGAACTTCAGAATCGTCTCGATGGTGGATTCGTCGTACTCAATAAAATTGAGCGCGCATTTTTTCGTGCGATAGACGTTGGTTGCCGTGTTCGATGTGCTGCGACTAATCACCATCCACGAACGCCCGGTGTTCACTTCAAACGGAAAGCTTAGCTGGTATGGGCCAATATTCGTTTCGCCGTTCTCATCGACCGTGGTAATGAGCGCAAAACTCGAGCCCAGATAAGAACTGCGCTGATACCAGTTGTCCCGCATGGGGCTGGAGACGAACTGACCGGTATTGGACGCTGACATAGGATTTTCCTGTAATAACGAAGCCAGCAACATACCAAACCCGCCTAAGGGCACCGCGGCTTACCGCCGGCCTGTTCAGTCGGCGGATTGCGAAGAATCCTGATGCGCAGGCAATGGGCGCCAATCACGAACAATTCGGGCATTGTTCTGTCGTACAATGCGCCCGCCGGCCCACACAGAGAGACCCCATGACCGAAGAAAACAGCACCAACCTCCCCTGGTATACCCGCCTCGACGGTGAAGACGGGCTTGCAGCACTGAAAGTGTCGGGCGAAGAGCGGATCAGCTTTCTGAACGGTCAGCTGACCAACGACGTTAGCCTGCTGGAGCCTTCGACCACGATGCTCGCGGGCTGGTGCAACAACAAAGGCCGGCTGGTCACGATTTGTCAGCTGGTCGACTGGCAGGACAGCATCTGGCTGATCATGCCGGCCGGGATTGTGGAAAGCGTGCACAAAAAACTCAGCATGTATCTGCTGCGTGCCAAAGCCACGATTGAAATCGCGCCGGTCACGATTATTGGTTTGGGCGATGGTGCCGACGGTGAAACGGCCAACGCCGCAGCCGATGTGTATTCCGATGAAAACGGTTTTATCGCCAAAGTCTGCGGTGACTCTACCCGCTCAATTTACGTGATCCCCGACATCGTCGATGTCGACAACGAAGAAATCGATGAAGTCGAACCCGGCTACTTCTGGCTGCGCGGCGTACAAAGCGGCATTCCGCGAATCCTGCCGGAAACGCAGGAAGAGTTTGTCGCGCAGCAGGTCAACCTCGATCTGCTCGACGGCATCAGCTTTAAAAAAGGCTGCTATATCGGCCAGGAAATTATTGCCCGCACCCAGAACCTCGGGCGCATTAAGCGGCGCTCGCTGCTCTTTCGCATCACGGGTGACGCTCCCGCCCCGGGTGGCAAACTGTATGCCGAAGGCAAGGCCGCCGGTCAGATCGTGGATGCGATCAGCGACGGCAGCGAAACGCACTTTCTAGCCGTGGTCTCGCTGGACAAAGCAGCACTTGAGCTGAGCCTGGATGAAGCCGGCACGAAAACCGTCGAACAACTGACATTGCCGTACGCAATTCCTGAAAGCGACGACTAAACCCCCGGCAAGCCAACCTGTCGACTCAGGGCTGACACAGCCGCCGCTCGCAGCGTTCAGCTGTCAGTTCATTCGTCCTGAAAAATCCCACGACGTCAGCCAATCGGGAACAATCTTCACCGCGACTTCGCCCTCGCTCCGCGCAATGAGCCAGCGGGCGAAGTCGCTGTTGCGGTCCTGAACGTAGCGGTCGATCAGTCGTAACAAGACGGCCTCGCCGGCCTCCGCATGCAACGTCGCCACACCCTGCCCACGCACTCCTTTATAGGGCATTTGGTCACCGGCGATTTCGAAGCCGCAGCGAGGCGCTGCCGCCAACCACTCGATCAGCTTCGCGTCCGGTCGTGTGGCGCACCACAAAGCGCCTTCTTCATACAGGTACCACAGCGAACTGACCAGCGGCGCACCGTCTGACAGACTGGCGAGACGAACAGGAATCACTGTGTCGTGCAGATACGTTTCAATCTGTTCAAATGTCCAGGCACTGCTGCTGCGGATATTGTCGGCGCTCACAAACTCTGTTCCTGTGCAATACTGACTGCGGTTAGATGCATAGAAAATACGCTGACCGGAACCAAAAAACCATCACCGGCACTTGTTGAGGTCACCCGCAACGCCATGTTCGAAACGTTTCCCAACCTCTGGACACCGGTACTGCCGCTGACGCAGATCGACCGCAACCCGATGCCGGCTGAAATAGCCGGCGAGAAGCTCGTTATCTTTAAAGATTTAAGCGGTGAATGGCATACCCTGCTCGACAAGTGCCCGCACCGGGGTGCAGCGCTATCGTTAGGAGATGTTACGCCTGAAGGCGAAATCCGCTGTCGCTATCACGGCTGGCGGTTTACCGGCAGCGGTGCTTGCACGCGGGTACCGATGAATGATCTGAATGCGCAGGCGATCAAGAAAATTCGCGCGACCGCACTGCCGACTCGATTGATCGGCGGCTGCATCTGGGTCTACACCAGCACGCAGCCGTTAAGCCGCGAAGAAATGGCCAGCATCCCCGACCCGCTATTGCCCGACACGATGCTGGGCAACCCTGAGGCGTATGCCTGCTACACGCAGGAATGGGCGGCTCACTGGACGCGCGCGCTGGAAAACTTTATCGACTTTACGCACCCGCCGTACGCGCATCAGGCCTCCATCGGTGGCTGGTTGCACGATTACGCAGAGAATGGCGCAGTGTCGTACATCAATCACACTGAGCAGCCTTACGGCTACGATCTGACCACAGCAACAGGACCGAACCAACGAGGTTTTCCGCTTGAGTGGTACAAACCCAACATGGCGGTGCTGCACTTCGGCGCGCCGCCCTACAGAACGCTGCACGTGTTCTGCGTGCCGGTAAACGACAACTGCTCGCGCGTGATGAACGTGCGAATGGTGCCGACGGTTGCTGATGTTGAGCCTCAGATAGCCCGCGCGCAAAGCACCGACAAACAGGTACTGGATGAGGATCGGGCCATCGTTGAGAGTCAGGACGGCTGCGTGTTGAGCAACCCGAATGAAGTGTCGGCCCCCACCGACAGCCCGTCACTGCTGTTCCGCAAGTGGTACAAACAGCTGCTGGCCGGGGCAAGCTGACGCAGCACATGGAATCCGTCTCACGGCCCGCGACGAAACCAAAACAACACCAGCGCGGAGAACGCAATGATTAAAGCCTATGCAGTCACAGAACCCGGCGGCGAGTTGCAACCGTTCGACTATGATCCCGGGCCGCTCGGGCATGATCAGATTGAAATTGATGTACTCCACTGCGGCATTTGTCACAGCGACGTCAGCATGATGAACAACGATTGGGGCATGAGTCAGTACCCGCTCGTGCCCGGACACGAAGTGGTCGGCACCGTGGCAGCCATCGGCAGCGATGTCGATCACCTGTCTGTCGGGCAAACCGTCGGGCTTGGCTGGCACAGCGGCTACTGCATGGACTGTCACAACTGCATGAGCGGCGATCACAACCTCTGCGGCACCGCCACCGGTACCATCGTCGGGCACCACGGCGGCTTCGCTGAAAAAGTCCGCGCGCAGGCCAGTTCAGCGGTACCGCTCCCTGATGATATGGATGCTGCGAAAGCCGGGCCTTTGTTCTGTGGCGGCATTACCGTCTACAACCCGCTGAAGCAATTTGATGTGCAGCCGACCGACAAGGTAGCCATCATTGGTATCGGCGGTCTTGGTCACATGGCGATTAAGTTCTGTCGCGCGTGGGGCTGCGAAGTCACGGCGTTCACGTCAACCGATGCCAAGCGCGACGAAGCGCTCGCAATGGGTGCGCATCACACGCTGAATTCACGCGACCCGGAAGCGCTGGCTTCTGCGCGCGGACGGTTCGATCTGATTCTTTCCACTGTGAACGTATCACTCGATTGGGGTGGCTATCTCGGCACACTGACAACCAAAGGTCGTTTGCACTTTCTTGGTGCAACGCTGGAGCCTGCCGAAATCAATGTTATGCAGCTGATGGCCGGACAACTGAATGTGTCGTCGTCACCGGTCGGCAGCCCTGCTGTCATCGCGGAGATGCTCGAGTTTGCCGCGCGCCACAACATTGAACCGCAGACCGAGCACTATCCGTTTGAGCAGGTCAATGAAGCCGTTGCCCATCTGAAAGACGGCGCGGCGCGTTACCGGGTAGTGCTTAGCCGCTAGCCGCGAGCGTGCTTGCGAACGCGCAAGTCTTGCTGCTATACAGAGGGTTCTGCTTGAATCCGGACACCCCATGACAACCTCTTCTAAACCGGCGGGCCGAACCGCGCTGCTCGCAGTCATCGCCACCGTCGTTGCTTTGCTCGTCTCGCTGACGCTGGCAGAAGTCGCGCTGCGGCTGATGGGCTATAAGCCCTGGGAACCTTGGGCACTGGCCGAAGATCTGGTTCGCAACCAGGACATCGGCACGAAGATCGTCATGCCGGACCCGGTGCGCTCGTGGACCAACCGCCCGGGTCAGTATATTTATCCGGGCTACAGCGACGACGTTGAGCAAATCACCGTCAACATCGCTGACAACGGCAGCCGCTACACCAGCTTCAACAACGCGCCGTTCAACAACGCGCAACCCAGCATTGTGTTTGTCGGTGGTTCCATCACGATGGGCTTCGCGATCAGCGACAACGAAACACTGGCCTACAAAACCAAGGCGTTATACCCGTCTTTGAACGTCTTTAATTTTGGCGTGCCCGGTTACGGCACGTTTCAGTCGGTGCAGATGCTGGAGGAAAAACTGCCGCAGATTCCCGGCAAAAAGCTCGTGGTCTACGGCCTGATGCAACATCACGTGCAGCGCAACGTGCTCGACAGTGCGTGGCTGCAGATGTTTACGCCGCCCGGCAAAGGCAACCTGCCTTCTTATGTGAGTCTTGATGACAACGCCGAGCTCATTCGTCATCCGCCCGGGTACTTCCGGCCGTGGCCTCTGAAAGACAAATTGGCGATGGTGTTGCTGGCAGAGCGTACCTATATCTCCGCCCTCACCCGCGGGCGCAACAAGGATGGCCGTGCCATCTTTATAGAACTGTTGGAAGAAATGG
>CAYLLI010000150.1:0-5514 GCA_964384295.1 uncultured Chromatiaceae bacterium
CTGCTGGCGGAAATCCTTGAGAAGGAAGGCGACTTTCAGGGCGTCTTTAACAGCCTGAGAATTGCCGTCGATATTGACCCGACCCAGATCGATGCCCGGATCAAATTGGGCGGCTTGTATGCAGCGGCCAGAATGTTTCCCGAAGCTCAGACGGAAGTTGATGCCGTGCTGGAACAAGACTCCGGTAACCTGGATGCTCTGACCCTGAATGCGCGTTTGCTGGCTCAGAACGGCGATCTGGAAGCCGCCAAGGTTGAGTTGGAGAAAGTGCTGGCAGCGGATCCAGCCAAGGCTGAAGCGCTGATCCTGTTAGTTGGTGTTACCGCTCAGGATGATCCGGAAGCAGCGTTGGCACTGATCGATGAGGGTCTCGGTTCGGTTGAAGATACCCGCACGTTGCGGTTGCTGAGAATCGAGATTTATCAGCGCTTGAATCGTGTTGCCGATGTGGAAAGTGAGTACCGCGATCTGATCAATACGTATCCGGAAGACAACTCGTTCCGCTACCGGTTGGCGCAGTTCCTGCTGACGCAGGGCCGCGTGGATGACGTGGAACAGCTGCTGCGCGATATTGTCGATGCCGACCCTGAAAGCCTGTCGGCCCGCCTCGCTTTGGTGCAGTTTCTGGCCAATGTCCGCGAACCTGAAGTCGCGGAACAGGCGCTGGTTCAGTTTGTTGATGAAGCTCCCGAGGAATACGAACTGCAGATCGCGCTCGGACGTTTGTATGAAGCGACCGGTAAGCCGGAACTGGCCATGGATACCTATAAGGGCGTGGTCGCCGGGGCAGAGAACTCCGATCAGGGTCTGACGGCAAAGAATCAGATCGCGCGTATGTTACTTCGTGACGACAAAGTGGATGAAGGTCGCGAGTACATCGACAGCGTGTTGGAAGTCGACTCCGGTAATGTCGAAGCACTCATGATGCACGGTGGCCTGGCATTGGTGGACGGCGAGTATCGTGATGCCATTAACGACTTCCGCGATGTTCTGCGTAAAGAACCGCAGCAGGAGCGGGCGCATTACCTGTTGGCCCGCACGCACCTGCAGGCGGGTGACCGCGTTCTGGCGAAAGATGCCTACCGCCGAGTACTGGAGATCAACCCGCAGAATCAGATTGCAACCATGGAGCTGGCACAGATCCTCTTTGCTGATCAACAGATCGATGAAGCGGAAGCCTTGCTGCGAAGCCGTTTGACTCTGGTGCCTGACGATGCGCGTTCGTCGCAGATGCTGATTGGTTTGCTCGTGAATCAGCAGCAGTATGTGACGGCAGAGACAGAAGCGCGCCGCTTGCAGGAATATGCTGACGACACTGGCCTGGCCGAGTATCTGTTAGGTAGTGTGCTGCAAATTCAGGATGAGTCTGATGAAGCGATTGGCTATTTTGCTCAGTCGCTCGAAAAAGCGCCGGCTTCGCCGGAGGCTTTGCAGGGTTACGCAGCAGCGCTGATCGATACGAAAGGTCAGAAAGCGGCGGAGCGTTATCTGGAAGCGCACATCAAAGAGTATCCGGAGCATCTGCACGCGGCCACGCTGCTCAGTCAGGTGCAGGCGGGCAGCGGCGACCGTGAAGCCGCGCAGCAGACCTTGCAGGCAGCACTGGCGAAGAACGATGCCTGGTTGCCGGCCTATACCGGTCTTGCCAGCATGCAGACCGGCGACATCAACAAGCAGATTGAAATTTTCGAGGAAGGCATGCAGGCCATTCCCGGCAACCAGCAGTTAGGTTTGTTGCTGGGCACCGCATACGAGCGTGAAGGTCGGATTGATGATGCGATTGAAATGTATGAGGGCCTGCTGGAGCAGAACCCGGACATGCCGGCGGTGGTCAATAACCTGACTGCCCTGATCGCCGACTATCGGCAGGATGATTCGAGTCTGACGGCTGCACTGGAGTTGGCCGAAGAACAGAAACTGGGCGAATCCGATAACCCGGCGTTTTTGGATACGGTTGGCTGGCTCAACTACCGCCTTGGCAATTATCAGGAGGCTGTGCCTCTGCTGGAGACAGCGGTAGAGGGTGCTGGTCAGGTACCCGTATTGCGCTATCACCTGGGTATGGCCTATATGGCAATAGGCGACAATTACCGCGCTCAGGAGGAGCTGCAAAAGGCGCTGGCGAACGAAAATGCCAACTTCACCGGTATTGAAGATGCCCGACAAGCACTGGAAAAGCTGAAAAATAGCCCGTAGAACAGCTTTTCGGGCCGAAATATCAAAAAGCCGGGCATTTGCCCGGCTTTTTTGCCGATACACGGTCAGATTCCCCGCTTGCTCAGAATTGCCCGGGGTGAGCAGTTAATATACCGCTCCGCTGATGCCTGCGAACAAATGCAGCAATCAGCCACCGGGCGCTGTCCCAACCCAATCAGCGGTATACAGACGCTGTCAGGGCCCAAATGCTCTGCAACAAGAAGGGCAATCGACGCGCCCTCAAACGAACTTTCGGAATACTGTTATGAATGAACCAGCACGGGCTGCGCTGCCCAATACTTTGTTCGAGCAACTGGAAACTCTGCTTGGCAGTGAATACGTTTTAGCAGACGAAACCTCGCGCATGTTTTACTCAACGGATGTATACCGCCAGGCATCGGTTCTGGCTGCTGCTGTCGTTCAGCCGGGCGATGTTTATCAGCTTCAAGAGGTGGTGAAGCTGTGTGTTGCGAACAAGACACCGATGGTTGTGCGTGGCGGCGGCGCTTCTTACACCGACGGTTATTTGCCGGTTCAGGAAGGCACCATCAGCATCGACACATCGCGAATGAAAGCGATTGAGATTAATTCTGACGACATGTTTGTGACCGTGGAACCCGGTGTTACCTGGGCCGAGTTGTATGACGCGTTGAAAGCAAAGGGTCTGCGAACGCCCATGTGGGGACCGTTCTCGGGCCTGGCCGCAACCGTTGCCGGCTCAATGTCGCATGGTGCCGTGAACTACGGGTCAGGTACCTATGGCATTTCTGCCGAGTCTCTGACCGGTTTGGATATCATTCTTGCCAGTGGCGAAATGCTGTCTACCGGCTCCGGTGGCGGTACGAACACCAACGCCTTTTTCCGCTATTACGGTCCGGATCTGACCGGCTTGTTTGTCGGTGAAGCCGGTGCGCTTGGCATTAAAGCGCGAATCAGCCTGCGGCTGATCAAACGGCCGCCCGGTTTTGCGGCAGCGTCGTTTGGCTTTCCTGATGGCGAGAGCGCACTCAACGCAATGGTCGAGATTGCCCGCTTGGGCGTGATTTCCCAGAGCTTCGGACTGGATCCCCGGCAGCAAAAAACGGCTCTGACCCGAATGGAATCTGCAAACCCGTTTGAAGCAGCCTGGTCAGTGTTTAAGTCAGCACGTAACCCGATTGACGGGGCTTTTCAGGTGGCCAAGATGGGTCTGGCCGGTCGCAACTTCCTGAAAAAAGCCAACTACTCGGCTCACTTCAGCACGGAGGGTGTGAACGATACTGAGGCTAAAGCGAAGCTTGCCGCGGTGCGTGCAATTGCTACCCGTTATGGTGCCGAGGTCGCAAACTCGATTCCGACCTACTTCAACGCAGAACCGTTTATGCCGCTGCTACCGATACTCGGCCCTAACGGTGAGCTGTGGAAGCCGACCCACGGCGTTATGCCACTGTCCAAAGTGCTTGAGCATCATCGCGATGTCGAAGCTTTGATGGATGAATACCGTGAGCGCATGAACCAAAATAAGGTGCAGCTTACCCGCATGCTGATGGGCTTCAGTTCCAACGCATTCATTTATGAACCGACGTTCCTGTGGGAGGACGCCCGCAGTATCTACCACGAGCGTGAGTACCCGGCTGAGTTTATTGCTGATGTGCCTGTCCATCCGGATAACCCCGACGGCCGCGCGCTGGTAAAGGAAATCAAAGGCCGGTTGCAGCAGCTGTGCGTGAAGAATGGTGCGGTTCATATGCAGATTGGCAAAGACTACCCGTATCTGGAAACCCGCAAGCCGGAAACCGCTGCTCTGGTGAAAAACCTGAAAGAGTCCTTGGATCCTGAGCGTTTGATGAATCCCGGTGCGCTGGGTCTCTGACTCGATTGAACTGCCGGCAAGCTGCCGGTTACAGTTGACCGAATGAGAGCAAAACCGTCATGGTGGCTCGTGCTCGCAGCACTCACTGTGATGTGGGGCTCGTCGTACCTGCTGATTGAATTTGCACTGCGTGGGTTTTCACCTTCGCAGCTGGCGGGCATTCGCATTGTGCTGGCTGCACTCGTCCTGTTGGGCGTCATGCTTGCAAGCGGTGACAGATTGCCGCGCGATCGTGTGAGTTGGGTCTATCTTGCGGGTATCGCGACCATCGGTAACTGCGTGCCGTTCATGCTGATTGCATTTGGCCAACAGCAGGTTGAATCGGGTCTCGCCGCGATTCTGGTGGCAATGACTCCGCTTTGCGTCGTTGGTCTCGGGCATGTTCTGTTGCCCGACGGGCGTTTAACCCTCTTACAGACAAGCGGATTCTTGCTCGGTTTCGTGGGTGTTGTTGTGCTGATGGGGCCCGAGTCGTTGCGGGCAATCGGGGGGTCGCCGACCAACATCGTCGCTCAGCTTGCCATTCTCGGGGGCGCCGTTTGCTACGCGATATCAACGATCCTTACCGCCCGCATGCCCGACGTAAAACCGTTGCCGGCTTCAACCGCGGTGATGCTGATGGCGGGCGTACTGATGCTACCCAGTGTTGCTTCGGTAGGGCCGGACATAGCGGCTATTCCGCTGAAGGCCTGGATCGCTGTCATTGTTCTGGGTGTTATCGGGACTGCGACAACGGCGATTCTGTATTTTTGGCTGGTCGCGCGAGCCGGAGCGCGTTTTACGTCGTTATTCAATTACCTGATTCCACTGTGGGCAGTGTCACTCGGTATGGCAGTCCTGAATGAGCGGCCGGGAGCCGGCAGTTTTGTCGCGCTCGTCCTGATTATCGGCGGGGTGATGTTGACGCAGTGGCAGTCCGGCAAAGGCAGCGCCTGACTGCTATACTCTCGCCGCATTACCGGGCCGGAAGCCAAGCATGAACGAAGAAAACCCCTCCGCAGGCAAAGACTTTATTCGCCAGATCATTGACGCTGATCTGGGCGAAGGAAAACATGCGGACGGCATCGTCACGCGTTTTCCGCCTGAACCCAACGGGTTTCTGCATATCGGCCATGCCAAGTCGATCTGCCTGAACTTCGGTATTGCTGCTGAGTATCAGGGGCGCTGTATTCTTCGTTTCGACGACACTAATCCCGTGAAAGAAGAGCAAGCCTTCGCCGATGCAATTGTTGAGGACGTTCGCTGGCTGGGATTTGATTGGGGCGAGCATCCCACCCACGCCTCCGACTACTTTGCGCGTTTCTACGATTGCGCGGTCAGCCTGATCGAACAGGGCAAAGCCTACGTTGATAGTCTGAGCGCTGAGGAAATTCGTGAGTTACGGGGTACGCTTACCGAGCCCGGCACCCCCAGTCCTTATCGTGACCGCAGCGTTGCAGAGAATCTTGATCTGTTTAAGCGCATGC
>CAYLLI010000151.1:0-5504 GCA_964384295.1 uncultured Chromatiaceae bacterium
GGCCACTCAGGAGATTCGGTACGGCGATAACGACCGGCTGGCTGCCAGGGTTGCCGAGATGGTCAGTGCGGATGCATTGGTGCTTCTTTCGGACGTTGACGGTCTGTACACGGCAGATCCCGGTACGGTAGACACGGCCGAATTCGTTTCTGAAGTCACTGCCATTACGCCGGACATTGAAGCGATGGCCGGCGGTGCTTTAACGGCGTTTGGTTCGGGCGGCATGACGACGAAGGTAGCGGCAGCGCGCATGTGTATGTCTGCGGGCTGCGCCACGGTGATCGCTGCAGGTGAGCAGCTAAAGCCGCTGCAGGCGATTGAAGACGGTGCCCGGTGCACCTGGTTTGTACCGGCTTCTACGCCGCTGGCAGCCAGAAAACAGTGGATTGCCGGAACTTTGACGCCGGCAGGGTCTCTGACCGTGGACCCCGGCGCCGAACAGGCATTGCTGCAGGGTAAGAGTTTGCTGTCCGTTGGCGTTACCGGAGTGTCCGGCGGGTTTGAGCGCGGCGATGCCGTGTCTATCAATGCAGCTGATGGGCGCGAACTTGCGCGCGGTCTGGTTGCTTACGACAGCGCTGAGGCAGCTGCTTTGCTGGGCCTGCAAAGCGATGAATTTGAGACTGTACTGGGTTATCGCGGCCGCAACGAGCTGGTTCATCGCGACAACCTGGTGTTATTGGTAGAGAAACAATGAGTACTGAAAACGGCAGTGATATTGCCGGCTTAATGACAACCATGGGGCAGGCGGCACGAGCTGCTGCTGCTGAATTGGCGCGCGCTGACTCAGCAACGAAGAACCGTGCGCTGGAGTCTGCCGCTGCGGCGATTGAAAGCAATACGCAGCAGATTCTTGAGGCGAATGCGCTCGATATGGAAGCGGCACAGGCAAAGGGACTGTCCGGGTCCATGCTGGATCGTCTGCTGCTGAACGAAGACCGCATTCAGGGTATGGCGGACGGGCTGCGCGCCATTATCGAACTGCCTGATCCGATCAACGACGTGATTGCTGAGTGGGACCGGCCGAACGGGCTGGTGATTCAGCGCGTGCGGGTTCCGCTGGGCGTGATCGGCATCATTTATGAGAGTCGTCCTAACGTGACTGCCGATGCCGGTGCTCTGTGCCTGAAGTCGGGCAATGCGGTCATTCTGCGCGGCGGCTCGGAGAGTTTTCATTCCAGCACGGCGATTCATCAGTGTCTGCAGCAGGGCTTGCAGGCCGCCGGTTTACCGGAAGCAGCCGTGCAGATGGTGTCGACAACGTCACGTGATGCGGTCGGGTACATGCTGTCGGACATGCACGAATACATCGATGTGATTGTGCCGCGGGGCGGGAAGAACCTGATCGCCCGGGTGCAGGCGGACGCGCGCGTTCCGGTGATCGGGCATCTTGAAGGTTTGTGTCATGTGTATGTGGATGCCTCCGCTGATCTGAACATGGCGACTGACATCGTGCTGAATGCCAAAATGCGGCGCACCGGCATCTGCGGCGCTGCCGAAACGTTGTTGATCGATCGCAAGGTGCTGCAGTCGCATTTGCCTGCCATTGCTGATGCGCTGATTGCGGCTGGCTGCGAGCTGCGCGGCGATGCCGATGTTTGCGCCGTGGAATCCCGGGCTGTGGCAGCCAGCGAGGCAGACTGGTCCACTGAATACTTGGATGCGATTCTGTCGGTCAAAGCGGTGGATGGCATTGATGCCGCGGTAGCGCACATTCAGCAGTACGGTTCGGGCCACACTGAGTGCGTGATCGCTGAGAATGCAGATGTCGTTGCGCAGTTTTTCCACGATCTCGACAGTGCGATTTTGCTGCACAATGCGTCGACCCAGTTTGCTGATGGCGGCGAGTTCGGGATGGGTGCCGAGATTGGCATCGCGACCGGTCGTATTCATGCCCGCGGGCCTGTCGGCGCCGAGCAGCTGACCAGCTACAAGTATCAGGTGTCAGGGTCCGGTCAGACACGCCCTGCTTAGGAATAAAAAAGCCCGCAGCAGCGGGCTTTTTTATTTAGCGGCGAAACGGATCTTTGGGTTTGTTTGCGCCGACGCCGTACGGGTTAAAGCCGCCGCCCGGATCGGGTTCTTCAAGATTCAGTTCGGGTTCCGAGTCGCAGATATCATCCACCAGCGACAGTTTGTCGTTGTTCAGTCGCTTTAGCAGCACCGACGTTTCTTCGGTCGACAGGTCTTCGCCGGAACCTTTGTTCCAGTCCCAGACATTGTTGCCGTTCTCATCCGTCTTAATGCGTCCGGCACCGTTGCCCTGACGCAGTGAGGTAAGAATCTGTGTGATGACAGTAGACATAATCCATAGCACTTAAGTTGATTTAGAAAAGATATTGTCATGCAAGCGCAAGCCGCGCTGAGAGCCGCTTCACAGTTCTTGAAAGATCATGCGTTTGTGCGAGGGCGGAGTTTTTAGAATTCCGGCGGCTGGTGCTGGAGGTTGAACCATTTGGTGCGAACGCTGCGCCACATCTTGTGGACAATGCGTCGCAAGCCGAGCCAGACGTCAATGCCCGGCTTGTCCCGGCCTGCAATCGTGGAGGCTGCGTTTAACGGCCCGGGTTCCACGGACTCCGGCAGCAGGCAGTACAACGGCAGTTCGTGCTGCCAGAAGTTTTGCAGAAACTTGTCGACCGGGGCCGTCAGCGAGTAGCTGTTTCTCAGTAGATGGTTTGCTGCGGCGGGGCTGATGGCGTAGCCAACCGCACCGTGAGCGTACTTTTCGCAGTAGTACAGCGTAAAACCGCCCGCTTCTTTAACGGGTGCTTTGGCGTAGTTACGGAGATGCTGCAAGCGAATAAAGCCAAAGTCATTTATCAGCAAACCCGCTGTTTTCAATGCTTGCGGAAAGTTGTCCAACAGGGTGGCATCGTCCTCGAGAACGACAATGGGTTCGTTGATGTCGACGCAGCGTTGCCAGGCAGCTTTATGACTGGCAAAGCAACCTATCTCACCGTTGCTTGGGCCGCGGCCGGTGTTGAGCAGGTAAGCATCGGTATCGATGCTTTCAAATAACGCAGACCCGGCAGTGTTGCCGTCAATGCCATCGAGGAATTCGCAGTCGAGTTCAGCATCGGCGAACTGGCTGCTGATGGCAGTTCGCCGCTCGTTGGAGGCGGGCAGGCTGATGACTACAACTCGCATGCAGAAAGCTTAGCCTGTGCAACGGCCACACAGCAAATCGGCCGCATATAGCGGCCGACTGCGTTTCACTTAACGGTGTTGAACTCGCTCAGATGCCGGCAATGATTCCATTCAGCGTTTCACTGGGGCGCATAGCTTTTTCAGTCAGGCTTGCATCCGTGTGATAGTAACCACCAATGTCGACCGGCTGACCCTGAGCATTGTTCAGCTCATCAACGATGGTCTGCTCCTGAGCAGCCAGTGCTTCGGCCACAGCGGCAAAGCGGGCCTTCAGTTCGCTGTTGTCGTCCTGAGCAGCCAGTGCCTTTGCCCAGTACAGCGCCAGGTAGAAATGGCTGCCGCGGTTGTCGAGTTCACCGACTTTGCGCGACGGTGATTTGTCGCTGTCCAGGAACTCGCTGTTGGCCTGGTTCAGCGCTGCGGCCAGAGTGGCAGCATTCTGGTTGCCGGTTTTCGCAGCAATGTCTTCCAGTGATACGGCCAGTGCCAGAAACTCACCGAGTGAATCCCAGCGCAGGTGCGCCTCTTCAACAAACTGTTGCACGTGCTTCGGTGCAGAACCGCCCGCGCCCGTTTCATAAAGTCCGCCACCGTTCAGCAACGGCACGATCGACAGCATCTTTGCGCTGGTGCCCAGCTCGAGGATCGGGAACAGGTCGGTCAGATAGTCACGCAGTACGTTGCCGGTGACCGAGATCGTGTTCTCGCCGTTCTTAACCCGCTGCAGCGTGACCCGCATGGCCTCCTGCGGTTTCATGATGCGAATATCGAGGCCGTCGGTGTCGTGCTCGGGCAGATACGCGTTCACTTTGTTGATCAGATTTGCGTCATGCGCACGTTCCGGGTTCAGCCAGAAGATCGCCGGCTGGCCGGTCGCGCGCGCACGGTTTACAGCCAGCTTGACCCAGTCGCGGATCGGCAGGTCTTTCGTCTGACACATGCGCCAGATGTCACCCTCGCCAACCTGATGTTCCATCAGCACGTTGCCGTTTGAGTCGCTGACCCGGACTGCACCGGCTTCGGCGATTTCAAAGGTTTTGTCGTGAGAGCCGTACTCTTCGGCTTTTTGGGCCATCAGGCCGACGTTGGAGACATTGCCCATCGTCGTAACGTCAAACGCGCCGTTAGCGATGCAGAAGTCGACCGTCTCGCTGTAGATGCCGGCATAGCAACGGTCCGGAATCATGAACTTCGTGTCGTGTTGCTTGCCGTCCGGGCCCCACATCTGACCTGAGCCGCGAATAGCCGCAGGCATGGAAGCATCAATGATTACATCATTGGGCACATGGAGATTGGTAATGCCTTTGTCGGAATCGACCATTGCCAGAGCAGGGCCGTTCTCGTAAGCCGCGGCGATATCAGCTTCGATGGCGGCGCGTTCAGCGTCCGGCAAACCGGCGATTTTTTCGAGTACGTCGCCGAAACCGTTGCGGGTGTTCACGCCCAGTTTCTCAAATGTAGCGGCGTGCTTTTCAAACACGTCAGCAAAGAATACAGACACGCAGTGACCAAACATGATCGGGTCAGAGACTTTCATCATGGTGGCTTTCAGATGCAAAGACAGTAATACGCCTGATGCTTTCGCATCGGCGATCTGTTCGGCAAAGAACTTGCGTAGCGCAACGGTACTCATGCGGGAACTGTCGACCACTTCGCCCGCCAGCACCGGCGTAGACGCCTTCAGAGTCGTGGTCGAGCCGTCAGCGGCAACGAACTCAATTTTCAGGTCGTCGTCAGCGTCCATGACCACTGACTGCTCGCTGGAAAAGAAGTCGCCGTCTGACATGTGCGCTACATGCGATGCGGACTCGCTGCTCCAGCTGCCCATCGAATGCGGGTGCTTCTGTGCGTAAGCTTTAACTGCATCAGCCACGCGCCGGTCTGAGTTGCCTTCGCGCAACACCGGGTTCACCGCACTACCCAGTACCTTGGCGTAGCGCGCCTGAATGTCGCGTTCGGCATCGGTTGCCGGCTCTGCCGGATAGTCGGGAACATCGTATCCCTTGGACTGCAATTCTTTAATGGCATCGACCAACTGCGGAATAGATGCACTGATGTTCGGCAGTTTGATGATGTTGGCGGCGGGGGTTTTCGCCAGTGCGCCAAGCTCTGCCAATGCATCGCTCTGCTTCTGTTCAGTCGTCAGGTTCTCAGGGAAGTTAGCGATAATTCTGCCGGCCAGCGAAATATCTTTGGTTTCTACATTAACGCCTGCGGCAGCCGTGAAGGCTTCAATAATCGGCAGCAGTGAATAGGTCGCCAGTGCCGGTGCTTCGTCAGTGTAGGTGTAGATAATCTTGTCAGTAGTCATGGTGTTACCTGTTTGCGGGGCTCAAGGTCCCCTGTGTTGAGCC
>CAYLLI010000152.1:0-5501 GCA_964384295.1 uncultured Chromatiaceae bacterium
GCACACGGCCCACCGTGGCAGGTGTCGAACCGTTGCTGGAAGTGCATATTTTTGATTTCTCTGCCGATATTTACGGCAGGCATATTGAAGTTGAGTTTGTCGCCAAATTGCGCGACGAGGAAAAATTTTCCGATCTGGATGAGATGCGGAAACAGATGGATACCGATGCGGCCGAGGCAAGAGACATTCTTGCGTCATCGCGAGTAGTAACTGGATTGTTTAAGTGACCGATTACAAGAAAACCCTGAACCTGCCTGCAACGAAGTTTCCGATGAAGGCTAATCTGGCAAATCGTGAGCCGGAGATGCTGAAGCGCTGGTATGCCGAAGATCGCTACGGAGAAATTCGCAAGCGTGCCGCCGGGCGTCCGAAGTTTGTCCTGATGGATGGCCCGCCGTATGCGAACGGTCCGATCCATATCGGTCATGCCGTCAACAAAGTTCTGAAAGACATCGTTGTTAAGTCCCGTACGTTGGCCGGCTTTGACGCGCCGTACATTCCCGGCTGGGACTGTCACGGGTTGCCGATCGAACTGCAGGTCGAAAAGAAAAAGGGCAAGGTCGGTAAAAAGCTCAACGCTACTGAGTTCCGCCAAGCCTGCCGTGAGTATGCGATGCGGCAGGTGGATGGCCAGCGCGACGATTTCAAACGTCTGGGCGTTTTGGGCGACTGGGATAACCCGTACCTCACATTGGATCCGATGTTTGAAGCCAATCAGGTACGCGGGTTTAAAAAGATCATCGAGAACGGCCATTTGTACCGTGGTTACAAGCCCGTGCATTGGTGCCTCGATTGCGGGTCTGCGCTTGCCGAGGCTGAGGTTGAGTATCAGGACAAAAACTCGGTAGCGATTGATGTTCGGTTTGGCGTGGTTGACCCTGACGAGCTTTATAAGCGGGTTCAGGATGCCTCGGGTGCAAACTTTGAGCCGAATGACTGTAACGTTTCGATTCCTATCTGGACGACAACAGCGTGGACGCTGCCGGCAAACCAGGCGGTCGCGCTGAACCCCGAGTTGCCGTACGTGCTTGTGGAAACGCAGATCAACGGGGTGGCCGAGCGACTGGTGCTGGCTAAAGGATTGGCTTCGCAGGCGCTCGAGCGTTTCGGCGCCGAAGGCACGCGCGTCCTGGCCGCATTTCAGGGTAATGCCCTTGCCGGGCTGCAAATGCAGCATCCGTTTTATGAGCGCGTTGTTCCTGTTATTACCGGCGATCATGTGACGCTGGATGCCGGTACCGGTGCTGTTCATACAGCACCCGGTCATGGTCAGGAAGACTTTGCAGTGGGTGTTGCGAATGACCTGCCGCTCGAAAATCCGGTGGGCGGCGATGGCGTCTACCTTGAAAGCACCGAGTTGTTCGGCGGTCAGCATATCTATAAGGCCGCAACAGCAATCGTTGAGCTGCTGGAAAGCAGCGGGCGACTGCTGCATCAGGAAGGCTTCGGCCACAGTTTCCCGCATTGCTGGCGCCACAAGACGCCGCTCATTTTCCGTGCCACGCCGCAGTGGTTCGTCAGCCTGGATCAGAACAGTTTGCGTGAGGATGCTCTCACTGCGATTGGTAATGTCCAGTGGATTCCGGGTTGGGGTGAGCAGCGTATCGAAGGGATGGTGTCCGGGCGTCCGGACTGGTGTATCTCGCGTCAGCGTACGTGGGGTGTGCCGGTGCCGTTGTTCGTGCACAAAGAATCCGGTGAACTGCATCCGAATACGCCGGCGCTGCTCGACGACATTGCCGACAAAATGGAAACCGGCAACATTGATGCGTGGTTCGATGCTGACCCTGCCGACTTCATTGGCGATGACGCCGGCGACTACGAGCGCACGACCGACACGATGGATGTCTGGATGGACTCGGGCATGGTGCACCACTGCGTGACGTCGGCCCGTGACGAACTGCAGTATCCGGCTGACCTATATCTGGAAGGCTCTGATCAGCACCGCGGCTGGTTCCAGAGTTCCTTGCTGACCGCTGTCGCAATGAACGGCAATGCTCCGTATAAGCAGGTGCTGACCCACGGCTTCACGGTGGATGAGAAAGGCCACAAGATGTCGAAGTCGCTCGGCAATACCGTTGCGCCGCAGAAGGTCGCGAACAGTCTTGGTGCAGACATTCTTCGACTGTGGGTGTCGGCGACTGACTACCGCGGTGAGATGAGCGTTTCCGACGAGATTCTGAAGCGCGTTGCCGATTCGTATCGTCGTATGCGCAACACGATGCGTTTCTTGCTGGGCAACCTGGACGGGTTTGATCCGGCTGCCAACATGCTGCCGGTTGAAGAACTTGTCGATCTCGATCGTTGGGCTGTACAGCGGATGGCTGAGCTGCAGGAATCGGTGTTGTCAGCGTACGAGTCCTATGAATTTCACCGGGCGTATCAACTGTTGCACAACTTCTGTGTCGTCGAGCTGGGCGGCTTTTACCTCGACATTCTGAAGGACCGTCTTTACACCACAGGTGCTGACAGTCACCCACGTCGCTCGGCGCAGACGGCGATGTATCACATCAGCGAAGCGATGGTTCGCTTGATGGCGCCCATCCTCAGTTTCACGGCCGAGGAAATCTGGGAGCTGCTGCCGGGTGAGCGTGAAGCGTCTGTGTTTTATGAGCTGTTTTACGAGCTCCCTGAAGGAGCGCGCAGCGATCTCGATTGGGCTTCGATGATTCAGGTCCGTGAGGGTGTTGCGAAAGCTCTGGAAGAGCAGCGCGCCGCCGGAACGATTGGTGCAGGTCTTGAAGCGGAAGTGACCGTTTACACTGACGGTGCGCTCAAAGCCGCGCTTGAAAGCGTCGGCGACGAACTGCGCTTTGTGTTTATTACATCGGAAGCCGCGGTTGCCGATGCCGTGTCCCGGCCGGTTGATGCGAAGCAGTTTGACGGCTTTGCCGTCGCTGTTGCCGCAAGTCCT
The DNA here is from genome assembly GCA_964384295.1 of uncultured Chromatiaceae bacterium. Taxonomy (GTDB): domain Bacteria; phylum Pseudomonadota; class Gammaproteobacteria; order Steroidobacterales; genus JABIQA01. The sequence continues at coordinate 2,915 of CAYLLI010000152.1, forward strand.
GCACCCAAGTGCGAGCGGTGTTGGCATCGTCGTGCTGACGTCGGCACGATAGAAGGTCATGAAACCATTTGCGGACGTTGTGTAGAGAACGTCGATGGCGATGGCGAGGTAAGACGCTATGCATGATGAGCCGCAGCGACGGTCCGGCGAGCAGGGCCACGTACCCCAAATCTGCGGCAAAGATTCGTTGCGATGGCTGTGGTTGGTCGCCGCTGTCATTGTCCTCGATCAGGTCACCAAGTGGCTCATCATCGATAACTTTCAGCTGTATCAGCGGCTGAATGTGTTGCCGTTTTTTGACTTGGTGCGACTGCACAACACCGGTGCCGCTTTCAGTTTGTTTGCTGAGGCATCCGGTTGGCAACGTTGGTTCTTCACCGGCCTTGCGTTCGTTGTTAGCGGGATCATTCTGTGGTGGCAGTGGAATCTGCCGAACGAGAAGCACCGGATTTTGTCTCTCGGTTTGGCGCTCGTTTTAGCGGGTGCTTTGGGCAATGTCATCGACCGGCTGATGTTCGGCTACGTGATCGATTTTCTGCTGTTCTATATCGGGCCGTATTCCTGGCCTGCGTTTAACGTGGCAGATTCTGCGATCTGCGTGGGCGTGGGCTTCGTACTGTATGACCACCTCTTTCTCGAAAAGAAACGCGGTGGCCGGCGCGCTGCAGACCGGGAAGGGCAAAACCGGCGAGCTAGTGACCGGAACTCATAGGGTTGAGCAGGGCACTGATCTCTTCTGCAGCCGGCTGACGCCAATAGGTTTTTTTGATATCACCTGCGACGATCACCATTTCGTCTGAGTCGTGAGTGTCTGTATACGCGTAGCGGCATAAACTGATGCCGACAGCTTGACGTGAGCGAGCCAGTACACCTGACGTTGCGATCGCGACGATCTCAAAGTGATCCCGGACGCCCTCATACGGGCCGGGACAGTTCAGATCACTGCCTCGATACACAATGTCGACACGATAGTCTCCGAGTTCATGACTGGCTTCGGTGTGCCGGTATGTGGTCGCCTGCAGTCGCGACGGATCAGCCCGCAGGTCTGCCAGCGTTTTCTCTAGCGCGGCGTTCGCCAGCAGAAAACACCGCTCACCGGCGTAAATGATGCTGCTGGCCCGGTGATAGACCAGCGTCCGTTCGGTGCCGCCCAATGCCATCACCGCAAGTAACGTCAGCATCATCAGGCAGGTGACGAGCACTGCGCCTTGAGACTTGCAGCGCAGCCGATGTTTATTGCTGGGCATTTTTAGTTTCTGCTTCCGGCATGTTGTGTAGCCGGAACACCGCCGATTCCTGATGAGTGATCTGCTTTCCTTGCACACGATTGGTAGCCGTCAGCGTGACTCTTGCAACCGACGGCCACGCATAGAGCGCATCGGACCAGTTAAAGCCTGCAGCACTCACATAACCCCATTCAATCTGCATTTCTGTAATGCCGGTGATAATGCGTTCGTTGTACATCTTGTGGTGTGCGCCTAACGCCCAACGCCTTAACTCCGGCGCATCCCCTGTAGCGTTGTTGCTGAGATAATAGTGGTGGACCTCTAGGTTAAAGTTCTTTGCGGCGGAGCCGGCGGTTGACAGCGTGCCTTGATGCAGCTCTCCGCCCGAGTGGGTTACGCGAAGCTGAAGGTAGCGACGATCGGCCGGCTGCGGTTGTTCGGACGCATGACGAATGGTCAGTGTTGCGGTCGCTGTGGTTCCGCAACCGGGAACGGACGAATTGGCTTCCAGCGGCGTGTTCAACCGGGTGGCCCAGGCGCCAATGTCGGCGCCGCGGCACATTACGACCGGGGCCGCGCCCGATCGCAACGCGCTTGAATCCCGATGCAGACCCCAGAAGTTGGCCATACGCAGATCGTTGCCAATTACGTTCAACGCAAACCGGGTGTTTTCACGTAGTTCAAGAGTACGATTTTCATACAGTTCGGTCTGCCGCAGTTCAGTGTATAGGCTGACACTGCCGCCGATGAGAAACACGCTGATTGTGCTGCCGATAAGTAATTCCGGCAGTGAAAACCCGCTCGCCCCCGACCGGGCGCGCTCGGTGTTTGAAGGTTTCACCAGCCCGACTGAAGAACCGGCAGTTCGACGGGCTCTGTCAAGTTGTGTTGGTCGGGCTCAACGCTTCGCCAAACCACCGCTAGTTGCGTGGTGGCGGATGCTGCGACCAGACTTTCCTGAATAACGGCAGCGTCTGTTGCCTGCTGAATGGAGTCTCGAAGTTGGCCGCTGGTGCGAATCTGTTTGAGCCTCAGAATGCTGAGTTCCGTCATGCCCATGAGTGCAGTCGACATGATTGCCAGGGTTACCATGCACTCCGCCAGGCTGCTGCCGCGCTGAGTCAGCCGCATGTTGCCATACCTTTTCTGACGGTACTGCTGCCCGTATAGCTGATAACCACAGAGTAACTCGCAGGGCCGCCAGGCCATAGAGCTTGGAGAAAGTACGCATCATCACGACATTCTCGGCCTGGGCGACCAGCCGGAAGCCCGCCTCGTAATCCTCGGCGCCCACGAATTCGGCATAGGCCGCGTCCAGCACCAGCAGGACATTGGGCGGCAGGCCGGCGTGCAGGCGCGCC
>CAYLLI010000153.1:0-5481 GCA_964384295.1 uncultured Chromatiaceae bacterium
AAGGCAACAGCCGTCTGGCTCATACCTGAAAACCACCCACATCCTGTTCCGGAATGTAGTTTTCAAAGCGCGAGAACTGCCCCAGGAAGGTCAGCGTGAACTTACCGAGTTCGCCGTTACGGTGCTTGGCGATAATGATGTCGGCCTCGTTCTTCCGCTCGGTTTCTTTGTTGTAAACCTCGTCGCGGTAGATAAACAGAATCAGGTCGGCATCCTGTTCGATAGCACCCGACTCACGCAGGTCGGACATCATTGGCACTTTTTCAGGGCGCTGTTCAACGGAACGGTTCAGCTGCGACAGTGCGATAACCGGCACCTCAAGTTCACGGGCTAACGACTTAAGCGAGCGGGAGATTGTGGAAATCTCGTTGGTTCGGTTTTCATTGGAGCCAGGCACCTGCATTAATTGCAGGTAATCGACGACGATGAGCCCCAGATCTTTATGCTTACGTTTCAGGCGGCGGGCACGGGCGCGCACCTCAGTCGGACTGAGTGCCGGCGTGTCATCAATATGAATCGGCGCAGTGCTCATCTGCCGAATGGCTGAAGTAATCCGCGGCCAGTCCTGATCACTGAATTTGCCGTTGCGCAGATTACCTTGCGGCACACGCCCTAAAGACGACACGAAGCGCAGCGCGAGCTGATCGGTCGACATCTCCATACTGAAGATCGCGACTGGTACGGGCTTCTCTGGTTTAAACGCAGCGTATTCGGCAATGTTCAGTGCGAGGGTGGTTTTGCCCATCGACGGACGGGCAGCAAGAATCAGCAGGTCGCCAGGTTGCAATCCCTGAGTAATATCATCGAAGCGGTCATAGCCGGAGGGCAGACCGGTGATGGCATCGCCTTTGCGATGTCGCTCGTCGAGCATATCGGCAAGAGGTGCACACCGCTCAGACAGCGCGACAAAGTCGGTCTTACCACGACTGCCCTGCTCGGCGATCTGAAACACCTTACGCTCGGCAAGATCGACCAGTTCTTTCGGTGTCTGACCCTCCGGGTTGTAGGCGGAGCGGGCAATCTCGTTACCGGTGTGAATAAGCTGTCGCAACAAGTTGCAGTCGCGAACGATATCGGCATATGCGGCGACATTCGCTGCGCTGGCCGTCTCCGCCACCAGCCGGCTTAGGTACGCAAAGCCACCGACATCCTCGAGCTGATTGCGACTCTTAAGCAGCTCAGAAATGGTGAGTACGTCGACAGGCTGATTGCCATCGAACTGAGAAAATATCGCATCGAAAATAATCTGATGATCATTGCGGATGAAGTCGTCGGAGCTGACACGACCCGCAACGTCCTCCCACATCAGATTGTCGAGCATGATGCCGCCGAGCAGCCACTGCTCGGCTTCAATGGAACTGGGCGGCCGGTTGAGTTCTTCGGTCATCGGACCAAACCCTTCAAACTGCCTGCCGCCCTAGCCATCAAATGCATGCTCCCGCGTGGGTTACTCTTCCCCGTCACTAACGATGTTCAGTTTAACAACAACATTAACGTCGGTGTGAAGATGCACGTCAATGTCGTGCTCACCGGCAATACGCAGAGGTCCTTCCGGCAAACGCACTTCGCTGCGCTCCAGCTCGGCACCTGCGGCAGTCACAGCTTCAGCAATATCAATGTTGCCGATAGAACCGAACAGTTTGCCTTCTTCACCCACCTTGGTCGTGATTGTAATAACGCCAAGACCGGTGATTGCTTCGCCGCGGGCAGTCGCTGCTTTCAACTCTTCGGCAGCTGCAGCTTCAAGTTCCGCACGACGACCTTCAAGAGCCTTCATGTTCTCTTCGGTGGCCGGCTGCGCTTTGCCCTGTGGTACCAGGTAATTGCGGCCAAAGCCTGCCTTTACGTTAACCACGTCACCAATGTTTCCGAGGTTCTCAACCTTTTCAAGCAGAATGAGTTCCATCTTTCTCTTCTCCTGCAGCCCTGAGGCTGACTTTCATAATGTAATTCTAAGCGACGCTGGCTTATACGGCCTTTGGACGCAGTGTATACCAATTGTCGATAAATCCTGTGGCCGCGAGGCCAAACCCGACTAACAAAGCCGGCACCGGAATAACCGGCATAAACGCCAGCGGCAATGCCACTGCCAGCCACCAGGCTCCGGGCCACTTCAGCCGCTCTGCCCAGCAGTACAGCACCGCAATGCCCTGCAAAACAAACGCCACGCTGACCACAATCAGCATTCCGCCTGCCGTAGCGCTAAACGCTGACAAAACGCCCAGCAGCGCTGCCAGTCCGCCGATGACATAACCGAGCTTCAAGCTGCGGTACTGGTCACCAAAGCGCTCATCGCGGGCGCCGGCAGACCATGCCAAACCGAGCATCACAGCGAGCAAACTACTGCTCATCAGACCCGCTGCAAATATCGGCGTCATGATCACGGCCATGACCGCAACCACCTGCTCCAGTGTGACGCCCTGAGTGCTGAGTTCAGCGGTCACATCACTCAGCAGTTCCGGCGGCATATCAGCCACCATATCGCTGAGAATTGGCTGCCAGAACGACGCCGGGTCGCTGACAAGCACCGCAAACACCAACATTGCTGCAACCACCAACAACACGGCTGCCTGAACCACCAAAGTCAGTGAGCGGAACCGGTAATTAATACCACCTAAGGTCATCGCTACCGACCAGCTCAACGCCGCGCTTACCAGGAACGGCACCGGTGAAGCCTCAGGCCCTGAGAGCGCCATCACGCCAATCAACAGAGCAAAGGCCAGCACGATGTCTTTGCCGGCTTCAGCAGGCCCTTTCAGATCTGCCGTCAGCACGACCAAGGCCGCACTGATCACGCTGGTGACCGGCAACAGGAATAAACCCGCTGTGAATGCTACCCGGCGCAGCCGGTATCCGGTGAGCCAGGCAACCCATCCAGCCACTGGCGTGGTTTCCGCTTAGTGCCGGTCCGTGTACGGCAGCAGTGCCAGAAAACGGGCACGCTTTACTGCAGTAGACAGCTGACGCTGATAGTTTGCTTTCGTACCGGTAATGCGACTCGGAACAATTTTGCCGGTCTCGGTCACGTAGTTGCGCAGGGTGTCGAGATCTTTGTAATCAATCTCTTTTACGCCTTCTGCGGTGAAACGGCAGTACTTGCGACGACGAAAATATCTGCTCATGATCTTATCCCTCTACCTTTTCTTCGGTGGCAGCTTCTGCAGCCTCTTCCGTTTTCTCTGCGGTTTCAGCAGCTGGCGCTTCTGCCGCGGGCTTTTCTTCAGCAGCAGGCTTCGCTTCAGCGGCCGGCTTTTCCTCGGCATCGCTGGCGCTCTTCGCCAATGGTGAAGGTTCAGTGACAGCTTCGTCGCGCTTAATCACCAGGTTACGCAGAACTGCGTCGTTAAACTTGAACAGGTTCAGCAACTCGTCGAGTGCAGATTTCTGGCACTCGATGTTCATCAGAACATAGTGGGCTTTGTGAACCTTGTTGATGGTGTGAGCCAACTGACGTCGACCCCAGTCTTCCAAACGATGAATCTGACCGCCATCGGCCGTGATTACACCTTTGTAACGATCGAGCATGGCAGGAACCTGCTCGCTCTGATCCGGGTGGACCAGAAATACCACTTCGTAATGTCTCATTGTAGCTCCCTACGGAAATAAGCCACCCGAACAATTTCGGTGTGGCAGAGAGTGCCCCTCAGGCTTGCCCGAGCGGGAAGCGCATCCTACAGCAGCGCGGGATGCGATACAAGACAATGACTTACGGAATTATGGCGTCACTTCGGACAACACCGACACAGACACAAACAAGCGGGTTACACGCCCCGTTGCCGCAGGACCTCATACAGGCAAACCCCTGTTGCAACGGACAAATTCAGGCTTTCCACCGTGCCGCGCATGGGCAATTTAACCGTAATATCGCAGTGCTCGCGGGTCAGGCGGCGCATCCCCTCGCCTTCGGCACCCATCACGATAGCCAATGGCCCCGTTAAATCATGCGCGTACAGGTTGCCCTGTCCTTCGCCGTCCGTGCCAACCAGGTGCACACCGGATTCCTGAAGTTCCCGCATAAACCGGGCAAGGTTGCTTACCCGCGCGACCGGCTGCACCTCGGCCGCACCGCTGGCGACTTTGCTCACCACGGGCGTCATCTCAACCGACCGACTGCGCGGCACCACCACCAAATCAACTCCTGCAGACTCTGCGGTCCGCAAACAGGCCCCGAAGTTACGCGGGTCCTGAATACTGTCCAGAATCAGAATGAGCGGTTCGCTGATACCAGCCAGCAGTTCCAAAGCACCATTATCATCAAGCACCGGCAACGGCTTAATGTGCGCCGCAATACCCTGATGCTGCTCCGAGCCCGTCAACCGGTAGAGCTCATCCAGATCACAGGTGGTAACGGCAACGCCCAGCTCACGCGGGTCTTTGTCGAGACGGCTGCGCCGCTCACGCCCGAGATCCTCCAACATGTAGACCTCCAGAATTCGCTCCGGAGCCGTCGCCATCAACTGGTTCATAACGTTAATGCCGCAGACGATCGTTTTGCTGTTGCGCGGGGGCGGTGCATCGGACCGACGAATGCGTGACTCCGAACGCGGGCGGCCGCGACCCCGCTGATTCTCGCCACCTCGTCGTTTGCCCGGCCCGCGCTTACTCATCAATCCATTCCACTACACAATTTCACTGCACAATTTTTTAATGGCGTCGCCGACTGCCGCGACGCTTCTTAGCGGCCTGCCAGACAGTTTGTCCATCAGTGTCGTCGGCCGTGTCCCGGACGAGCTCAAGATCGATCTTGGCGTCATCAACATCAACACGAACAACACGCACCTGAACCTCATCACCCAAACCAAAGGTTTTGCCGGTGCGCTCACCGCGCAATTGAAGCCCACCATGTTCCAGCTGATAGTAGTCGTTGTTCAATCCGGTAACGTGCACCAGCCCCTCAACAAACACATCACCGAGCGTCACAAAAATACCGAAGTGCGTGACGCCGGTGATCACACCGGCAAAGGTCTCACCGACATGATCGCGAATGTGCAGGCACTTATAGCGGGCCTCGACATAGCGGGTGGCATCGTCCGCACGCTTCTCGCACATGGATGTGCTGCGCCCGAGCGCGTCCATGTCATCCGGCGAATACTGAAATTTTCCGGGTTTACCGCCTTCAATCGCGTGCTGAATACCCCGATGCACCAGCAGGTCGGGATAGCGGCGAATCGGCGATGTGAAATGGGCATAGGTATGTAACGCCAAACCGAAATGCCCCACTTTCTGCGGCTGATAAACAGCGCGAGACATGGTTCTGAGCACTGCAGTTGCCATGATCTGAAAATCCGGCCGCTCCGCCAGTTGCCGCAGAATTTTATTGAGCCCGCCCGCCTGGGCTTGCACCTCGGTGGCGACCTTAATGTCCAACTCCTGCAGCATGACCCGCAGTTCTTCAAAGCGATCCGGGTCCGGCCCCTCATGCACACGATACAGTGTCGGCATTTTCTGCTTGTGCAGGAACTGACCCGCCTGCACGTTGGC
>CAYLLI010000154.1:0-5403 GCA_964384295.1 uncultured Chromatiaceae bacterium
CTCCGCCAAGTGTGTCATCGTCGACTCGATACAGACCATATTCAGCGAGGCACTGCCGTCTGCGCCCGGGTCGGTTGCGCAGTTGCGTGAAGCGGCGGCGCAGTTGGTGCGGCTGGCAAAAACGACGGGCACCACCATAATTCTGGTGGGCCATGTGACTAAAGATGGCCACATCGCAGGCCCGCGGGTGCTGGAACATATGGTCGATGTCGTGCTGTATTTTGAGAGCGAATCGGGCAGCCGGTTTCGAATCCTGCGGGCGGTGAAAAACCGCTTTGGCGCGGCCAATGAGCTCGGCGTGTTCGCGATGGCTGAGAACGGCATGCGTGAGGTGAAAAACCCGTCCGCAATCTTTCTCTCGCAGCACCCCGACGCGATTCCCGGCAGCGTGGTGACAGCTGCGTTTGAGGGCAGCCGGCCTTTATTGATTGAAGTTCAGGCGCTGGCCGATCACTCAGGTGCCGGTAACTCGCGGCGACTGGCAGTGGGTATGGATCAGAACCGCCTGTCGATGATGTTGGCAACGCTGAGTCGCCATGGCGGCATCGCAGCCTACGATCAGGACATCTTCATCAACGTCGTCGGCGGCGTAAAGATTGCCGAGACATCCGCTGATCTCGCAGCACTGAGTGCCATTGTTTCGAGCATCCGCAATCAGCCCGTACCGCGCACAACTCTCGTGTTCGGCGAGGTTGGGTTAGCCGGTGAAATCCGCCCGGTAGCCTTCGGTGAAGAGCGTTTGCGTGAAGCTGCGAAGCGTGGCTTTACCCACGCCGTTGTGCCCCGGGGCAATATGCCGAAGCAGCCGATCAAAGGCATGAAGCTAAGCGGCGTGGACTACCTGCGCGGTGCGATTGATGCGCTCGATATGGGTTAGTTGCTCAGGCATTAGCTAGTCGCCGGAGGTTTCTTCTGCATCGTCAGTGCTGTTCTGAGGCATGACACGAACGGTGCGAATCGAGCTTTCGCTGGTCTCCAGAATTTCAATCGGGTATTGATCCAGCATGAGTCCGGTGCCGGTATCCGGGATGTCTTCGAGCTGTTCCAGAATAAGGCCGTTAATGGTCTTGGGCCCGTCAGTCGGCAGGTCCCAGTCCATCATTCGATTGATCTCGCGTACGTTGGCACTCGCATCGACCACGTAACCGGAACCGGATGAATCACGTTTGACGTCGGCTGTCTCACTCACCGGTTCGCTGGTGAACTCTCCGACAATCTCTTCCAGCAGGTCTTCCAACGTGACGAGGCCCTGAATATCACCGTACTCGTCCACAACCAGCGCCGTGCGTTGTTGCGATCGCTGAAACTGCACCAGCTGACTGTTTAATGGCGTACCTTCGGGTACGAAGTAGGGCGCATCAATCAGTGCTTCGATGTCTTCAACGTGCAGTTGTTCCAGCGACCCCGTTTGCACCAGCCGCTTCATGTGCAGAATGCCGATCACGTTGTCGAGACCATCGCGGTAAACCGGCAGCCGGGTAAACTGGCTATCGCGAATTTGTTGCAGTACCGCTTGCCAATCTTCGCTTAAGTCGATGCCAATGATCTCGTTGTGCGGGACCATGATGTCGTCAACGGTATAGTTTTCGAGCTCCAGAATGCCCATCAGCATTTTCTGTCGCTTGCGCGGCAATATCGAACGCGACTCCTCAACGAGCGTTCGCAGCTCTTCGATACTGAGCTTTTGATCCTGTCCGCCTTCCGCTTTAACACCGATAATGCGTAGTAGACCGTTGGCGACCAGATTGATAAGCCAAACAAACGGGTACGCAATTTTCATCAGAACGAAGTAAACGTAGCTCGCCGGGAAGGCCAGCGTTTCTGGATGCAGTGCTGCCCAGGTCTTGGGCATGACTTCGGCAAAGATCAGCACCAGCAAAGTAAACACAAAGGTTCCGACCGCGACGGCGGCCGTGCCTCCGAGCCGCAGGCTGACGACTGACACGAGTGCGGCCGCTGAGAAATTCACGAGGTTGTTGCCGAACAGGATCAGCCCGATGAGTCGGTCAGGCCGTTTCAGCAATTGTTCTGCCAGTTTAGCGCCGCGATGACCGCCACGGGCTTTGTGCCGTAACCGATAACGGTTCAGGCTCATCAGAGCGGTTTCGGTACCGGAAAAGAACGCTGAGCACAGCAGTAAAAGAAAAAGGAGACCCAGTAAGGCTCCTATCGGAACGTCGTCACTCAAGAGAGTGCAACTCCTCTGTCGACAAATAGAAGACTAAATGGTCGGCTGCCACTTGCTTGCTGTCAAGCGACGGGTCCTCGGTCGTGTCGGCTCCCGGCCTGGCTCGCAACGTAATCCACCGCCGCATTGTCAGAAATCTGGTTACAATAGCCCTCTCGCTTTGCGGCCGAATACGGCGTTATGCTGCGGCGCATTGCCAGTCATTTTATTTCTACTATGTTCGGTTTTTCGCGGCTGCGACGTCTGCGGTGAGCCGCCGGATGCAGGACCCAGAATGTTCGATACGCTCAGTTCCAGACTCAGAGATGTCACCAACAAAATACGCGGTCGGGGCCGTCTGACTGACGACAACATTCGCGGCGTTATCCGCGACGTCAGACAGGCGTTGCTGGAAGCTGACGTGGCGTTGCCCGTCGTTAAGTCATTTGTAGCCAATGTCCGGGTCCGAGCTCTGGGTAGTGAGGTATCCGGGAGTCTGAACCCCGGGCAGGTATTCATCAAAATCCTGAAGGCCGAGCTGGTCGCGACGCTGGGCGCTGATGATTCAGAACTCAACCTGCGCCAGCAACCTCCGGCTATTATTCTGCTGGCCGGTCTGCAGGGCGCCGGTAAAACAACCAGTGCGGCGAAGCTGGCTGTCTATTTGCAGAAGAAGCAAAAGAAAAAAACATTGCTGGTCAGTCTCGATAATCGGCGGCCGGCAGCGATGCAGCAGTTGCAGACACTGGCTGAGTCGGTGGGTGCTGATTTCATGCCGTTCAATGAAGGCGAGCAACCGACTGCTATAGCCGAGCGCGCAATCAGCGAAGCCAAGGTCCGGCAAAGCGATGTTTTGATTCTGGATACGGCCGGCCGCACGCGTCTTGATCAGGAGTTGCTCGATGAACTCAGTGAAGTTCATGGCGTAGCGAACCCCATTGAGACCTTGTTTGTTATCGACAGCATGGCCGGACAGGATGCGGTTGAGGTGGCCGGCGCATTTGGCGAAGCGTTGCCATTGACCGGTGTGATCATTACGAAAGTGGATGGTGACGCGCGCGGCGGTGCCGCTCTGTCCGTCAAATCGGTCACCGGTAAACCGCTGAAGTTTATCGGTACCGGCGAGAAGACAGATGCGCTGGAACCGTTTGATGCGGAACGTATGGCGTCGCGAATTCTCGGCATGGGTGATGTGCTGGGTCTCGTCGAGCAGGTCGAAGAGAAGATCGACAAAGAAAAGGCGGCGAAACTGGCGCAGAAGGTCAAAGCCGGTAAAGGCTTTGATATGAACGATCTGAAAGACCAGTTGACTCAGATGATGGATATGGGCGGGTTGTCCGGGCTGCTGGAAAAAATGCCGCTGCCGGGCAACGTTGATCCGAAAGCCATGGCGCAGGGCATGGACGACAAGCTTCTGAAACGACAGGTTGCCATTATTAACTCGATGACGCCGAAAGAGCGCCGCTTTCCGAAAAGCATCGACGGATCCCGGAAACGCCGTATCGCGGCGGGTTCCGGCCAGGCGGTTCCTGACGTGAACCGGCTGTTAAAACAGCACACGCAGATGCAAAAGATGATGAAAAAAGCCTCGAAAGGCGGCATGGCCAACATGCTGCGTGGCCTTGGTGGCATGGGTGGCGGCGGCTTTCGTCAGTAAAACCAGTAGCTTAGGGTTTTTTGACCGGCGCGCGGTATGCGCCGGGCCGCCCGGCCGAAAACAACCGTAAACGGCTGTAATTTCTTCGTTTCAGGGTTTCACGGCGGCAGTTTTTCCAGTAAAATTCCGCGCTTACAATTACCCAGGCAGCTTTATCAACGTGCGCGGGCTGCTGCCGACCCGCAAATCTCAGGAGAATTGAACAGTGGTTAGCATCCGTTTATCACGGGGCGGCGCCAAGAAGCGACCCTTTTATCATATCGTTGCGACCGACAAGCGTAATCGTCGCGACGGACGTTATCTGGAACGGTTGGGTTTCTTTAACCCGCGTGCCACCGGTGGCGAAGAAAAACTGCGAGTTGACGTTGAACGCGTTGATTATTGGTTGGGTGAGGGCGCACAGCCTTCCGATACCGTTGAAAAGCTGCTGAAGCAGTATCGCAAGCAAGCAGCAGCTGCGTAAGCCAGACTGATACCTGTAAGAATTCGCTGTGGCGACCGCTCGGCAAAATTCGTCGGAACTGCTGGCGGGAAAAATTACAGGGCCGTATGGAATTAAAGGTTGGGTAAAGGTGCATTCCTTTACCAGTCCTCAGGAAAACATTGTTAGTTATCTGCCCTGGACTCTGAAGCTGGGTTCAGATGTTTGGCAGTTGGACGTGCTCGAAGCGCGTTTGCACGGTAAGGGGCTCGTTGTTCTGCTTGATACCGTTGCTGATCGCGATGCGTCTGAAGCGATGAAGGGTGCTGAGATCTTTATTGATCGGGAGTGTCTGGAAGAGCTTGAAGAAGGCGAGTACTACTGGGATGACCTGATCGGTTTGCAGGTAGTTGATACTGAAGATCGGGTGCTCGGCAACATTGATTCAATCTTTGAGACCGGTGCAAATGATGTGCTGGTGATCAAAGGCGAAAAACGCACTCTCGTGCCTTACATCGTCGGCGATGTTGTGAAGTCGGTTGACATTGAGGCAGGCGTGGTCCGGATAGACTGGACTGAGCCGGAGTGAGGTGTTTAGAAGTGAGTAAGTGGCTATGGATATAGGTGTTGTAAGCCTGTTTCCTGAGCTGACTGAAACGATGGTTTCGTACGGTGTGCTCGGCAGGGCCATTCAACGAAATCAGGTGAGTTTGAGTTGTACGAATCCGCGTGATTTTGCAACCGATGTGCATCGCACCGTTGATGACCGCCCTTACGGCGGGGGTCCGGGAATGGTGCTGAAGGTGGAGCCGGTGCGGGCTGCAATTGAGCAGGCTCGCGGCGAGTTGCCAACGGGAAGTCCGGTTATTTTTCTCGGGCCCCAGGGCAGACGGTTCGACCAGAGCGTAGCTCAGGAGTTGGCTGCGCTGCCCGGCATGATGTTGGTGGCCGGGCGCTATGAAGGTTTTGATGAGCGCCTGCTGGAAAGTGTGGGTGGCGACGAAATCTCGCTGGGCGATTACGTGCTGAGCGGGGGCGAAGTTGCGGCCTTTGCGGTCATCGATGCCGTCGTAAGGCTGTTGCCCGGAGTATTGGGTGACGATGCGTCGGCGACAGAGGATTCGTTTATGAACGGGTTGCTGGATTACCCGCACTATA
>CAYLLI010000155.1:0-5382 GCA_964384295.1 uncultured Chromatiaceae bacterium
GACCGGTATGATTAACACCTTCCAGGCAATTACCTTGTACGGTACCGGTGATCCGAAGCTGATGGCCGGCGGTATCTCGCAAGCCCTGGTGACCACGGTGCTGGGTCTGGTTGTCGCGATTCCGATGGTGTTGTTGCACACCATTGTTAGCGGTCGCAGCAAGCGTATCGTTCAGGTTCTGCAGGAGCAAAGCGCGGGGATTATTGCGCAGCATGCAGAGAAGAGCGGCCGGGCCTGAAACAGGTAAGGTAGTTTCGAAATGCCTGCCCCGTGAGGGGCAGGCAGCATCGGTGAAGCAGTCAGAGACTTCATGACGATGGGCGGAGATGTGCTGAGTTACATCGCCGTCGTCATCTTCGCAATGTGGGCGCTGATTGTTGAGCGGTTTATCTACTACCGCACGGGTCTGGAAGAGTTGGGCAAAGAAACTCTTGCTACCTGGGAGGAGCGTGATGAAAGGCGTTCATGGTACGCACATGCTGTGCGTGACGCGCTGATCTCGCGATACTCAATTGCCGCTAATCAGTCGGTTGCCATCATTCAAACACTGGTTGCGTTGTGTCCTTTGCTCGGCTTGATGGGCACGGTAACCGGAATGATCGAAGTGTTTGACGTTATGGCTGTGTCGGGCACCGGTAATGCACGGTCCATGGCATCAGGTGTGTCTAAGGCCACCATTCCGACAATGGCGGGCATGGTCGGTGCGCTTTCGGGCGTGTTCCTTGTGACGATGATCACCCGCACTGTGCAGCGCAAAGTAGAAAACATTGAAGAACATATGACGATGGACCATTAAGCCGGCCCATTGTTGATAAAACGGAGAGGATAAATCATGCGAAGAGGTGTAACTCAAGCTCCAGAGGAAGAAGATAACTCGATCGACCTGACGCCGATGTTGGACGTCGTGTTTATCATGCTCATCTTCTTCATCGTTACCGCTTCCTTTATTAAGGAATCGGGCATTGATGTGAATCGCCCCGATGCTCCGACTGCGACTGTTGCCGAAAACGCTAACATTCTGGTCGCGATCAATGACAAGAACGAGATCTGGATTGATCGCCGTAAGGTTGATCCTCGTGCGGTTCGCGCTGTGATCGAGCGGATGCACGCTGAGAACCCTGAAGGCTCAGTCGTGATTCAGGCTGACAAAAAGGCATATACCGAAACCGTAGTTACGGTGATGGATGCCTCGCGTCAGGCGAAGGTCTTCAACGTGTCGATTGCGGCCCAGGAAGACTAAGTAGGAAGACTAGTTGGTAGATCCGGCGCCCGCCCAGAAGCATGGGCCGTGTCGGACAAGAGTTCCCAAGGGGCGCTTCGGAAAGTGCGGGAACCGGGTTGAACATAGGATGGTAAATCTATGAATTTTGCGGCTTTATCGCGTTACGGAGTTGCTTTTGTCACGGCGTCTATCGTGACTTTCGGGCTGATCTGGACGATGCAGGTGCTTATCGCAACCGGTAAGCAGGCCCTCGTAAAAGAGCAGGACTTCAAGTTTGTCGACTTCGTTCGCGTCAAGCGCGACGAAACGGTCAACATGGAAGAAGACAAGCCTGAGAAGCCGCCTGAGCCGGACACTCCGCCGCCCGATGCGCCGCCACCCCAGATGGATAATGTTGATACGAGCCAGGCCGTCACCATGACGCCGATCTCCGGTGGTATCAAAGTTCAGGCAGGCCTTGGCGGCATGGCAATGACCGATGGCGACTACCTGCCCATCGTTAAAGTTGCACCGATCTACCCGCGCCGAGCGATGAGTCGCGGTGTTGAAGGTGACTGCCTGGTTGAGTTCACCGTGACGACACTGGGCACGGTTAAAGATGCCGCTATTGTCGAGTGTTCCAGCAACCTGTTTGCCCGTGCGTCTGTTAACGCAGCGCTTAAGTTTAAGTACAAGCCGCGCGTCGTTGATGGTGTTGCCATTGAAGTGCCTGGTGTCCGGCACGTAATTACCTATCGCCTGGAGGACTGAGGAATGCATGCAAGTGAAAATCGCAATTCAGTCATGAGCACCGCCAGAGGTGTTGCAGGGCTTTTATCATCTGTGTTTGCAGCAATGATGTTGCTGACTTCGCCCGTCGTGTTTGCACAGGAAGGCGAAGAGAAAGAAGAGCGCAAAACCACCAAGACCGGCTCCATGAGTGAGCGGGTCTACAAACGCCTTGCTGAAGCACAGGCACTGGCAGCGCCTGAAGATGAGAACGCGAAACCAGACTTTGCCGGTGCTGAGGCAAAGCTGGCTGAGATCGCAGCGATGCAAAACCTGTCTGAGTACGAGCAGGCTCAGCTGTACAACTTCTATGGCTTTATCTACTACAGTCAGGAACGGTACAAAAAGAGTATCGATTCGTATCAGAAAGTTCTGGCGCTCAATGAAATTCCGCAAGGGCTGCGTGATTCTGTTACCTACACACTCGCTCAGTTGAAGTTCACGACCGAGGAGTACCAAAGCGCGATTGACCTGCTGCAGGGCTGGTTGAAGACGCAGGAAAACCCCGGGCCGGAACCCTACATTCTGATTGCTACCGGCTATTACCAGCTTGAGCAGATCGACAAGATCATCCCGCCTGTAGAGAAGGCTTTGGCTATCGCCGAAGAGCGCGGTACCGAACCAAAAGAGCAGTGGTGGCTCCTGCTGCGCGTAGCCTATTGGGAGAAGGGCGACAATAAGAAAGTTAAAGAGATTCTCGAAATACTGGTGACCAATTGGCCGAAGAAAGAGTACTGGTCACAGCTCTCTGGTGTCTACGGGGAGCTCGGCAACGAACCGAAACAGCTGTCTGCATTCGCGTCTGCTTATGATCAGGGTTTGCTAACGACGAGCTCAGAAATCATGACCGTAGCCCAGCTTTATTTGGCGAACGATGTGCCCTATAAAGCCGCCAAGATTCTTGAGAAAGGCTATGCCGACGGTATCGTTGAGCGCACCGCGAAAAACCTGCGGTTGTATTCTCAGGCCTGGGCACTGGCCCGCGAGGACCGTAAAGCGATCGACCCGTTGAAAGAAGCTGCCAAGTTGCAGGATGATGGCGAGCTGGATATCCGCCTGGCCCAGTCGTATCTGAACATTGGCGAGTACAAGAGCTGTGTTAGCGCGGCTCGTACCGGATTGAAGAAGGGCGACCTTAAGCGTACCGATATCGGCAACATGATTCTTGGTATGTGCCTGTTTGAAACCGACGATCTGTCTAATGCCAAGGCGGCGTTCCGCAAAGCTCGTAAAGACGATCGCAGTGTTCGAAGTGCTGATCAGTGGATCCTCTATATCAAGAGCGAAGAGGATCGTATCGAGCGTCTTGAAAAATCGCTTCGCGATCTCGAAATAGCGGGTTAAACATGCCTAAAGTTACTTACGTACTGGCGTCAGGCGAACGCCTGGAAGTCGATGTGCCTGTCGGGCACTCTCTGATGGAAGGCGCTATCGACAACAACGTCGATGGTGTCGTGGCGGAATGCGGCGGCGCCTGTGCCTGCGCAACCTGCCATGCCTATATCGGCCCTGAATGGCTCAGCAAGCTGCCGCCTGTCGATGATATGGAAGATGCCATGCTCGATGCGGCAAACGAGCGCAAAGAGAGCAGTAGGCTGACGTGTCAGATTGAAGTCACTGACGAACTCGACGGTATCGTCGTCGAGGTTGCAGATAACAATCTCTGAGCCGGCACCGCTTGCCGTCGCAATCGCGACTCCCGCCCCTATACAAACCTCCGACTGTGATTTACTTTAAGTCCGTCGGCCTTGCCGACGTATCCAGTGGTGTGCAGGGGAAACTGAATGAAGTTATGTACGATTGATGGTCGTGAAGTCGCTGGCCGTCCCGGCGTAATTCTTGAAAGCGGCGAGTTGCTTGATCTGTCGTCAGCGCCATCCGGTCTTGTGGATGCTCAGTGGGTACCGCATTCCGTTGTCAGTATTCTTGCTGCCGGCAGCGCCGGGTTGGAAAGCACTCAGAGCCTGATCGATGCTGTGAGTGGCCTGGACGATGCTGGCATTACTTCGTTACGTGAGCGTGGAGCCCTCCTTGCTGAGCCGCAGACACGACTGATGTCACCATTGCGGCGTCCCGGTCTGATGGTCATTAACGTCGCGTCAGCCGGCGAATCGCCGGATCTGGACCCCGTCTACATCAAAAGCCCCAACACGGCAGCCGGACATTCGGCTGAACTGCGTTTGCCGGCATTTGCCGGAGATACCGTCACAGTGACGCCGTGTTTGGCGGCTATTCTCGGAAAGCCGCTGCACGAGGCTGATGTTGAGTCGGCGGCGTCCGCCATTGCCGCATACACGCTGATTCTGGAGCTGGATCACGAAGGGTTTGAACTGGACCCCGAGGGCAGTGCGGTCGATTGGCGCCGGTTTGTCGAAAGCAAGCAGGTGCCCGGAAGTTGTCCGATGGGCCCTGCGATGATCACTGTTGACGAGATTCCTGATCCTGCCGCTTTGTCAGCGCGTGTGGCCGTTAACGGCATTGAGACGGGCAATGGCGCTATTCTTAGCGACGGGCGCAACGTGGCGGATGTGGTCGCTCATTTGTCGCAGCGTTACGGGTTTAGTGCCGGCGATCTGGTTGCATTTAGCACTCAGCGTGAAACCAACCTGCGCACGCGACTGCATCAGGGCGATGTTTACGAAGTCGAGCTGGCGGGACTGATGACGCTACGAATGAGTGTTGCTGTTTGATTCTAGGAGTTTAGAGCTCTAGAAGCCGAAGGTTTCTGCCAGCATTCGAATCGATGTAATGCCAAGGAAAATGGCAAACGCATTACGCAGTGCTTTCTGACTCAACGCGTGGGCAAGCTTAGCGCCCCACGGTGCCGCCAGCGTTGTCAGAGGAACGATCAACGCAAAACCAATCATGCTGACGTAACCTGCGCTGTACGGCGGCAGGTTTTCAGCATTCCAGCCGCCGATCATGAAGCCGATGCAGCCCGGTATGGCAATAACCAGACCAAAGCCGGCTGACGTGCCGACAGCCCGGTGAATAGGGGTGCCGAATAACGTCAGTGCGGGCACGCTGATCGTGCCGCCACCGATTCCCATCATGGAAGATACTGTTCCGATAAACATCGGAATGGGCAACGACAATATGCCCTTCGGCAGCGATTTACCAAGCCGCCAGTCGGGATTGCCCAGCGCCATATACAGAGCGGCCGCGAAGCCGACCGTGCCAAAGATTGCGGTCAGCGCTTCCACATCTGCCATGGAAGCCAGCCACGTTCCCAGAATGACGCCAACCACTATCGCCGGTGCCCAGCTTTTAAATAGTCCGGCGTCAAAGCCATCTTTGGCCATGTGCGCTCTGACCGAGCGAATGCTCGTCGGTACGATGGTTGCCAGTGACGTGCCCACCGCAAGGTGCATCTTTACGGACGGGTCGATGCC
>CAYLLI010000156.1:0-5376 GCA_964384295.1 uncultured Chromatiaceae bacterium
ATAAAACGCGCCCGCCCGCTGTCACAATGGCGCCATCTTTCTCGGCGACGCCGGCATGAAAGATTTTGGTGTTTGACTCGCTGGCCGGATCGGGCAGCCCTGAAATAACATCGCCGCTGCGGTAGGAGAACGGGTAGCCGCCCGCCGCACACACCACACCGAGTGCGACCCGTTTGTCCCATTCAGCAACCGTGGTGCTCAGGGTGCCGGCCAGAGCGGCCTGTAACAGATCCACCAGGTCACTCTTCAGGCGCATCATAATGGGTTGGGTTTCCGGATCGCCCATGCGGCAGTTGAACTCGAGTACTTTAATGCTGCCGTCGGGCGCAACCATCAGACCGGCATACAGAAATCCGGTGTAAGGCGTTCCGTCAGCTTTCATGCCGTTGACGGTGGGCAGCATCACTTCCTGAACAGCCCGTTGTGCCACCTCGTCGGTCAGCACCGGAGCGGGTGAGTATGCGCCCATTCCCCCGGTGTTTGGCCCTTTGTCGCCGTCATCACGTGCTTTGTGGTCCTGGGAAGACGCAAACGGCAGAATGTTGTCGCCATCGACCATGGCGATAAAACTGGCTTCTTCACCCTCAAGGAACTCTTCGATGACAATCCGCCGGCTGGCTTCGCCGAACTGTTGGTCGGCGAGCATTGAAGTGACGGTGTCGGTAGCCAGTTCGCGGGTGTCACAGATGACAACCCCTTTGCCTGCTGCAAGACCATCCGCCTTGATCACTACCGGAATAGCGCAGTCGGCAACGTACTCCAGCGCCTTATCCAGGTTGTCAAAAGCGGCGTATTCCGCAGTGGGAATCCCATGGCGGACCATGAAGTCTTTGCAGAACGCCTTTGAGCCCTCGAGCTGGGCAGCCGCTGCGGTTGGTCCGAAGCAGGCCAGGCCGGCAGCGGTGAATCGGTCGACAACGCCGGCCACCAGCGGTGCTTCGGGCCCGACGACCGTGAGCGCCACCTGATTTTCCTGAGCAAACGCGAGTAGACCGTCAATGTCGTCGCTGGCGATGGCAATGTTTGTGAGGCCTGGTTCTTGCCCGGTGCCGGCATTGCCCGGCGCGACAAACACCTCATCCACTTTCGCCGATTTGCCGAGAGACCAGGCCAGCGCGTGTTCGCGGCCGCCGTTGCCAATAACCAGTACTTTCATGGTGAAGCTCGATGTTGTTGGGAGGTGGGGATTATATCGCAGGGTTGGGTGGGGGTTTAGGTGGCCGTGCTGCTTTGGTGCTGGATGTTGGGTTTTTGTCTGGGCTTAGTGATCGACGAATCGGTGATTCGCCGATCAAACTTCCGCCTTTTAAATTTTCAGCACGCTTCGCGGTGCTGAAAATTTGGCGTCAGTTTAATGCCTAAAGTGCCTCATACCCGTCAACAGCATCGCCATCCCATGCTGATCAGCGGCATCGATCACTTCCTGATCGCGCATAGAACCGCCGGGTTGGATTACTGTGGCGATGCCGAATTCTGCGGCGAAGTCGATGCCGTCTCTGAACGGGAAGAAGGCGTCTGAGGCCATGACAGCGCCTTTTGTTTCAAGTCCGGCTGCTGCCGCTTTCTCGCCGGCGATCTGTGCGCTGATGACCCGGCTCATTTGGCCGGCACCAACGCCAACAGTCTGACCGTTCTTCACATAGACGATGGCATTTGATTTGACGAACTTGGCAATGGTCCATGCGAACTGCGCATCAGCCAGCTGCTGCTCATCCGGCTGCCGCTTGGTGACGATGTTTAACTCATCGGTGCTGACGCGACCGCGGTCCTGATCCTGAATCAGCATGCCGCCGTCAATTTGCTTGTAATGATGGGCAGCGTTGTTTGGCTCGAGTCCGCATTCCAAAACCCGGACGTTTGGCTTGGCTGTGAACGCTTCCAGGGCGCCATCTTCATACGCTGGCGCTACCATCACCTCAACAAACTGCTGCCCTAAGATTTCTGCGGCAAGTGCTGCAGATACCTCGCAATTAAAGGCGATGATGCCGCCAAATGCGGATGTCGGATCGGTTTCGTAGGCTTTGCGATAGGCCTCCGCCGCATCGTTGCCGATGGCCGCACCGCAAGGATTGGCGTGTTTGACGATGACGCAGGCCGGTGCCGGCAGGGCTCTGACGCACTCCAGTGCAGCGTCTGCATCGGCCAGGTTGTTAAATGAAAGCGGTTTGCCCTGATGTGAGCGGGCGTTAATCAACGCGCCCGGATTAGCCTGGGGCAGGGTGTATACCGCGCCGGCCTGATGCGGGTTTTCGCCGTAGCGCAGTTCCTGTTGTTTTTTCAGGCCAAGCGGATACCGTTCCGGCCAGCTGGCATCATCATCCTGCGACTGCAGGTAGGTCCAGATAGCAGCGTCATAGCATGCAGTATGCGCAAACGCTTTCTTCGCCAGACGGGTGCGCAATGGCAGAGCTATTTCACCGTTGGCTGCGAGCTCTGCAGCAATCATTGCGTAATCTTCCGGGTCGGTGACGACTGCTGTGTGCGCGTGGTTCTTTGATGCCGCGCGAATCATGGCCGGGCCGCCGATGTCGATGTTTTCGATGGCTTCGTCGTAGGTACAGTCCGGTTTCGCGATGGTTTCTTCAAACGGATAGAGGTTAACCACGAGCATGTCGATATTCTGAATACCGTGTTCTGCCATGACGGCAGCGTCCTGTTCACCCCGGTTCAGCAGGCCGCCGTGAATCAGCGGATTCAGAGTCTTTACTCTGCCATCCATGATTTCCGGAAAGCCGGTCACTTCGGAGACGTCAGTAACGGTTAAGCCCGCGTCGCGCAGCGCCTTTGCTGTGCCGCCGGTGGATACAAACTCAGCCCCCATTGCTGCGAGCTTCTGTGCAAATTCAACAATGCCCGTTTTGTCGGACACACTAACCAGAACTCTCAATGGTTGGCTCATACTCTTTGACTCATATTTGATAGGAGGCGGCGCGTCCTCGACAGGGCGCCTGTGGTGTTCAGGGGAGTTAGATCAGGCTGTATTGCTTCAGTTTTTTGCGCAGTGTAGCCCGGTTAATTCCCAGAATATCTGATGCAACTGTTTGATTTCCTTGCGTATGTTTCATGACGCTGGCGAGCAAGGGCGCTTCTACTTCGCTGAGAACGAAGTTGTAGAGATTGGTGGGTTGGTGGCCATTCAGATCTTTAAAGTACTTGCCGAGAGCGTCTTCAGTGAGCGAGCGCAGCGGCCGGTTCCGAAGGTGAACCTCGGGTTGTTTGCCTTTGCTTTTGACCGCCGTTTTTTTCTTGTTCGTTTTTTTGGCGGACTTTTTCTTGCTTGCTACCACTACCCTGATCCCTTGAAGCAAAGACATCGGCACCGCCGACATCACTCAGGACGCTTAGCGGTTAAAAAAATTCATTGTTGTCTGCACCTGCTCTTTGACGCTATCTAATCGCACAAACGTGTTGCGAAATTCCCCTGCGCCTTCCATGTGCTGGCAGTACCAGCTCAGGTGCTTTCTTGCGACCCGAACGCCTGTGGTTGAACCGTAGAGTTCATAAAGGCCGTTCAAGTGAGCGAGGATAATATCACGTTGCTCCATTCGAGAGGGCGGCTTTGGCAAAACTTTTTTGCTCAACCAGCTGTTGATGGCGTCAAAAAGCCAGGGCTGTCCCATGGCTGCGCGACCGATCATGATGCCGTCTGCACCGGTTTCTTTAAGCACATCGGCAGCTTGTTGCGGAGTCTTAATGTCGCCATTAGCAAACACCGGTATGTTGACGCTGCGTTTAATTCTGGCGATCGTTTTGTATTCGGCCTCGCCGCGGAACATGCAGCTGCGGGTCCGGCCGTGAACGGCAAGTGAGGCGATTCCGGATTGTTCGGCAATTTGAGCAATGCGCGGACCGTTACGGTTCTCTGTGTTCCAGCCGGTGCGGATTTTCAGCGTGACCGGAATATCGACGGCATTTACCGCAGCTTCAAGAATCTCGCCGACCAGAACTTCGTCCTGAAGCAGCGCGGAGCCGGCCAGCTTCTTGCAGACCTTCTTCGCCGGACAGCCCATATTGAGATCGATGATGTGCGCACCGAGGTTCTCGATGGCTTTGGCCGCTTCGGCAATCTGATCGGGCTCATTGCCGGCGATTTGCACAACCTTCAGCCCGTTCTCGTTATCGAGTGTGAGCCGGTGACGGCTCTTCCGGCTGCGCCACTGCGCTGTGTCAGCAGTCGTCATCTCAGACGTTGCCAGTGCCGCGCCAAATTTCCGGCTCAGGTTGCGGAACGGCTGATCGGTTAAGCCGGCCATGGGTGCAAGCAGCACCCGGCTATCGAGCTGATGAGGACCAATGGCGAGCTGGCTCATTTCAAATCTGCCCGTCGCACTGCAAAATTCCCCCTTCGCGACGCAGGCACACCTCCAGCTGGAAGCCCTGAGCCGCAGCGCTCGGGTTTTCGACGCTGAGCATGATGGGAATGAGGGAGCCGGGCTGGATTAACCCGTTCGGCGGACGCATGCCCGGCATGTATTGGTCCGGCGTAAACAGCCAGCTGTTAACGGGGTTGCCCCAGCGGTCTTTCAACGTCACCTTGATCTGAGGTTCGCCCATCGGCCGGTCGCCGGCAATCGCAAGCTGAGCGCGAATATCCAGCATGTCGCGGTTGTTCTCTCCGCTGATGGCTTCGGAACTGCGAATTTTATAGGCGCTTAACTCCCAGGCCGGATACAGCGGCTGACTCATGGCTGCATACGCTTTTCGAATATATCCGCCGTAAGCCGGGTCGGTAGCGAGACGTTCCCGGTTGTGATGAATAAGCTGCGAGCCGAGAACCATCAGGCAGACCAATACGCCACCAATAACTAGCCCGGAGCGCGATTTCTTTTCGTCCGCAGGTTCCGTGCTCTCCTGAGCCCACAGTGGTGGAGCGCCCAGATCAGCTTCGGTTGGTTTGTTTGCGGAACCGGCAGTCGCGTCAAAAGGGACGGGTTCCGCCGGCTCATCCGCGGTTTCAAGAACGATGTCTTCTGCAGCCGGAATCGCTTGTTCATCATCAGTTGCAGTTTGGTCAGTATCGACAGCAGGCTCTGCCGCTTCATCCGCTGGTTCGGCGTCACGGACGTCTGTATCAGCAAGCTCGTCGTCGTCCGCATCAGCCGGGTTGTCGTCTTCGACAGCGTACAGTGCACCACTGTCCGCATCTGCCGCCTCCAGCAGTCGCTGCCACTCGGCCTTTTGCATGGTTAACGTATCAATGGCCTGCTGTAGCGATTCGTTTTGCTGAGTATCTTCTTCAGGTGCGTCGTCCGCTGCAATCGTGTCTTCTTCGCTCGCTGAATCCGCCTCGCTGAAGGTTTCTTCAGCCTCACTGTCAGCGTCTGTATCGCTGCTATCGGCTGTTTCTTCAGACAGGCCCTGATTCAGATTGCTGTA
>CAYLLI010000157.1:0-5345 GCA_964384295.1 uncultured Chromatiaceae bacterium
AAGTAGCCGGTTTCCAGGTTCGTGCCCAGCTTTATGGTTCCTGTTTCGTGTTCCAGTTCGCCGAGCAACAGCCGCAGCAGTGTGCTCTTGCCGACACCGTTGTTGCCAACCAGTCCGATACGGTCGCCGCGCATGATCTGCAGGCTTAAGCCGTCAATCAGTTTTTCATCACCATAGCCGTAGCTGATGTTCTTGGCGCGAATGACTTTCTTGCCCGAGGTTTCTGCCTCGTCGATGGAAATGTAGGCGCTGCCCTGAACCTTGCGTCGCTTTGCAAACGTTTCGCGCATTTCAAGCAACGCGCGTTTGCGACCTTCGTTGCGTTTGCGGCGAGCTTTAACACCCTGACGAATCCACGCTTCTTCCTCCGCAAGTTTCTTGTCGAACTTTGCGTTGGCGGTTGCCTCGTCCTCGAGTGCTTTCTCTTTGCGCACCAGAAAGTTCTGGTAATCGCCCGGCCAGCTGGTCAGTTTGCTGCGATCGATTTCAATAATTCGTGTGGCCAATTTCTGCAGGAATGCGCGGTCATGGGTAATGAACAAAACGCTGCCGCGAAAACCCAGGATGGTGTTTTCCAGCCAGCTGATTGTGGCAATGTCGAGGTGGTTGGTGGGTTCATCCAGTAGCAGCAGATCGGGTTGGCTGATGAGCGCCTTGCCGAGTGCTACCCGCCTGCGCCAACCGCCGGAAAGCTGCGCCATGGTTTTGTCTGCGGGCAGGTTCAGGTCGGTAATCACAGTCTCGACACGTTGTTCAATATTCCAGGCATTCTGCGCATCAATCTGCTGCTGAATGCTTTCAATATCGCGCATGACGGCCGGCGTATGTTCCGCTGCCAGCAACGTCTCGTATTGTTTCAATAATTGCTCAGCTTCTGCCAACCCGCTGCGCACGATATCTCTGACGGTTCGGTCTTCTGCATCAGGCATGGTTTGCTGCAACTGGCTAATGCGGATGTTGCCGGCGTATTGCACCTCACCGGCATCGGGCTGAATCTCGCCGGTAATCAGGCGCAGCAGTGAGGTTTTGCCGGCACCGTTACGGCCGATCAGACAGACCCGTTCGTTGGGTTCTATGGCAAGCGAAGCGGATTCGAGCAACGGCTGATCGCCGAACTCAAGCGACACTTCATCGAATCGGAGCAGGGTCATTGCGGATGGGTTCAGCGTGAAGGGTTTGGAGCGGTGGACTACTATACACAAGACTAGGCGGAGTATTCAGTGTGAGCGAAACGAACAACTGGGCGGTATACATCGTGAGATGCGCGGACGATACGTTGTACACCGGCATCGCCGTGGATGTGGCTGCCCGGGTGGCGGCACATAACACCGGCAAGGGGGCGCGCTACACGCGCAGCCGCCTGCCCGTTGAGTTGGTGTATGCCGAGTCTGCAGAAGACCGGTCTGCGGCATCCCGCCGCGAGCATGCGTTAAAGCGCTTATCGCGTTCGGCAAAGCTTGCGTTGATTGAGTCACACGCGCGCTGTTGATAGGGTGGTGATGCTGCACGTTTGGTTTCAGATTGAGTAAGGAGTCAGGCTTATGGAAGTTTCGGGCATCTTGGGCATTCTGCTGTTATTTGCGAGCATCTACGCCATCATCCAGATCGCACAAAGTAGTGCGACCACCGGCGTAAAAGCAGGGTGGATTGTTCTTGTTCTGCTAGTGCCATTAATCGGGCTGATAGCCTGGTACTTTATCGGCCCGGGTGGCAGTAAAGGCTGAATTAAAGCGACTTGCACCTGTTACGGTGCTATCGAATTCAGGTGCGGCAATTTTTTAAGGGCGTTAACCCGGGTTCGGCATGACGAGTCACTTATTGATTTTTATTCCCGCCGTTTTGTTGGTGGCGGCCGGTTTCGCCGGCCTGATGTTGCCGGCACTTCCCGGCGCTCCGCTATTGTTTTCAGGGCTGGTGCTGGCGGCCTGGGCTGAAGATTTTGCCTATGTCGGCACGGGCACGATGGTCGCTCTGGCCGTCCTTGCGCTTTTCACCTATGTGGTCGATATCGTTGCCGGCGCATTCGGCGCTAAACGTTATGGCGCCTCGACCCGCTCGGTTGTCGGCGCCACGTTGGGCGCCGTTGTTGGCATTTTCTTTGGTATTCCCGGCGTGATTCTCGGGCCGTTTGTCGGCGCTGTCATCGGTGAGTTCAGCGTTAATCCGAAGTTGCGTGATGCCGGGCTTGCCGGATGGGGTGCGACGCTTGGCCTACTGCTGGGCACTGCTTTCAAACTGTCACTTGCCTTTACGATGGTCGGCATCTTTCTGGTGATGCGGTTTGCGTAGTTTGCTTCTGGTTGCGTCGCTGTTGTTTAGCTTCGGCGCGTACGCCGCTGAGTGTGTCGTGTTGTTGCATGGACTAGCACGCAGCAGTAAATCGATGGAGGTGTTGGAAGAAGCGCTGGGCAGCGCAGCTTTTGACGTGGTGAATACCGATTATCCGTCCACCGACTTTCCGGTCGAAGAACTGGCAGAACGTTATGTGTCTGAATCAATAGACGCCTGTGGTGATGAAGGCACCGTGCATTTCGTGACGCATTCGATGGGCGGTATTTTGTTGCGGTATTGGTTGGAAGAACATGCGCCGGACAGGCTCGGCCGCGCTGTGCTGATTGCCCCGCCGAATCAGGGCAGTGAACTGGTGGATAAGCTGGGCGGTGTGCCGGGGTTTAAGCTGCTGAATGGTCCTGCTGGCTTGCAGTTGGGCACCGCACCGGACAGCGTGCCGAATCAACTCGGGTCGGCACGCATGGATACCGGCGTGATTGCCGGCAGTGCCAGCTTTAACCCGATTTATTCGTGGCTGATCCCCGGCGACGATGATGGCAAGGTCAGTATAGAGCGCGCCAGACTGGCGGGCGCTGCGGACTTCATCGTGATGCATCACACGCATACTTTTATCATGCGGGCGGAGCCCGTTCTGTATCAGGTTGAGCATTTCCTGAAACACGGAAGTTTTGATCATGCGGCTGTTCAGTGATTCTGGCGTGCTGTGGCTGTGTTGATGCAGTAAGGTGTGCCGGCTTTTGAAGACAGTCAGGAGAGTTGCCCGTGCAGCCCGATGAGGTTCTGGAGTTTTGGTTTGCTGATTCGCGCGACAGCGTCGCAGCGGCTTCCGGGCGTATGGACGTGTGGTTTGGCAGCAGTCCTGAGCTCGACGCCGAGATCACTGAGCGTTTTTCAGCAACGATTACAGCAGGTGCAGAAGGCGAGCTATCCGACTGGGCAGCCACAGCTCAAGGGTGTCTTGCTCTGATTCTGGTGTTGGATCAGTTTCCGCGTAATGTCTATCGCGGCACTGCACAGGCGTTCGCACATGATTCGTTGGCATTTGGTTTGACGCTGATTGGACAGCGGATGCGAATGCTGCCGGAGCTCACCCCGGTGGAGCAGTTATTTTTTCTGATGCCCTATCAGCACACGGAAGATCTGGCGCGTCAGCAGGAGGGCGTTGCGGCTTTTCACAGGCTTGCTGAATCGGTGCCGGCTGAGTGGCGCGAGCTGGTCTCCGGCTGTCGGGATTTCGCGCAACTCCACTGCGATCTGATCGAGCGGTTTGGCCGCTTCCCTCATCGCAATGCGGTGCTTGGGCGGCGTTCCACTCCCGAGGAACTCGAGTATCTCGAAAACGGGGAGTCATTCGGTCAGGGCTAGTGCTCTGTCGGACGGCATCATGCGTCATGGTCTGGGTTGATTTCCTGTATGCCTCACTGGTGATCTTTGCCGGTGCCGTGTTGCAAACACTGACAGGTGTTGGCACCGGCTTTCTGGTGATACCGGTTATCGCTCTGATCGATCTGGCCTTGTTGCCCGGACCGATGGTGATGGCCAGCATGGCGCTATCCGGGCTAATGGCTTATCGCGGCCGCACGCATATCGATTATCGAAACGTCATGCCGATTTTGCTCGGCGTGATTCCGGGCGGGGTGTTAGGTGCGATGGTGCTGAACCGGGTGAGCCTCGATCAGCTAGGGCTGGTGTTTGGCGGGGTAGTGCTTGTCGGAGTGTTGCTCGCTGCATTGTCACTGCACGTGCCGTTGACGCGCTGGAGCGGAATGATTGCAGGTTCCATTGCCGGAGCCATGGCGGCCAGTACCGGAATTGGTGCGCCGGTGCTTGCGATTTTGTATCAGAATTCCGGTGCGCCAATGATCCGTGCCACCCTGGCGCTGCTTTATACAGTGGCTTCGGCGTTGATTATTGCGGTGCTAACTGTTTTCGGGCAGTTTGATCCGGAGCGGGCCTGGTCGGCCGTGCTGCTGATGCCGGGCTTTGTCGCCGGCTATTTTGCGTCACAACATCTGACCACCCGGCTGGATCAGGGCGGAATCCGTTGGCTGGTGCTGGCGACGGCCGCCTTGGCAGGGCTGATTCTGATCGGACGCAGCCTGATTTAACCATCTGCAGGCATTTAGCCGCAGAAGTTGTGCTTTCGGCGCAAAAATGACCGGCGAAGGGCTGACTAAAGCCCTATTTCTGGTAGGATTGCGCACCTTCGAGCCCTGACATACAGTTTTTACGTCAATAAAACCTTGCCTGACAGGCAAGACGGTCGGGCGCTGTAACGATTGATTTAGCGGAGAACTGGCAGTGCGCTGGTTACTGAGTTCAAAAATTCACAAGGCAACAGTCACGCAGGCTGATCCCGATTACGTCGGCAGTATTACGATCGACCGTGATCTGATGGATCGCGTGGGCCTGATGCTGAACGAGAAAGTGCTGATTGCGAGCAACACCGGTGCGCGTCTGGAAACCTACGTCATCGAGGGTGAGCGTGGTTCCGGTGACATTTGTATGAACGGGCCGGCTGCTCACAATATTAGTGAAGGCGAAGAGATTGTCATCATGGGCTTTCAGCTTTCTGACAAGCCGATCGAGCCGAAAATCATTCTCGTCGACGGTGACAACAAATACATTCGCGACCTGCCGGAAAAAGCCGGCATGAAAATCTAACGTCGCTTGTTCGAATGTCCGGTTCAGAGAAGCAGCCCGCTTCACCGGATACTGAAACCCTCCGTTCTGCTATTTCCCAGCTGTCGCAGTTTGTTTCGGAGAGCATTCTTGACCCGCATTGGGGGTTTCTTGCCACCTTCTCGGGTGCCGGCCAGTATGCTCAGACCCCCGAAGAACTGCAGCGAATTCTTGGCCGCGTCCTCGACACTCTTGATCTCATTGAGCTGAGTGATCAGCGGCTGGCAGCGCTTGAGCAGCGACTGCGGGATCATGATCTTCCTGATATCGCCCGATTGCGAGCCTGTTCAGCCCGGGCAGGGAGAGAATAGTGCTGCTGAGTTACGCCGCCGCTCACTTTTTGTTAGGTTAGCCGAATCGACGTTGAGTTA
>CAYLLI010000158.1:0-2797 GCA_964384295.1 uncultured Chromatiaceae bacterium
CTGCCACGCGTTGTGACCGGGTTCACCTGAACCGAGATCACGCCATCCCGACCGCTCAGAGCGCGTTCAATAAGCCACGTGCATGCACCGCAATGCACGCCCTGAACCAATAACTCAGCGCGCAAGGTCCCGTTCGGTTCACGGCTCACAAACTCGCGCATGACGGCCGGCCGTTCAAAGCTCTTCCAGTTCAGATCGAAGTTGCCGGCGTCCTGAGGGCTGACTGAATCCGTTACGCGATGGCGATAAAACTCACCGAGATCTTTTGCGATGATGCCCCGCGCAATCTCCGCGCATTGACTGCTGCAACAGCCGTGAGCAGCGCCATCAAACAGCACTTCACATTGATCAGAAGCCGTCGGCTGGAAATCCTTATTGCAGTGAAAGCACAGCATCAGAGTCGTTCGTCAACCTGTGCTCAGCGCGCAGTGCCAAGCGTGATGCTGTTGCTGACTTCACTGACGTTTCCGCTCAGTCGCCAGGTGGTGTTTCTGTCTTCCAGCTGCATCAGGTACGTGTTGCCTGCCATTTCTACGGCGCCGCGGTAGCGGTCGCCATCCAGAACCAGTAATACCTGACGGTCAAACTCAGGGCGGGTCGGGTGCACCAGTCGCAGCAGAATCTCACCGGGCAGGACGCCGTCTGTGTCTGCCTGACTGAGCATGATGCTGACTGAGCGGTTGCGCGTGCCGTCGAGCTGGTCCAGCTGAATGCGCGCCTGCAGTCCCATGGTGTTTGCTGATTCGGCGAGCCGCAGATCCTGCGCTACGGTTTCATCAATCTTGCCGTAGTCTGCGACGACCAGGTCCGGCGCGTTGGTCATCGCCAGCCAGATCGTGACGCCGCTGGCCAAAATGGCGGTGATCGGCGGCACCATAATGAACCAGGGCCAGAACTGCTTGTACCAGGGGGTTGTGTCTGTTTTGTCTTGCATGACTATTGCCTGTTGTGGCGCGCCGCAATGGGCGCGGCTTTAAAGTGAGCCCACCGGCACCATGAAACGCGACTCGCGGCTTGCCTCATCTTTGTTGCTGCCTTTCGACCGAATGGCAAACTTCACGTCGTTGCCGCCGGGTTGCGCATCGCTTTCGTTGACTCGTACCCGTACGGCGACCGACTGCAGCGCCCCGGCCGGAATCGTCAGCACCGGCGGATCGGTTTCGAGACTGAGGACGGGCAGTCCGGTGACGCTCAGTTCAATGTCTTTTTCCTGCTGTGTTTTGTTCTGCAGTTTGACGGTGTAGACGTTCTCAATCACGCCGTCACCCATATCCCGATACAGCGCGTTGCGGTCGCGCAGCACATCAAGATGCAGATCGGAGCGCATGCTGATCGCAACGACGAAGCCGACGCATAAAGCAACCAGCAGGGTTGCGTAGACGGCCATGCGAGGCCGGATGAGTCGCGTTTCTTTACCGTCCAGCGCATTCTGCGTGGTGTATTTGATCAGACCTTTCGGGTAACCGACTTGTTCCATGACGCTGTCACAGGCGTCGATGCAGGCGGCGCAGGCAATGCACTCGTATTGCAATCCGTCGCGAATGTCGATGCCGGTCGGGCAGGCCTGCACGCAGAGCGTGCAGTTAATGCAGTCGCCAAGGCCTGTTTCCTCGCGTGGCGCGCCCCGTTTGCGGCTGCCTCGCGGGTCGCCTCGTTCGGCATCGTAAGAAATAATGAGCGTGTCACGGTCAAACATCGCGCTCTGAAAGCGCGCGTAAGGGCACATGTACTTGCAGACTTGCTCTCGCATAAACGCGGCGTTGCCGTAGGTGGCAAAACCGTAAAAAATAACCCAGAAGGTTTCCCACGGACCCAGATCAAACGCGATCAGTTTGGCGGTCAGCTCGCGGATGGGCGTGAAGTAGCCTACGAAGGTCAGGCCGGTAAGAAACGCAAAGCTGAGCCACAGAAACTGCTTGGTTGATTTCTTAAAAATCTTCTCAGCGTTCCAGGGTGCTTTGTCCAGCTTCTTGCGCTGACTGTGGTTACCCTCTACCAGCCGCTCGATCCAGACAAACGATTCTGTCCATA
The DNA here is from genome assembly GCA_964384295.1 of uncultured Chromatiaceae bacterium. Lineage (GTDB taxonomy): Bacteria > Pseudomonadota > Gammaproteobacteria > Steroidobacterales > JABIQA01. Next base: position 2,032 of record CAYLLI010000158.1, read on the forward strand.
CGGTTTGCGGGCAGGCGTAGCCGCACCAAAGCCTGCCGGCAAAGGCGGTAAAAAAGAACAGTGCCAGTGCTGCAATGATTAACAGCCAGGTCAGAAACACGAAGTCCTGCGGCCAGAACGTCAGCCCGAAGATATAGAAGCGTCGGGCCGGCAGATCAAACAGAACAGCCTGGCGGTCATCCCACGGCAGCCACGCTAAGAAGTAGTAGAGACCGAGCAGGGCAACAACCGAAAAGCTGCGGAAATTGTTGAACAGACCGCTGACTTCCCGATAGTGGATTTTTTCCCTGGATTCGTAGAGTGACTGCCCGGTTCCCTGGGAGGTGTCATTCATCGGACTTAAGCTTTCCTTGTGAACGGTGCTTTCTGCGGTTATTCAGACGCCGGTTATAGGACCGTATCAACAGAATTGAGATTGAGCTGGAGACAATGGTCATCAGCCAGAAGAAAAAGAAACCGAGCGCATAGCCATCCATTCTGGAAAACTCTTGCGCCGGGGTCATTGAATCGCCAATCAGACCGGGGTCAACAAAGGCGAAGAACAGCATGGTTGCGAGTGCTGCGGCCAGAAACGCGGGCCAGATAATGGCTGCGATCTGCCGGGCTTGTTCGCTCCAGGGCCGGTCGATGGGATACAGCTGGTCAAACCCTTCACCGGGGTCCTGACCGACGATGTCGTCGTCAACAGTATCGTTCATGATCCGTCCCTATTTTTTAAGAGAAACTAAAACGCCTTTTTCATCTGCGCTTCAATACGACGCGTTAC
>CAYLLI010000158.1:2807-5309 GCA_964384295.1 uncultured Chromatiaceae bacterium
AAGGCTTAACACGTAGGCGGTAAGTACCCGGATACGGTCGTCGCTGAGCAAATCTCGTTGCGCCGGCATTTGGTTCGTGCGACCCGCCATAATGACGTCACGCATGTCGGGATCGCCGGCACCATGCAGCCAGATGTCGTCCGTCAGGTTCGGTGCACCAAGCGCCTGATTGCCTTTGGCATCAGCACCGTGACAAGAGGCACACAGGTTCGCAAAAATCTGTTTGCCCGCATCGACGCGTGCTGAGTCAATCTTGCGCCCGCCGAGGCTGCGAATGTAGCCGATGACATCGTTCACGCCTTTGTCGCCAATGGCAGCACCGAGCGCAGGCATCGCACCAATACGTCCGTACTGCAGTGTGGTTTCAATCGCCTGCGCAGAGCCACCCCACAACCAGTCATCGTCTGTCAGGTTCGGGAAGCCACGTGCACCACGACCGTCGGACCCGTGACAGGTGGCACAGTTGTTGGCGAACTGATTGCGACCGAGCGCCAGCGCCTGCTCGTTGTTAACCATCTCTTCATACGGCATATCGGAAAATGCCGCGAACACCTCGCCGTAGCGTGATTCAGCAGCAGCGACTTCGGTATCGTAAGCACCGGTTTGCGACCAGCCCAGTACGCCCGGCAGGTTACCGAAACCCGGATACAGGGTCAGGTAAACGACGGAAAAAACGACGGTGATGTAGAACAGGTTCAACCACCATTTCGGCAGCGGGTTGTTGTATTCCTCGAGGTCTTCGTCCCAGAGGTGAGTGGTGCTGTCTGCTGCCGGATCGTCCGGATTCTTCTTCGATGTCAGCCATAGAATCCAGAGGCAGCCAATCACGTTGATCAGCACCAATGCCATGACAAATAGGCTCATTCCTGTGCTCATGGGTCAAGCTCCTCCAGAACCGGATTGGTGGTTGTTAAGTGCATCGTCTTCTTCCAGTGGAAGCGCCGCTGCCTCGTCAAAGTCAGATTTGCGACGGCTGCTGAAGGCCCACCAGCAAATACCGATGAAGATGACCAGTAGCAGCAGGGTGTAAATACCGCGAAGGGTTCCCGCATCCATGCTACTGACCCCCGCGCTTCATCGTGATGCCCAGCACCTGCAGGTAAGCAATCAGAACTTCCATTTCAGTCTTGCCTTCCACTGCCGCAGTCGCGCCTGCAATCTCAGCATCGCTGTACGGCACGCCAATGGTGCGCAGTGCCGACATTTTTCTCGGTGTTTGCTCGGCATCAATAACGGCATCGGCAAGCCACGGATAGCCCGGCATGTTCGATTCCGGCACCAGGTCGCGCGGGTTCATTAAGTGGACTCTGTGCCATTCGTCTGAATAGCGCCCGCCAACCCGGGCCAGGTCCGGACCGGTTCGCTTGGAACCAAACTGGAACGGATGGTCGTACACGCTCTCACCGGCCAGTGAGTAGTGACCGTAGCGCTCGGTTTCTGCACGGAACGGACGAATCATTTGTGAATGGCAGTTGTAACAGCCTTCACGGATGTAGATATCGCGACCCTCGAGCTGCACGGCTGTGTATGGCTTGACGCCCGGTGCAGGTTCATTGCCCGTCGGCGACAGCATCAGCGGTACAAGCTCTGCCAGCCCGCCCAGGGAGACTACAACGGCAACGAGAACACCCATCAGGCCGATGCGCTTTTCTAGAAAATCATGAGACTTCATTCTATTGCGCTCCTATGACTAAGCCGGTTCAACGACAGGTTGGTCGAGTTTGATGTCGGCCGCACTCATCGTTTTCCAGACGTTGTAGGCCATGATGCAGATGCCGACGAGGAACATCATTCCGCCGAGCAAACGAATCGCGTAGTACGGGTAGGTGGCGACGAGACTTTCGACAAAGGTGTAAGTCAGAGTGCCGTCGTCATTGACCGCACGCCACATCAGCCCCTGCATGACGCCGGCAATCCACATCGAAGCGATGTACAGCACAACGCCGATGGTTGAGATCCAGAAGTGAATGTCGATGAGCTTGCTGCTGTACATACCTTCTTTGCCGACCAGCTTCGGAATCAGCGTGTACAGAGAGCCCATTGAAATCATTGCAACCCAGCCCAGAGCACCCGAGTGCACATGACCGATGGTCCAGTCGGTGTAATGCGACAGGGCATTTACCGTCTTGATTGACATCATCGGACCTTCAAAGGTGGACATGCCGTAGAACGACAGCGATGCGATCATGAACTTCAGGATCGGGTCGGTGCGCAGCTTATGCCAGGCGCCCGACAGCGTCATGATGCCGTTGATCATGCCGCCCCATGACGGTGCCAGCAGAATCAGCGAGAACACCATGCCCAGTGACTGCGCCCAGTCGGGCAGGGTGGTGTAGTGCAGATGGTGCGGGCCTGCCCACATGTAAATCGAGATCAGTGCCCAGAAGTGGACGACAGACAAGCGATAAGAGAACACTGGCCGTCCTGCCTGCTTGGGCACGAAGTAATACATCATGCCGAGGAAGCCTGCCGTCAGGAAGAAGCCCACGGCATTGTGGCCGT
>CAYLLI010000159.1:0-5283 GCA_964384295.1 uncultured Chromatiaceae bacterium
CACGTCACTGGTGTTGAAGGCGAGGCGCGCAGTGTCGCCGGTGCGCGTGCGAATGCAGAGCTTAACGGCATTGAAAACGCCGAGTTCTTTACCGCTGATCTCTTTGCCGAGGACGTGCAGGGCGCCTGGCTGACCGAGCCTTTCGATATCGTGCTGTTAGACCCGCCGCGGGCAGGGGCTGCAGAGATCCTGCCGGCACTGAAACGCATCAATGCAGCGAAGGTGTTGTACGTGTCGTGTCATCCGGGCACGCTCGCGCGTGACAGCAAGACTTTGGTTGAAGATTTGGGTTATAAACTGGTGCAGGCGGGCGTGATTGATATGTTCCCGCAAACCGGTCATGTGGAATCGATGGCGCTGTTTGAAAAGTAACAGCGTTGCGAATGAGTTTGAGTGAAATGAGCGAAAACCAATTACGAATTGAAGTCTGCATTATTCGCCAGCGTCTGGAACTGTTGGACGGCGACGAGCTGGTGGCGGGCTATCGCGTATCCACCTCCCGTTACGGTTGCGGCCAGCGGGAAAACAGCCAGTGCACCCCGTTGGGTGAGCATGCCGTTGCCGAAATGGTCGGTGACGGTGCTGCACCGGGCACCGTGTTTACCGGCCGCGAGCCGACCGGCGAGGTCTGGTCTGAAGCTCTTGATCGGGCGGAGCCCGGGCGCGACTGGATTCTGAGCCGAATCCTGTGGCTCGAAGGCAAAGAGCCCGGTTTCAATCAGGGCAGCAATGACGAAGGCTCCTGCGACAGTCACGATCGTTACATTTACATTCACGGCACCAGCGATCTGGAGCCGCTCGGTGTGCCGCTGTCGCACGGTTGCGTGCGGATGAACCTGAATGATGTGATCGATCTGTACGATCGCGTTGTGCCCGGCACGCCGGTGCGCATTTTTCCGTAACGATCGATGAGTCTCGGCCCTTTAATGGTGGACGTTGCCGGGCTTGAGCTCAGCCCGGTCGAACGCGACTACCTGAAACACCCGCTGGTCGGCGGCGTGATTCTGTTTTCCCGCAACTACGCGGACCGCGAGCAGGTGATGCAGCTGGTCAGCGAGATCAAAGCGTTGCGCAGTCCGCAGCTGTTGGTCGCCGTCGATCAGGAAGGCGGGCGGGTGCAGCGGTTTCGGGAAGGTTTTAGTGAGTTGCCACCATTGATGCAACTGGGAAGGCAGTTTGCCGCCGATGCCAGTCTGGCACGCAAGCTGGCTTCCACTCACGGCTGGCTGATGGCCTCTGAGATTCTCGATCTGGGCATTGATATCAGCTTCGCACCGGTCGTGGATGTGGACTATGGCGTCAGTGAAGTCATCGGTGACCGTGCGTTCGCCAAACGCCCTGACGTGGTGGCATCGATGGCGTTGGCGTACATGCAGGGCATGCACCGTGCCGGCATGGCGGCGACAGCGAAACACTTTCCGGGTCATGGTGCTGTGGCGGTGGACTCGCATTTGGCACTGCCGGTTGATTCCCGCGACTACAACGAGATTGCCGTTGATCTGGCACCCTATGAAACGCTGATCAGTAATCATCTTGAGGGTGTCATGGTGGCGCACATTCGCTACCCGCAGGTGGACGGTGAGATTGCGAGCCTGTCACCGTATTGGTTGAACACGCAGCTGCGCGGGCAGTATCGCTTCGAAGGCTGCATTTTTTCTGACGACTTAACGATGGGTGGGGCCGAAGCAGCGGGTAGCGTGCCGGAACGCACGCGCAAGGCGCTCGATGCCGGTGCTGATGTGGCGTTGATTTGTAACAACCCGGCAGAAGCGATGGCGACTATTGATGCGTTAAACGCCGAGCAGGCGCGTTATGTCTCGCCACTGGGGCATACCCGTATAGCTGCGATGCGCTCGCGGCGGCATGATGAGGCTACGGTTTACGGGACGCAGGCGTGGACGGACGCCCGTGCGTCGCTGGATGAAGGCTTGCAGCCCGATGAGTTTACCCTGCAAGGTTAATGTGTGAGCACGATACTGAAGTGCTTTAGGGGAGAGAGAGTATGAGTGGTTTGTCGCAACAGCATCCGGATTTTCCGGCCGCTGATTTGCTGATTCCGGAGGCCGAGATTGAAGCGGCACTGCGAAGAATGGCGGGCGATCTGCAGCCGATTATCGATCAGGGCAATTGCGTGCTGCTTGGCGTGATGTTGGGCGCGATGCTGCCGCTCACCCGGCTGTCGCAGATGCTCACGGGCGACTTTCAACTGGATACCTGCCATGCCACCCGCTATCAGTCGGGTCTTGAGGGCAAAGAGCTGGCCTGGCTGAAACAGCCCTCTGTTGAACTGACCGACAAGACGGTCATCGTCGTCGATGACATTTTTGATATTGGCATTACGCTTGAAGCCGTCGTCGCGGCCTGCGAAGCCAATGGCGCTGCGAAAGCCTACAGTGCGGTACTGGCCACCAAAGAACATGACCGTCAGGAGTCCGGTTACCGTCCGGATTTCTTTGCATTGACCGTGCCGGACCGCTACGTGTTTGGTTACGGCATGGACTACCGCGGGCACTGGCGGCACGTGCCCGACATCTACGCGCTGCGTGACAGTTAAACGAAGGTACTGCGATGCGAATCGGACTGATCGCCGGCACCGGTGCCGGATTGTTTAATGCGCTGGGTGATGCCGGCGAGCTTGCCATTGAAACGCCGTTTTCGAATACCGCCGTGGCGGTAACGACGTGGCAGGTGAACAGCCACGAAGTGCTGTTTATTCCGCGTCACGGTGCCGACAGTCAGATTCCGCCGCATCGCGTGAATTATCGCGCCAACATCGCGGCACTAAAACTCGCCGGCGTCCAGCGGGTGATTGCGTTGAATGCGGTCGGCACGATCAACGACGCAGGCGGCGCACCCGGCACTCTGGCATTGCCCGATCAGTTGATCGATTACACCAGCGGTCGCGAGCACACCTTCTATGACGGCATGAGTCAGGATGCCTGCAAAGCGCTCGGCTTACCGGAAAGTTTGCAGCACGTGGAGTTCACGCGGCCGCTAAACCCGGTGCTGCGCGACGAGCTGCTGCAAGCTGCCCAGTCTACAGGTATTGAAATTGCACCTACGGCTACCTGCGGTGTGATGCAGGGGCCCCGGCTTGAGTCGGCCGCTGAAATCGACCGGCTGGAGCGCGACGGCTGCCATATTGTCGGCATGACGCATTTGCCCGAGGCCGGACTTGCGGCAGAGGCGGGGCTTGCCTATGCCAGCATCGCCGGCAACGTGAACTTCGCCGCAGGTCGTGCACCGGTCAGCGAATCCGGCGAAGAGCAGGGCATTCACGATCAGATCGGCGAATACGTGGAGCGCTGCATGAGCCAGTCCCACACGCTGCTGAATGCCTGGTTGGCGCAGCTGCCTGTCGACGGCTGAACATAAGATTGGTGAAACGGTTCACAGTCCTGTGGGCCGTTGTTATTTAGGATGCCTTAATACGCTGACCGGAGTTCCCGGTCAGTGTCCGCTTTAACCCCGGGTTTCAGGCGTCCATGAAAAAGAACGAACTGCAAATTGCCGCTCAGCTGCTGGATTTGAATCCGGCGGGCGCATTGCTGCTGGACGCCCGCAAGACCAATCTCCCTGTGATTTGCGTTAATCAGGCCCTGGCTGATCTGGCCGGGTTTGCCGTGGCGGAAATGCTGCAGCGGCCGTGGCGGCACTTTTCGGCGGGAGCGTGTGCGCCGTTGGATGAGAAAGTCCAGCAGACGTTGAAAGTGGCGCAGCAAACCGTGCCGGCGTCACGTCTCCTCAGTCGCAACCATCAGGGCAGTCATGAAGGGGTGCGACTCGAATTTACTCCGGTCTATGACGACAAGAACAAGCTTAGCGCATGGCATGGCATCGTCAATGAGATGCCGGCCAACAGCACGGTGGTTGCATCACCGGCTTTGACGTTTGATGAGGCATCCGTTGCACAACGCAAGCGTGCCGGTCGCGATTCGGCAACGGGTCTGCTGAGCAATGACAGTTTTACGATTGCGCTCGAGCGCGAGTGGCAGCGCAGTTTGCGTGCCCAGCAGGAGTTGAGTGCGATTGTTCTGCGTGTGGATTCGTTCAGTGAATACCTGAACGTGTTTGGCGCCCATGCCGGTGATTCGTGCCTGCGCAAAGTGGCCTCAGCGATCAGCGGTTCGCTGCGTCGTTCGGGCGATTTGTGTGCACGTCTGGACGACGACAGCTTCGTGGTCCTGCTGGGTGACACCTCACCCGATAACGCGGCGGCTGTGGCGGACCGGATTACGCAGAAGGTGCGCGGACTTGCCGTGCATCACCCGCGCTCGCAGTTGGCGAAGTTTGTCACCGTGTCATGCGGCGTGGCAGGCGGCCTGCCGGAAGACGGTCAGTCGGCCGGTGATCTGGTGGAGGATGCCCGTGCGGAAGTGGTGGGTGCGAAGCCTGCTATGAAAAGCCCGCTGCTGGGTGTCTGAGCAATCAGCGTGACGCTGTCGTGGCGCCTTTTTTCGCCGTTTCCAGCTCGGTGACCAAAGCAATCACACTGAATTTCGGATGATCAAAGTACTGAATGCCCGCGTTACGCAGGCGGCGTGATTGGTCCATTGTGTAACCCGGCGCATCAGGACCGCTCCGTCCGCTGTCAGCCGGCAGTTTCAGATCCACTTCCAGATGCAGGTAACGTTCCTGATAGAGGCGGAATGTACCCTTAAGCACGTCCGTCGGAATGCCTGCCGCACTGATGTCAAACGCCGTTGCCGTTTTCTTATCGGCAGCAAGTTGTTGCCAGGTGGCGTACAGGATGGGTTGATACGCGCCGCTCGTGTTGAGCTGCTCAAATTCGGTGTTCAAACGCCGGTTGTCGTTTAAACCGAACAGCACCTTGAACGGAGAAGGCTGCGGAATCACGTCGAGCAGAAAGAAATCGGGGCCGCTAATACCTTTCGACGGGTAATACAGGCTGTTCACCGGTTCGAGCTGTTGCAGCAGTTCATCGATGTCTTCCTGCGCCACAGGTTCGGCCGCTTCCTGTTCGCGGCGCTCCAGCTGCGGCCAGGTTTCGGTGGATGCCGCTTCATTCAGGTTCTGAAAGACGATCACGTCGACCTGATACACCGCGGGCGCGTCCTCCGCATCGTCCGACTGCGCGAACACCGCGCCGGCACCGAAGAGTGCGAGTACTGATACGGCAGTCAGGCGGGCTGTCAGTGGAGCAGTCATGGCATCCTTTCGCGTGTGTTGCTCGCTATGCGGCATTGCTGAGCGTGTTCGTTAACTGAGCGATGGCTGATTCTACCGCGTCAAACCGCATTTCGTCAGATTCGTCGTCCCAGG
>CAYLLI010000160.1:0-5276 GCA_964384295.1 uncultured Chromatiaceae bacterium
GTGCTTATGCCTTTAACGATCTGTTCTCGCTGAACCTGAAACTGGTTAACGGCGTTAACGGCGTTAACGGCCAGGATGAAGTCCTGCGTTTTGGCGCCCGCTTCACCTTCTGATCGGGTTTTTGCTGATCAAAAAAAGGCCGCTTTTTAGCGGCCTTTTTTCTTGGAGGTTAGTCTGTGTCGGTCACAGCGCTTCAAGCAGAACATGAGCGCTATGTGTCAGGACGTAAGCGCTAAGAAGCCAAAGCGTCAGCAAGAACAACCACGGTGCAACCGCTTCGAAATACGGCGCGCTGCGAACTTTCGACAGAGCGTCGACTCGAGAATCAATGGTTTCTCTCTCGCAGTCGTCAGGTGCGATTCTCCGGAGTTTTTTCAGCAACGCGGCGACCTTTTCACGGCGGCCCGCTACTCTGGCTGCAGCCTCGTCACATGCGAATTCCGCCATCGTGGAAAAGTCTTGCAGAGCTCGGCGGCGAATTCTCCGGGGCCACAGAATTGTTGACCACTCCAGAACGATGCCGGCAAGGTTGTCATGACGAATGGCATGGTGTTGCTCATGCGCAATCACGATCGACAGGTCATCATCGTTTAGCTGATCTATGAGTCCCTGAGAGACATACACCGAAGGGCGCCACAGCCCATCGCAGAGCGCGATTGGCAACGAACTGTCCAGAATCTTAAACGTCCCCTGACTCGCATCACTGGCAAAATGACCCATCACTTTAGACTTCCGCAGGTGTTTGCCCAGGCGATTTAACGGCGAGTAGTACAGCAGAATAATGAGCATTGCGATCGATGCAGTAATGGCTGCCGCGGCTAACGCGCTGATCGCGGTTTCGGGTGGATGAGGCGCGCAACCCGCCGCGTGGCAATGCTCAGGCAGAACCATGTCGGTTAACCCTGGAAAGTACAGAACCATAGAGACCAGTGACGCGGCAAGCACGGGCAGTAAACCAAATGCCAGTATGATCATCGAGCGATTGCCGGGATTGCCGGCGCGATCCAGCGAGCCAATGGCGCGATAGGTGATCGCAGCAATCAGAGATGATGTACCAAACACCGCGCACCAGGCGAGTGTTGCTGCCAGTATGGTCTCCAGAGGCCCGTTCATTGCCCCGTGCCCCGCTTGCGATCTTTCAGACTGGAAGACAGCTGCGCGTCCTCATCAGCCAGATAGTCGAGAAAACCCGAGACCATCGGCGCGGTATCGCCGTTGCTAAAGCTGTCAGCAATGTCGCGCAGCAAACGACTAATAATGTTCTGGCGAGACAGGCGGGCACTGTAGATGTAAGCTCGACCCGATTTTTGTCTGTCGACCAATTCTTTGCGGTGAAGTCGTTCCAGTGTGCTTTGCACCGTGCTCAGACTGATATTCGAGTCCGATAGCTGTTCCAGGACGGTCTGGGCAGTTGCTGACGGGCTTTGCCACAACGTTTCCAGCACGCTCAACTCCCGAAGCCCGATGTCCGGCAAACGGCTTTTGGCTCCGGTGCTTCCGAGCCAGCTGGCAATCGCAGATAAATTTTTCACAGTTTTGGCAGCGGCTCGACAAAGGGGTATTGAGTATAGGTAATAGTTTCGACGCTTTTCGCTATTCGGTTTCATTAATACAGGTTTTTCTGCCGCGCTCTGTCGAAAACCGACCCCTTATCGGTTTTTCCCCCGTCCTCTAGATTTGATGCTTACCCATGCAACAGCACGCCATGGAGGCTGTGTGCGGGATTCATCAACCACTTCTTAGAAAGGGAAGTCATGAACAACTCAAAGATTGCACAGCACATCCGGTGTCTATTGGCCGGCTTCAGTTTGCTGTTTGCACTGCCGGTATTTTCGCAGGCTGCTACCGAATCAGAACCTGAATCGCTTGAAGAGCTCGAAGTGATCGGTCGCTGGGAAGACCCGGTGGGCGCTTCATTGTCCGCATCTTCCGGCGTCTACGGGCAAGCAGAAATCGCCGAGCGTCCCTTGCTGCGCACCGGTGAGTTGCTCGAACTGGTGCCCGGGTTAATTCTGACGCAGCACAGTGGCAGCGGTAAATCGAACCAGATGTTTTTGCGTGGCTTCAACCTCGATCACGGCACTGACTTCGCAACCTGGGTCGACGGTATGCCGGTGAACATGCGCACACACGGCCACGGGCAGGGGTACACCGATGTGAATTTCCTGATTGAGGAGCTCGTTGAGCGGGTTGAGTACGTAAAGGGGCCGATTGATGCCCAGATCGGTGACTTCTCATCCGCCGGCGCTGCACTGATGCAAACTTCTCAGGGCCTTGATCGCGGGCTGTTGAAAGTGGTTGCCGGTCAGTACGGTTTTGGTCGTTTGGTGGGTGCCAACAGTTTCGCTGTGGGCCCGGGCACATTGACCGTCGGTGCTGAAGGTCGGGTGTATGAAGGCCCGTGGGACAATATTGATGAAGACCTCGAAGCCTATAAAGGTCTGGTCCGGTATAACTGGGAGACAGCTTCCGGTGATGCGTGGAACGTGGCGTTCATGGGGTACGACTCGAGCTGGAACTCGGCTGATCAGATTCCCCAGCGCGCTGTGGACGCAGGCCTGATTTCTGATCTGGGGCAGCTGGATACGACGGTCGGTGGCACGACTTCCCGCTACAGCCTCTCCGCAGGCTGGGAGCGCAATGCAAATAACAAGGCCTGGCGCGCTCGCGGTTACGTGATCGACTATGACATGAATCTGCTGTCGAACTTCACGTTGTTTCTTGACGATACTGTGAACGGTGATCAGTTTCAGCAGATTGACGATCGCATCATTTATGGCGGCGATGTCGGGCTTGTTCTTGGTGAGGCGAACGAGCGCGGGCAAATGCAGCAGAGCTTTGGTGCCGAAGTGCGCTACGACGACATCGGCGAAGTCGCACTGAATAAAACGGTGGGTGGTCAGTTCTTGTCGAACGTCCGCAGTGACAAGGTCGAGCAGGGCAGCGTCGGCGTGTTTTATGAAAACCAGTATGCCTGGACGGATAAGCTGCGCAGTGTGCTTGGTGTTCGTTATGACTACTACACCGCTGATGTAACGAGCAACCTGGACGTTAACTCGGGTAGTGGTAATGACAGTCTGGTGAGTCCGAAGGTGGCCTTGATTTACTCAGCAACTGACAACAGCGAACTCTATTTCAACGCCGGCTACGGTATGCATTCCAATGATGCCCGGGGCGTGGCAATCAATGTCGATCCTGTCTCCGGCGACCCGGTGGAGCAGGTGGACCTTCTGGTGCAATCCAAAGGGGCTGAAATCGGCGGTCGCAGCTTTATTACTGATCAGCTGAATGTTGCGGTGTCGGTCTGGTATCTCGAGCTTGATTCCGAGCTGCTGTTTGTCGGTGATGCAGGTAATACCGAAGCACTCGGGCCGAGCGAGCGTTATGGCATCGAAATTCCGGTTTACTATCAGACTGACAACTGGAAGTTCGACATTGAGCTTGCATTCACTGATGCCCGCTTTACCGGTGTCGAAGAAGATCGTATTCCCGGCTCTCTTGATCGGGTGATTGCCGCCGGCGCTTACTTTGACTATCCCGTCGGGATCTACGGTTCGGCGCGCGTCCGCCATTTCGGTGAGCGCCCTCTGCTCGAGGACGGCAGCGTAAAGTCGGATCCGACCACCGTCGTCAATGCCATGCTCGGTTATCGTTGGAAGGAAAACTCCTGGGATCTGCGTGCGGAGCTTCTGAATGTTTTTGACAGCAGTGACGATGACATTACTTACTTCTATGAGTCGCGGCTGCGTGTGCCGTTCGGAGCATCGGGAGCGCTGGAGCCGGCCCCTGTTGCCGACACACATTTTCGACGCGTTGAGCCGCGTTCCTTGCGGGTGACACTCAGCTATCTGTTCTAGTTTCTGAACCACTGCCCGCAGCCGGTGCGTGTGAACGCATCGGCTGCTTTGGTTTACCGGCTGTGCTGCTGCTGGTATCGTGCTGGGCACTCAGGTTAGTCACGTTTTATTCCGTAAGGTACTGATATGTCATCCGCCGCTCCCGACCGTATTGTGATTCGTCGACCGGACGATTGGCATGTGCATTTGCGTGATGACGCGATGCTCAAGAAGGTGGTCAGCTATACCGCACGGCAGTTTGGCCGGGCGATTGTTATGCCGAATCTGCGACCGCCGGTGACGACTGTCGCTGCAGCTGAAAGGTATCGCGACCGTATTCTGAAGGCGCTTCCGGCCGGAAGTAAGTTTCAGCCCTTGATGACGGCATACCTGACCGACACCACGGAGTCCCCCGAGATCGAAAAAGGTTTTGCCTCCGGTGTCTTTACCGCCGCAAAGATGTATCCGGCTAATGCCACAACCAACTCGGATGCAGGAGTCACCGACTTTCGAAAGCTGTATGACGTTTTTGCAGTGATGCAGCGCCTCGGCATGCCGCTGTTGATTCATGGCGAGGTCACCGACAAGCACGTCGATATCTTTGATCGTGAAGCGGCGTTTATCGATTCGACGCTTAACACCATCATTAAAGACTTTCCTGAACTGAAGGTGGTGTTTGAGCACATCACGACGAAAGATGCCGTTGATTTTGTCGAGAGTGCCGGGCCCCTGCTTGCCGCAACGATCACGCCGCATCATCTGGTGATTAACCGCACCAGCATGTTTGAAGGCGGGATTCGTCCGCACCTGTTTTGTCTGCCGATTGCCAAGCGTGAGCCGCACCGTCTGGCCTTGCGTAAAGCTGCCGTGTCCGGCAACCCGAAATTTTTCCTCGGTACCGACTCCGCACCGCATGCGATCGGCGATAAAGAGTCATCCTGTGGCTGCGCCGGTATTTTTAACGCACCGACCGCCATTGAAACCTACGCGGGCGTATTTGATCAGGAGAATGCGCTTCATCACCTGGAAGGGTTTGCGTCGGTGCATGGCCCTGAATTTTACGGATTGCCTCTCAATGACGGTTACATCGCTCTCGAACGTCAAACCAACCCCGTGCCTGAGTTGCTGGAAGAGGGCGGCATAACGATTGTGCCGTTTTGGGCGGGCGAAGAATTGCCGTGGCGGTTCGCCGGTGCAACGGACTCGCCGCAGGTATAGCTGTTGGGTTCGTGTTGTTCCAGCTAACCGGGGTTTTCCTGTCTGAACCCGTTTTTACGGCAGATAAGCTTAGCGCTTCTGCTTGCGCCGGTTATTGTTGGACTTCAGCCCACTCAAGATAAGCCCTTATTTATTCCTTAAGTGTATTCACTGGCCTCACAGCTATTGAAACGACTGGCACCCGCAGTGCTGTTGGCGCTGTTGCTGGGTCAGGCAGCGGTG
>CAYLLI010000161.1:0-5260 GCA_964384295.1 uncultured Chromatiaceae bacterium
CGACAACATGCTGAACACGGCGAAGCTGGTGCGCGAGATTGTCACAGAATCGTCTGCTTACTGGCCCCCGGGTGTAGAGGCGACGTTTACCCGCGACAAGTCGTACTACATTGAACGCAACATCTCGACGCTGATGAACAACGTTGCTACCGCAATTGTGCTGGTGTTTATCGTTTTGATCGGCATTCTGGGCCTGCAGAATGCGCTCCTCGTCGGGCTGTCAATTCCGGGCTCCTTTTGTGCCGCGTTTATTCTGCTGAACGCGACCGGACAAACGATCAACATGGTCGTGTTGTTCGCAATGATCATTGCGGTAGGTATGTTGGTTGACGGCGCGATTGTCGTAACCGAACTTGCCGACCGGAAAATGGCCGAAGGCGAGCACCGGCGCACTGCATATGCGGAAGCTGCCAAGCGGATGGCATGGCCGATCATTGCCTCCACCGCGACAACGCTAGCCGCCTTTATCCCGCTGGTGTTCTGGCCGGGGCTAACCGGTGCGTTCCTGAAGTTCATGCCGATCACGCTGATCTTTGTACTGACGGCATCGCTGGTCATGGCACTGTTGTTCGTTCCGACCATGGGCACCATCTTCGGGCGGCCGGGGCTTTTCAACGAGCAGATCCGTAAAGACCTGATTGCGGCAGAAACCGGCGACATGAGTGAGATCTCGGGCTTCACCGGCAAGTACCTCAAATTTCTTGACGGTAGCCTCGAGCATCCGACCAAGATCCTCGGTTTGATTACGCTGCTGTTGATCAGCATCTACTGGGCGTACGGAACGTTCGGCAACGGCGTCAATATGTTCCCGGAAATTGAGCCCAACAGTGGCAGCATTGATATTCGCGCCCGCGGTGATCTGTCGGCTCAGGAAAAAGACAACCTCGTGAAACTGGTCGAAGAACGCGTTTACGGGATCGACGGCATTGATCATCTGTACGTGAAAAGCGGCAAGATGGCACGAGGCTCGGCGCCTGACATGATCGGTGCCATCCGGCTCAACTTCGCGCACTGGCGCACGCGGCGCAAAGCGAAAGATATTGCTGCGGACATTCAGGAACGCACCAAAGATATTGCCGGCATTATTGTCGAGGTGCGGCTTGAAGGCCGGGCCCCCAATACCGGCAAGCCCATTGATATCGAAGTAGCGGCTGCCGACATGGATGTGTTGAAGGACACCGCGAACCGGATTCGCGAACAGCTGGAGACGATTCCGGGCGTGATCAACGCGGAGGACACACGTCCGTTGCCAGGTATCGAATGGCAACTGCGGGTGAACCGCGCTGAAGCGGCTAAATTCAATGCAGACGTCACATTAGTGGGCAGCATTATTCAGCTCGTTACCAACGGCATCAAAGTCGCTGAATACCGGCCCAACGATGCGGATGAAGAGATGGATATCCGTGTCCGGTTCCCGGCTAACGAGCGCAGTCTGGCGCGCCTCGGTCAGCTGCGCATTCCGACCGGTCAGGGCAACGTGCCGATCAGTACATTTGTCACCTACGAACCTCAGGATGCGACACGCACAATTATGCGCACCGACCGGAAGCGCACGTTGCTTGTTCAGTCCGACCTCGATGACGGCGTGCTGCTCGCACCGGTGCTTGAGGAGCTGGAGAAGCGCATTGAAGCACTGAACCTGGATCCCGCTCAGGTACAGCTGCGATTCAAGGGCGGCGCCCGCGACGAAGCAGAGACCATTGCGTTCCTTTTAAAAGCCTTTGCAATGGCACTAACCTTGATGGCAATTATTCTGGTGACCCAATTCAACAGTATCTTCCAGTCGCTGCTGATTCTGACGGCCGTCGTATTCTCAACGGGCGGTGTTTTGCTCGGACTGCTGATGACCAATCAGGTGTTTAGTCTGGTGAACTGCGGTATCGGCGCCATCGCTCTGGCGGGGATTGTGGTGAACAACAACATTGTGCTCATCGACACGTTTAATACCGTGAAATCGAGTTGCGCCAGTGTGAAAGAAGCTATCGTCAGAACCTGTGCTCAGCGCCTGCGCCCTGTCATGCTGACCACCGTCACGACAATTCTTGGTCTAGCGCCGATGGCCGTTGCGCTGAATGTGGATTTGATTAACCGCGATATCTATTTCGGCGGACCAAGCACTCAGTGGTGGAAACAAATGGCCTCTTCCATCGTCGGCGGGCTGTTCTTTGCAACACTACTGACACTGCTGCTGACTCCGAGCCTGCTGATGATCCAGGCGAATGTTGCCGAGTACTTCCGTAATCGCCGCGCGAAAAAACGCGCGGTTGAAGGCGACTCCACAGCAACAACCGCTTAAACTGCGATTGCAGCGGGCCTTCACGGCCCGCTGCGCAGTTCCATAACAGCGCATAAGGCTTATCCATGTTTCCCGACTTCGTGCAGCAGTACTTTGCTCAACATCAGGACCTTTTGTGGCTGGCCACCTTATGCCTTGATCTTGGTCTCACCGTTCTGATGTACCGCTTCTTTGGTCGGGAAGGGTTAATCTCCTGCATTGTCCTGTCGATCCTGTTGGCCAATCTGCAGGGGCCGAAGCTGACGATGATCTTCGGCTTTCAAACCACCCTAGGCGTGATCTTCTACTCCAGCATTTTCTTCGCTACCGACCTTCTGAGCGAACGCTGGGGGCGGGAAGAAGCCAATAGAGCAGTCACTATCGGTTTCATGATCAGCGTTATTGTTGTGATCATGATGAGCATCGCGTTGCTGTTTGAACCATCAACCAATCCGAAAACAGCTGAGTTCTCAAACGAAATTCACGAGGCGTTTAAATCGATCGTTAACTTTACGCCACGGTTTGTTTTCGGTTCTTTGCTGGCCTACCTGATCAGTCAAAGCTTCGACGTCTATATTTTTCACAAGATCAAGCAGAAAACGAAAGGCAAATACCTGTGGCTGCGCAACAACGCGTCAACGATGCTCTCGCAGACTCTGGATACGCTGATTTACTCACTGGTGGTCTGGTGGGGCGTCGTCGACCTGGAGACCGCGCTGGCGCTGGGTGCGGTAAAGTACTGTTTCAAGATCGCGATAGCGGCGATCGATACGCCGTTTATTTATTGGGCCTGCAGCTGGAAGAACGGCCCCGGTGCCAACGACGCAGGACTGGTGAAACAGCCTGGCTAGAGGTAAGCCAACATGCCGAAACCGATCATTACGCTGACGACCGACTTCGGTCACAGAGGGCCGTTTGTCGGCATCATGAAAGGCGTCATTCTGAGCCGGTTACCCGACGCCAAAATTATCGACCTGACCCATGAGGTCGAGGCACACTGGCCGGCAGAAGGCGGGTTTTGGCTGGCCCATTCCTACCGGCAGTTCCCGCAGGGCTCTATCCATGTCGCCGTGGTAGACCCCGGTGTCGGTACAGAACGGGACATCCTCTGTTGCGAGCTGAACGCGCACGTGTTTCTGGCACCTGACAACGGCATCTTGTCGGACGTCATCGGGGAAGACGCCTCCGCACAGTGCTTTCGGGTAAGCGCAGCAGCAATAGAGAAGCTGGGTGAGAAAACCATCAGCTCAACGTTCCACGGCAGAGACGTGTTTGCTCCACTGGCGGCGGAACTCGCGGCAGGCCGGGTATCTCCGGCAGAACTGGGCGACAAAACCACTGACATTGTGCCATCACTGGTCGAGCATCCGGAGCGCCTGGGGCAACGCCTGCAGGGAACGATTGTCGCTATCGACCGGTTCGGCAATCTGATCAGCAACATCAGCAAAGACGACATTGCCGACATGAAACAACCCGTCGTCAGTTGCAGTGGCCGGGAACTGCGTCTGCAGGACACCTACGGTCGCAGTCAGCCCGGCGAACTGCTGGTGCTACTGAACTCATTCGATATGGTTGAAATTGCCCGCGCTGAAGGTAGCGCTGCTGAGTATCTGGGGTTAGGGCTCGGTGCGCCGATCAGCGTTACAGACAACCAGACTTATAACTAAAAGCGGTGCTCAGGACTGATCGGCTTTCTCAAGCTTGGCCCATGAGTCCCGCAGCGTAATCACCTGGTTGATGACCAGCTTATCGGGGCTGCTGTCCTTCGCATCGGCAACAAAGTAGCCGGTGCGCTCAAACTGCAACGGCACATCAGCCTGAATCGACCGCACAGAAGGCTCAACGCGGCAATCTTGCAGCACCTCCAGCGAAGCAGGGTTCAGATCCTGCAGAAAGTCATCTGAGTCGGCGCCTGGCCGGGCTACGGAAAACAATCTGTCGTACATACGCACTTCAGCAGGCAATGAGTGGCGGGCACTGACCCAGTGAATCGTTCCTTTCACTTTGCGATTGGCATCCGGCATGCCACTGCGGGTGGCCGGATCATAAGTGCAGTGCAGCTCAACCGGAGTACCGTTCTCATCTTTAACGACGTCATCGCAGCGAATAATGTAAGCATTGCGCAAGCGGACTTCGCCACCGGGCTTCAGACGGAAAAACTTGCGCGGGGCATCTTCCATGAAGTCGCCCTGCTCCACGAACAGTTCACGGCAAAACGGAATCTCGCGCGAACCGGCGTCAGGATCCATCGGGTGATTGTCACCCGTCAGCATTTCTTCCTGATCCTCAGGATAATTGGTAATAACTACCTTCAGAGGCCGGAGCACGGCCATCGCCCGATGCGCCCGCGGATTCAGATACTCACGTACTGAATTTTCCAGCACGCCCATCTGAATAATGTTTTCTTTCTTAGTCACGCCAATACGCTGACAGAAATCGCGCAGCGCTTCCGGCGGATAGCCACGCCGGCGCATACCCGCAAGTGTCGGCATGCGCGGATCATCCCATCCGGAAACATGGCCTGCCTCGACCAGCGCCGCCAGCTTGCGCTTGCTGGTTACGGTGTAGGCCAGATTCAGCCGGGAGAACTCGTACTGTCGCGGTCGCGAAGGCAGCTCCAGGTTATCGACCACCCAGTCGTACAGCGGCCGATGGTCTTCAAACTCCAGCGTGCAAAGAGAATGCGTAATGCTCTCCATCGCATCGGTGGCAGCGTGAGCAAAATCGTACATCGGATAAATACACCAGGCATCACCGGTGCGCTGATGGGCGACATTGCGAATGCGATAGATGGCGGGGTCACGAAGGTTGATATTGCCCGCTGCCATGTCGATCTTTGCGCGCAGGATGTGCTCGCCATCAGCAAACTCTCCATCGCGCATGCGCTTAAAGAGATCAAGATTCTCCGCAACGCTGCGGTCACGATAGGGGCTGGGGGTGCCGGGCTCGGTAAGCGTACCCCGTAACTCACGAATTTCCTCAGCG
>CAYLLI010000162.1:0-5202 GCA_964384295.1 uncultured Chromatiaceae bacterium
GTGCTCCAGATAGTGCTCGAGCTGATACCAGTAGCTGCTGGTCACCCGGTAACGGTTTGGCCACTCTTCAATGTTGCGCATCGCGTCGTTAAAGCTGCCGCGCTCCCAGAACTGCGCCACCCAGTCCTGATACTGTGATGCCATTCGGGTGATAGGGTCGCGAACCATATAGATCAGCTTTATGTCCGGCAGCAGCTTCGCCATGCGCTCCGCAGTTTGATCGTAGTACGGGTACCACGTGTATTGCGGCGAAGCCTCACCTTTAATGCCCGGACCTTCGGGAAAGCGACCCTTGTACCAATCGACCCCCAGCTCCCACCGGTAGGGCTCGCTGAAGTACTGGACTTCCTTCTCTATCGACATCTGTATGTCGGGATGCTGATCGAGATAGGTATGCAGACTCGATGTTCCGCACTTCTGAGCGCCGATAATGATGAAGTTAGGCAGTGGCATGGAATCTTCGAACGACTGGACAGCAATGAGTATAGTCGCACGCGTTATTCGTGCAATGCGGCGTCTCCCAGTTTTCCATCAGCGTGCGGTTTACCGGAAAGTACGCAAGTACGCCTTCAGGCGGGCACAAAAAAGCCCCGTCGCTGGCTTGCGACGAGGCTTTCTTTGTATGGCTCCCCAGGGCGGACTCGAACCACCGACAGGCTGATTAACAGTCAGCTGCTCTACCAACTGAGCTACTGGGGAATTGAGCGCGAGATTCTGCGGTAAGGCACCCCGCAAGTCAAGAAACCATGCCGTATTCGGCAGAAATTCCTGCTGTTGGGACAGCGATGCAGCGATCAGCCCATAAACGCTTTAATCCGTCTGATCGCTTCCT
The DNA here is from genome assembly GCA_964384295.1 of uncultured Chromatiaceae bacterium. Taxonomy (GTDB): domain Bacteria; phylum Pseudomonadota; class Gammaproteobacteria; order Steroidobacterales; genus JABIQA01. The sequence continues at coordinate 833 of CAYLLI010000162.1, forward strand.
CCAGAACGTCCATGCTGGTGGCAAACGAGAGTCGAATGTAGCCCTCGGCACCGAATGCGGAGCCGGGGACCAAAGCAACCTCGGCCTCGTTCAACAGCATGCTGGAGAAATCGGTATCGTCCTTGGCGCCTTTCATCTTGATGGCTTCCGAGATGTCGGGGAATGCGTAGAACGTGCCGGCACCCTCGATGCATTTGAAGCCCGGAATCTCGTTCAGCGCGGCGACGATGTAGTCATGACGTTTTTTGAACTGCACCAGCATTTCGTCGACGCAGTCCATGCTGCCCTCAAGAGCCGCGACACTGGCTGCCTGAGAGATGCTGGTCGGGTTTGACGTGCTCTGACTCTGCACCTTCTTCATCGCTTTGATGATGTCCGCAGGACCCGCGCAGTAGCCGATACGCCAACCCGTCATCGAGTAGGCTTTTGATACGCCGTTCAGCGTAATCGTGCGGTCATACAGATCCGGATTTGCCTGCGCAAAGCTTGTGAACGGCTCGTCGGCCCAGTAAATGTGCTCGTACATATCATCAGTAGCGATGATGATGTTCGGGTACTTCTTCAGAACCTCGCCGAGGCCCTGCAGTTCGGCCTTGGTGTAAGCACCTCCGGTCGGGTTGCTCGGGCTGTTCAGGAAAAGGAGCCTGGTTTTGTCGGTAATCGCACCTTCGAGATCGGCGGGCGTAATTTTAAAGCCCTGATCAATGCCGCCGAGAACCTCAACGGGCACTCCATCGGCCAGTTTCACCATGTCGGGATACGACACCCAGTAAGGCGCCGGAATAATCACTTCGTCACCCGTGTCTAGCAGTGCCATGCAGACGTTGTAGCAGGACTGCTTACCACCACATGAAACCAGCACCTGGTCCATGCCGTATTCAAGGTCGTTGTCGCGCTTGAATTTGTCGATGATGGCTTGTTTCAGTGCCGGAGTGCCGTCTACTGCCGTGTACTTGGTCTGGCCATTCTTGATGGCATCGATACCGGCCTGCTTAATGTGCTCCGGCGTGTCGAAGTCCGGCTCACCTGCACCGAGACCAATTACGTCGCGACCGGCAGCCCGCAGCTCTGCAGCCAGCTGGGTCACGGCCATCGTGGGCGACGGTTTAACCCGCTGAACCCGTTGGGAAACTGATAGACTCACTTGATTGTCCTAGAGTTTGCGAAAAACCTGAGTAGCAGGCTTTCAGGAGCCGTGATTTTACGGCAATCGGGGGCGGCAACCAATACTCGCCGGCCAAATCCGCCCTGATACCGGTTCTTTAGCAACGTATCGATGCACCCAATGCTGACCTGACGAAATGACTGAGAAAAAACAACGCTTTGAACTTGCCTCGGACTACACGCCCGGGGGGGATCAGCCCGCAGCCATTAATGCCCTCGTAGAAGGACTGCATGACGGTCTGGCGGGGCAGACCTTGCTTGGCGTGACGGGGTCCGGAAAGACCTTCACGATGGCAAACGTCATCCAGGCGGTGCAGCGACCCACGTTGATTCTTGCGCACAACAAAACGTTGGCGGCCCAGCTCTACGGCGAGATGATGGAGTACTTTCCGGACAATCGTGTTGAGTACTTCGTCTCTTACTACGACTACTACCAGCCGGAAGCGTACGTGCCGTCGTCGGACACCTTCATCGAGAAGGATGCATCGATTAACTCGCACATTGAGCAGATGCGGCTGTCGGCGACCAAAGCCCTGATGGAGGGCGGCGGGGTCATCATCGTTGCCACCGTTTCGGCAATTTACGGCCTGGGTGATCCGGAGTCCTACTTCAGCATGATTCTGCACATGACCCGCGGCGAGAAAATGAATCAGCGCGATATTCTGCGGCGTCTGGCGGAGATGCAGTACACGCGCAATGAGATCGATCTGGTTCAAGGTTGCTATCGGGTGAAGGGCGACATTATTGACGTTTTTCCTGCTGAATCCGAGAAGGAGGCGGTGCGGATTGAGCTGTTCGATGATGAGATCGAGAATCTTTCGTACTTTGACCCGCTAACTGGTGAAGTACTGCGTCGGGTGCCGCGCCTGACCGTGTATCCGAAAACGCATTACGTGACGCCGCGGGAGGTGCTGCTGAATGCCGTCGATCAGATCAAAGTGGAGCTGAAAGACCGGCTGAAGGTGTTGCGTGAGATGAACAAGCTGGTCGAAGCGCAGCGACTTGAGCAGCGGACTCTGTACGACATCGAGATGATCAATGAGCTCGGATATTGCAGCGGTATCGAAAACTACAGTCGTTATTTGTCCGGTCGGGCGCCGGGCGAGCCACCTCCGTGCCTGTTTGATTACCTGCCCGATGATGCGCTGCTGATCGTCGACGAAAGCCACGTGACGATTCCGCAGATTGGCGGCATGTACAAAGGGGATCGGTCGCGTAAAGAAACCCTGGTTGAATACGGTTTTCGCTTGCCGTCAGCCCTGGATAACCGGCCACTGCGCTTTGATGAGTTCGAAGCCAGTTCGCCTCAGACCCTCTACGTCACAGCAACTCCGAGAACCTATGAGCGCGAGCATTCCGACGTGATAGCCGAGCAAGTGGTGCGGCCCACCGGTCTGGTGGACCCCGAGATCGATGTTCGTCCTGCCGGCAGTCAGGTCGATGATGTTCTGTCGGAGATCAATAAACGCCTGCCGCGCGACGAGCGAGTGTTGATCACGACGCTCACGAAGCGCATGGCCGAAGACCTGACCGCCTACTTGCACGAACACGGTATTCGAGTGCGCTATCTGCATTCGGATATTGAAACCGTCGAACGTACCGAGATTATTCGGGATTTACGCCTCGGCGAGTTTGATGTGCTGGTGGGCATTAACTTGTTGCGTGAAGGACTGGATATGCCCGAAGTGTCGCTGGTGGCAATTTTGGATGCGGACAAAGAGGGTTTTCTGCGCTCAGACAGTTCACTGATTCAAACCATGGGGCGTGCCGCAAGAAACGTGAACGGCAAGGCGATTCTGTACGCGGATAAAGTGACCGGATCGATGCAGCGTGCAATCGACGAAGTTGAGCGACGGCGTGCGAAGCAGATTGCGCACAATGAGGCCAACGGCATCACTCCGAAGACCATTCGCAAGCAGGTCAGGGACATCATGGAAGGCGCCCGGCCGGGCGGCAGTCGTGCGGAGCGTTTGCATCGGGTGGCGGAGCAGGGCGGCAAGTATGCGCACCTGTCTCCGGAAGAGGCCATGCAACAGATCAAGCAGCTCGAGAAGCAAATGCTGAAGCACGCGCGTGAGCTCGAGTTCGAGCAAGCAGCTCAGTTGCGTGATCAGATCGCGCAGGTGCAGCAGCAAGCGCTGGGTCTGCCGGCAGCCAAAGCCGGGTAGATACGGGCCAGCCTTTCAGGCTGTTCGCATTCACTGCGCTCAGCCCGCTTCGCGGATGGTTTTGGGGAATGGGTGCGACAGTCCATTGTATTCTTTACTATGGCGGCGGTTTGGTCAGGTGAGTTCCGATGAGATTTTTGAAAGCACTAGTTAAGTACACCGCACTCTTTATCGCTGTTTTGTATCTCGGGCTGATTGCCTTTGCCTACTGGCCCACGGGCATTGAAGAGGTGCCTGTTGCGGAACTGGCCGGGCCTGACGATAAGTTTATTGACGTTGACGGCTTGCAGCTGCGCTATCGCACGTTCGGGACTCAGGGGCCGGATAAGCCTAACGTTGTTTTGATTCACGGGTTTGGCAACTCGCTGCAGTCATTCCGCTTGCTGGCGCCGTTGCTGGCTGATGATTTTTACGTGGTTACCTTTGACCTGCCGGGCTTCGGTTTGTCGTCCAAGCCGGTGGACTATGAATATTACGCCGCCAACCAGGCAGCGACGATCGGCGACTTTATTCGTGCGCTGGGTCTTGAGAACGTCGTAATTGGCGGTCACTCGTTGGGTGGGCAGCTTGCGTTGCGGGTGGCGGTCACCGAGCCCGGGATTAGCGGGCTGCTGTTATTAAATCCCGGCATCATCAATACCGGCGTTCCGCCGATTACCGAATACTTGCCGTGGCCGTTCCAGCGATTGTCGGCAAAGCAGTTTGGTAATCGCGAGTTCCGAGAGTCGTTTTTGAAAACGTCGTTTGTTGATCCTTCGATTGTGACGGACCAGGTAATGGATGATCTGCAACTTGCCGTCAGAAGCGAGGGCTACATGGCCGGTTCCACCGCAATGATGAACTACTACGAAGCGGCGACCGAGGTTGAGTTGCTGCCGAAAGTCACCGTGCCGACCATTATCGGCTGGGGCGACCAGGACAAGAATAAAACGCCTGAGGAGTTGCAGCAGTTGCGTGACGGTCTGAACGGGGAGCTGGTGGTGCAGGTGCCGGATTCCGGGCATTACGTGCATGAAGAAGGCGCTGAGGAAGTGGCGG
>CAYLLI010000163.1:0-1377 GCA_964384295.1 uncultured Chromatiaceae bacterium
GGGGTTGATGTGATAGTTAAACATCTCGGACGCCTGCACCATCGGGCCCGACGACTCGCGCTTCCAGACATCCGGCTTCAGCTTGTTCTTATAGAGCAGATGAATGTGCATCTCGAGCTCGAGGCGCCCGCCCCGGCTTTGCCACGGCAGAATAAAGGGCACCATCTTCATTTTGGTCTTACCGGTTTTCTCATTGAACACCTCGGCACCAGGGAAACTCTTGCCGATTTTAAAGTTGTACGGGTCATTGGCGACGTGCACCACCCGCACAGTCTCTTTACTGAGCGGATTCTCCCACTCTTCGAGCACTTCGCCGGTTTTCAAATCGGTGTACAACCCGACCTCGCGAAGAATTTTCTGATACAGGCCGGTTTTTTCTTCGTAATGCAGCCGCGACATGCCGAAGCCTTCAAAGCCCACGAGGTCCTTCACTTTCTCACCGGGGCGAACGGCCATCACATAACCTTTAAACCAGCCGCTTTTCTGCTGCGTCTCGTCGAGGTCGCCCGACATCCGCGCGTAGGCCATCTGATTGCCTGCTGCCGTTCTCAGGTCAAGATACGGGCCATCAAGGCCGGGGCCCATCGCCTGACCCAGTGCTGCAGAAGTCCCCGCATCATCGGCGGCCAGCACCTGACTGCCGCCCAAACCCATTGCCAGGCCGCTCGCACCGGCAGCACCCGCCGATGCCAGCTTCAGAAAATCTCTTCGTTCCAATGCCATTCCCGTTCACCTTCGAGGTCATTATTGATTAGCGCTCAATACTCCCCCCTCGCCTGAACAGATGCAAGCAGCCAAGGGCATCAACAATCCTGCGGCTGTTCATACTACGGTAGGCGTAGCGGCATTATTGACGCGTTGTCGCATTCACGGGTGTATTCTCGGTGCAGCAACTGTCGTAGAACTCCTGCAAAGCGTTTCACCTTAAAGGACCCTGCTATGTGGAAAATACTGAAGAAGCTTTTGCTGACGCTCGCTGTACTGCTGGGCATCACGATCCTGATTACTGTGTTTTATATGGGCCGTGGCGGCGCGTTTAAAACGATTGAAAACCAGTTTGCCGGCACGTGCACGCCTTACCCGCTGGACGGCAGCTCCGAGGATATCGCCATCGATCGCGAACGCGGCTTCGCGTATCTGTCGCAGCTCGACAGACTCGCGGTGGCACAAGGCAGACCGCCCAGCCCGGGCATGGTCATGAAGCTCGACCTGAACTCGATGGAACTGAGCAATGCGCTTGCGACAACCACCGATCAGATGAGCAACCACGGCCTGAGCCTCTATGTATCACCCGAAGGCGAACGCACACTGTTTATGATCAACCATCCGGCTGATCGCGGAAACGGTACCGAGACGGTGAACCGCTATATCGAGACC
>CAYLLI010000163.1:1387-5182 GCA_964384295.1 uncultured Chromatiaceae bacterium
CGGCGACGGTGAATTCAGCCTCGCTGAAGTGCTGACCCATCCGGACGTGATCAGTCCGAACGATCTGGTCGCCGTCGGACCGAAGCAGGTTTATGTCGTCAACGACAAAGGTGCTGAGGGTGCGCTGCAGCTGATGTTGGAACAGCTGTTCGGTGTGGGCTACTCGAAACTCGTTTACTTTGACGGCGACAAAGGCCGCACGGTGCTGACCGATGTCGCTTCAGGCGGCGGCATTAATGCATCAGCCGACGGCGAGCTGATCTACATTGCGGAAACCGGCGGTCAGCGGCTTCGGGTGCTGAATAGGAATTCCGACGGCAGCCTGAGCGATGCGGTGAAGGTGTCGTTAGGCACGTCGCCCGACAACGTCGATGTCGCGGCCGACGGCAGCCTGACCATCGGTGCGCACGCGAACCTGATCGCACTGATTCAACACTTCATCAGTGGTGACCCGGCTCCGTCGCAGGTACTCAGAGTGACCGGCTCACCGGTTGACGGCTATGACGTTGACCAGATCTACATGAACACCGGTGAAGAAATCTCTGCCAGCAGCGTGGGCGCAACCTACGGCAACAAACTGCTGATCGGATCAATCACTGCCCGGCAGGTTCTGATCTGCGAGATGGAATAACGCAAACAGCGGGCGGCACCTACTGCTTCAGGTGGTGCCGCTCGCCTGCTTTAACCGTCATCTGCGACTCGCCGCCCTCAGGCCAGGTCACCGTCACCAGCGCCTCTTCGGCATTGCCCAACGCAAGAATCAACGCCCGGCTGTTCTGACTCTGGAACGCCTGCGAGTTTCGCATGAAGTAATAGTGGGTGTTTTCACCTTCCACTTTGACACGCGCACCAAAGGCATCGCGATGAGTGGTCGTACCCTCCAGCGTCAGCGTCGCCGTATTGGCGGTTTTGTTCGGCTGACGAATGTACAGCGCACCGATCTCGTCGCTGGCGATGCCGTTGTCGAGGTCCCAGCCGGCATGTCCGCCCTGGTTCACCCAAACGTCCGTCGTGCCGTCGTTATTAACGTCGCCGAACACAACCGCATGAGTCCGCGACCAGTGGCGGCCGTCTGCCAAGCCGTTGAACAATTCGGTGCAACGCTCAACACGTTCGCCGTCGATGTTGCAGTAGATAACATCTTCATCGGCACGAACCGGAGAACCGGTGCCGATGACCATGTCGGGATAACCATCGTCCTGCAGGTCGCCGACGCCCAGGCCCATCGTATTCTCAAACGGGGCATCGACCTCGTCGGGGCCGGTGCGCAGCGCGTCCAGACCGATCTCGGTACCCGCCATTGAAAACTTGCCGTTACCGTCGTTGATCATGATCTGATCGTGTTCGGCCTGCCGTCCCAGATACAGGTCTTCAAACCCGTCCTGATTGAAATCGATAGCCGCCGCGGCAAACACAACCGGCGTGCCGGCCTTGTACGTGCGATTCTTCGGAAACGGAATGGCAAAAACGTCTGCCGTCGCCCGTTCAAACGTGCCGTCGCCGTTGTTGCGGAAAAAATCATGGCCGTTAATGCCGGCGAAATACAAATCCTGATCGTTGTCGTTGTCGTAATCGATCCAGACGATGTTCTTGCCGTCACGACCCCAGCGCACGTCCGGCGAATCGACGCCCGCCTCTTTCGCAACTTCGGTAAAGGTTTTGTCGCCGTTATTGCGGAACAGGTAATGACGCCCCTGACGCCCGCTGACCGCAACATCAACATCACCGTCGTTGTCGTAGTCCGCCCAGGAAACGCCCCACCAGGTATTCATCCGTTCATTAACAACACCAAAGCCGGCCTCATCCGTGCGCCGCACGAACTGCCCTTCGGCTTCATTCAACCGGTTCTCATAAAACGCAATGTGCGCCGGTCCCGAATAGCCGCCATTAATCAGCAGCAGGTCCTGATCACCATCGTTGTCGTAGTCAGCAAACGTGCCGACCCAGTTGGCAATGGTATCGGCCTCATCAACACCGAGCGCCTCGCGGGTAAACGTGCCATCGCCGTTATTGATGTAGAACGCAGAAACGCCCCAGGTTTCGCCGCCACGGGCATTGGAATCCGACAGAAACAAATCCTGGAAGCCGTCATTGTTCACATCGACCATTGCCGAGCCGCGGCCGTGCCGGGGCACATCATCGAGACCGGCAGCCGCCGTCTCATTGCAGTAAAGCACGTCGGTCGTGCAGGTAAAGTTAGGCTTCGTGAAATAGCGGGTGTCCGGACGCGAATCGCAGCCCGCCAGCGCAACAACGCAGGCGACGAACGCCGTAAGCCTGAAAACAGCAGGGTTGTTCATGTTGAGTCTCTCCCGATGACCCGTGTGGGCTCTATCTATTCATTCAATTCTAACCGGATTCTTTTGCCAAAGCAGTGGCTTGGGCCGCAAACCGGACGCATGCCCTAGTTTTAATCGCCCAACCTGCTAACCTTTGGAATCAATCAGGCTGACTCCATTCAACGTAATACATGCTCTCACTCGCGAAGAAACTGATCCGGAAGATTCGCCGGCGCAATGAACGTCGCGCATTGCAGCATCGGCAGCGGCAGTCCGTTGCGCACATTCCGCAGCTGCCCGAGCCGCCGGTATGGGAGTTCCCGGCCGGCATGACGATTCATGCGGTTGGTGATACCGGTGTGCGCGTGGTCGATAATTTTTGCTCTGCCGAGGAAGCCGAAGCCGTCATTCAGATCGGTCGGGAAACGGTCGCGCGCAGCACGGTCATTGATCGCGACGGCGCCTCGGTCGAACACGCTTACAGAACGTCCAGCGACAGCTTTCTGAAAATTGATACTGCTGCTCCGGTCGTCAAAAGTATTGTCCACCGGGCTGCCGCTCTGCTCGGTGTACCCGTCAGTCACGCAGAGCCATTTAGCCTGACGCGCTACGGCAGCGACGAATACTACAAATCGCACCTGGACCACGACGGCTCGTTGAAAGCTGACCGGCTGTATACGGTGCTTCTCTATCTGAACGGACTCGACCATGAAGACGGCGGCGGCACCCACTTCGAAAAACTGAACTTTGTCTCTCAGCCGGTAGCGGGCCGGGCCGTCATGTGGGTTAACTCGGATCGTCAGAAACAGGCATTACCGGAATCACGACATGCCTCGTTGCCGGTCACAAATGACAGTGCTGAAAAATGGGTCGCCCAGATGTGGTTCCGGGCCTACGAGTTCAGTGTCGGCGCGACACCGGCGGAACGTGCCGATGTGCCTCCCGGCAAACCACTGACAGACAATGATGCTCTGCCTGCGGGCCTCTTTATAAAGAAAGCCGCGAAGCCTGAATAAGCACTAACCTTCCGGCGGCTGTGCCAGATTGGCGTCCAGGAAGTTTCTGAACAACTTCGCCCAGCGTGCTGCAGCGGCAGTCATACCCTCAGGCACAGGCTCCAGCGTTACCGGATCGGTGGCCGTCATTTCCTTATCTGCCGCGCGCGCCAGCACTTCTTTGGTTTCAGAGTCGGTCAGTTCCATCAGAAACGTCAGCTGCCCGCTGGTAACAAGCAACGCAAGCCCCGGGGGCAAGTCGTCGGCCGACTGGTTTTCCTCCAGATCAACCAGCGACCCTCTGACGCCCAGCGCGTTCGGCGCAGGCTTATCGACAATCGGGTAACGCCCGTTCAATTCTTTGAGGAACGCTTTGCGAAACACGGCCCGGATCCGCTCGAGTTCTTCCGGCTTCGGTGCTCCCTGACCTTCGAGGTAATACACCTCCAAAGGAAACGGATACAGACTGTCGTATTTGCTGAAATCGGCGTCGGGGCTGAGGTAAGCCTTATCGACATTAC
>CAYLLI010000164.1:0-2004 GCA_964384295.1 uncultured Chromatiaceae bacterium
GGTTGATGATGGAGCGCTCGACAAACTGCTGGCGACCTGATGAGTCGACACGTTCGCGGTTGTAGTCAATCTTCCACTGACCGATGCGCACCGATGCGGTTTTGAACTTCGCGACATCTGCTCGCCAGGTAATGATTCGTGCGCCACCTGCTTGCGCGTCAGCTTCGGGATCGGCTGAAGGCTGCAGGTCGACTTCGAAATAGTATTTCAGCCACGGCTTAAAGCCATGACCGCCGATCTTCATACGCAGTCGACGCGCGTTAAAGCTGGAGTCTCTGTCATCGGTTGTGAAGGCCGTAATCTGCCGTGGATCTCCGTCACGCGGGTTGCTGTAGCGGAACTGGGCGCGCCACTGCAGGTTGGTTTGGAAATTACCGTCGCGGGTTTCAAGGCGAAAGCCTTTCTTGCCATAGCTGGCAACAACCGGGCTTTCAGAGATGACTTTCTTCTCAACTGCCTTGTCGATAGCCGCTTCCATTTCCGGGCTCAGCTCGGCGTTCTCAGCGGTGGTTTCGGCAGCAGGCTGTTCGACTTGCTCTTTTTCGATCAACGTATCGTATTGCGCTTGCGTCAAAGAGCCGTTTTCCAGCAGAGCATCGAGCAGTGCTTGGTCAGCCGCATTCGCAGCATAAGGCGCAATAAACAGCAAAAACGCAGCAATAGGCGCAAAAGCGCCCTTTCTTACAGTAGCGTTCATTGGTGACCCCCCCCGGGGTGAATGTAAAACTTGATGGAACAAAACGGTAATAAAAGCGTAATGAAGCCGTTTTGCATGGGTGTTACTACAACGGGAAAGGATTCTCCCATAGCTTTATTACACTTTTGTAACAGAACCGTTTATTTTCGTGTCACAAAAAACGCCCGCTGTTATGCGGGCGTAGAAATGAATAATTTCTTTATAAATTAGTTGGTTAAATTCCCCAGCCTGCGCCGATTACGTAGCCTTTCGGGTAACCCGCGTCGGGGGTGAAGCCATAAAGCTCTTCGTCAGGCAGTGCGCCACGCACGATCTCTCTGACCTGCATCAGCTTGTCCAGATCAATGCCGGTTTTGATGCCCATGGCGTCAAACATAAACACCAGATCTTCCGTCACGATGTTGCCGGAAGCGCCGGGTGCTGCCGGACATCCGCCAAGCCCGCCCAGGGAAGCATCGAACGTGAAAATGTCTTCTTCCAGTGCGACCAGCGCATTAGCGAGACCCAGCCCCCGGGTGTTGTGCAGATGCACGGCGGCCAGATTGCCATCGCCGACTTCAGCTTTAACGGCTTTGATCATTTTTCGCAGCTGAGCCGGATTCGCAGAGCCGGTGGTATCGGAGAGCCCGACTTCATCGCAGCCGAGCTCCATCAACCGGCCTGAAATCCGGACAACGCTTTCCTGTTTTACCTCTCCCTCGATACTGCAGCCGAATGCTGTCGACAAGCTGCCTTCAAAGCCGGGCCGCTGGTCTTCAGGCAGGGAACGGATCAGTTCGACGACTTTGGCGATTTCGTCAAAGACCTGCTCGTGAGTGCGGTTAAGGTTCCGTTGGCTGTGCGTCTCGCTGACCGACAGTGGCAGCGAAATTTTGTGGGCTCCGGCTTTAATCGCGTTTTCCGCGCCTTTGAAGTTAGGCACCAGTGCTGCGACCTGCAGCCCGGGAATGGTGCGCGCGTATTCGACGATCTCTGCGGTGTCGGCCAACTGTGGCATTAGTTTTGGCGGCACAAATGAACCGACTTCGATTTCGGGTACGCCGGCTTCCGCCTCTGCTTTGATCCATGCCTTTTTCGCCTCGGTTGGCATAACGTCTTTAATGCTTTGCAGGCCGTCTCTTGGCCCGACTTCACTAATCAAAACATCCAGTTTGGAGTGATCCGGAGCGCTCATAATCTTGTTCCCGATGGCAGCCCTGATAAAGGGCGGTTAGTTCCAATATGTGTGTCGCTGGGCGATAATTGGCGCAGCGACTGGCCGGCAGGCCGGATTTGGCTGAGCTCACGCCTGATTCAGGGGTGATTCA
>CAYLLI010000164.1:2014-5142 GCA_964384295.1 uncultured Chromatiaceae bacterium
GGTGGGGATTTTATCGGAATTTGGCCTGTAATAGGCATAAAAATAAGGCGTATTGATGAGTGAGAGTCTGCCCCTGAAGGGCGTAAAAGTTGTTGAGTTCACCCATATGGTGATGGGACCCGCCGCCGGCCTGATGCTGGCAGACATGGGCGCTGACGTTATTAAGGTTGAGCCGGTGAACGGCGATGCAACCCGCAAGCTGCTCGGTTCCGGCTCCGGTTACTTCCCTATGTACAACCGCAACAAGCGGAATCTGTTGGTCGATCTGAAGTCGGAAGGCGGTAAGGCAGCAGTCCTGAAGCTTTTAGAAACCGCTGACGTGGTTATCGAAAACTTCCGCCCGGGCACGATGGACCGGTTGGGTTTCGGGTACGACGCTATTAAGGCCTTTAATCCGGGCGTGATCTACTGTTCTGAAAAAGGCTTTCTGCCGGGTCCTTATGAAAACCGGACAGCGCTTGATGAAGTTGCGCAGATGATGGGTGGTCTTGCCTATATGACCGGGCCTCCGGGTAAGCCGCTGCGGGCGGGTGCTTCTGTTATTGATGTTCAGGGTGGCATGTTTGGCGCCCTGGCAATTCTCGCGGCACTGTTTCAGCGTAATGTGACCGGTGAAGGACAGCGCGTTACAGCATCCTTGTACGAAAGCACCGTATTTTTGGTTGGCCAGCACATGGCACAGAAGGCGGTCACCGGCAAAGCGGCAGCACCGATGCCTGCGCGTGTTTCTGCCTGGGCAATCTATCAGGTGTTCGACACCTCTGACGATCAGGTTTTCGTTGGTGTTGTGAGCGATAAACAGTGGTTGCTGCTGTGTGAGGCATTTGGTCTCGATGAGCTGGCGCACGATCCGCTGTACAAAACCAACAACGACAGAGTCACGAACAAAGATCAGTTGCTGCCGATTATTAAGGAAACCTTCAAGCAGTTCACGAAAGCTGACTTGATGGAGAAGCTGGAAAAAACCGGCCTGCCGTTTGCGCCCATTGCCCGTCCGGAAGATCTGTTTGACGATCCGCACCTGAACGCGGGCGGTGGTTTGGTTGATATCACGGTTCCTGACGGTGAGTTTCAGGGGCAGGGCATTAAGTTGCCGGCGTTGCCGATTGAAATGAACGGTCAGCGCTTTGGCGCGCACCGGGATGTGCCGCGCGCGGGCGAGTATTCGAAAGAAGTGCTGCAGGAGCTCGGTTATAGCGACAAAGAGATTGAGGCGATGATTGCCGACGGGGTCATTGGTTCGGTTTAGCCCGGTCAACTTTGAGATTGAAAATGGTCCTGCTTTGCAGGGCCATTTTTTTTGCATGCGTGAAACGCCACCCGCTTCTTTGTATCGGATTGATAACCTGCATTAGCGGGCTTTGTGATAGGGTTGGCACTGTTTCCGGCAACGGCAATTGCGCCTCGCTTAAGCTTGCTACTTGCCATGAGAAATTTACTGCCAGTGGCATCACAAGGACGGATTATGAGTAAACAGTTTTTTGTCTTGACGGCGCTGATTCTAAGTGCCGGCAGCGCTCTTGCTGACGAGCCGAAAGAGGGTTGGTACATCGGCGTTGGCGGCGGCACGGCGCAGATCGAGGATAAGATTTTTCGGGATGTGCAGGGTGCGACCTCAATTGACGATAAAGACGTCAACTATCAGATTTGGGGTGGCAACCGTCTCTCAAAACACATCGCGATGCAGGTCAGGTACATTTCGCTCGGCGAATACACGGCGACGGCGGACAATGTTGCCGGCGTTGGCAATTCGAAAATTGAGAACGTTGCCGCGACTGCTGAGATGCGGTTGATCTGGCCATTCGGAGAGAGTGGTTTTGATGTCTATGGTCAGCTGGGCCTCGGTGTTGCGCGTTGGAATGCGGATTTGCCGGCTCAGCCGGATAATCCTCCGGCGTCGCTGTCCGGCAATGAGCCGGTGGTGACTTATGGTGCAGGCGTCCGCTGGACATTTATTCCGCAACTCACTGCCAGTATCGGCGTTGATATGCATCAGTATCAGGGCAAGGGTACGCGTCAGGATACAGCGGTGGGAGGAGATGAGTTGTTTTCCTTCCGCGCTAATATTTTGACGACCAACATTGGGCTGCAATATAAGTTTTTAGTGACTTAATAAAAGCCAACAAAAAAGCCTCGCATTGCGAGGCTTTTTTGTTGGCCCAAGAAGCTCACCGGGCAGGGTCGAGATAAATCCACGGGCGTTTTAAGCGATCGCGAGCCTGAAAGGCCAGGATCTCATCATCGCGTCGTTGCGTGACTGCGATGGCATCGAGTCCTTCCAATAGCATTTCCCGGTCGCCAGGTGCGATTTCGAAGCTATAGGTTTCACCATTGGGTGCGGTGACAGTGCACTGTGTCAGATCCACGGTAATCTGATTCTGCGCAGGGTTGGCTTCAACTGCTGCCGCTAAAGCTTCGACCACGGACACATCAAGTACTACCGGAAGAATACCGTTGCGAATGCAGTTGCCGTAAAAAATACTGCCGAAGCCAGGAGTGATGATCGCGCGAAAGCCCCATTCGTGCATTGCCCAAACAGCGTGCTCGCGCGATGAGCCACATCCAAAGTTATCGCCGGACAGCAGAATTTTGGCATCCCGATAGGGTTCGGTGTTGAGCACAAAATCTGCCTTCTCCTCGCGACCGCCGGGCTCGGTGTAGCGCCAGTTCGAGAACATGCCGTCGCTCAGGCCTTGCTTGGAGACGCGTTTCATTTCGCGGCTTGGAATAATGACGTCGGTATCAATGTTGTTGCGCAGAAGCGGGGCTGCGATGGCGGTCAGTACTGAGAACTTTTCCATGATGCTATTCGCCTCCTTCGATGCTGCGCACATCGGTCAAATGACCTTTGATGGCAGAAGCCGCCACGGTGGTGGGGCTGGCCAGATGCGTTCGTGTGCGCGGTCCCTGCCGGTTTTCAAAGTTGCGGTTCGTGCTGCTGACCACGCGTTCTTCAAAACCAAAGCTTTCGCCGCCAGCGTAGAAGCACATCGAACAGCCCGACTCGCGCCACTCAAACCCTGCGTCTTTAAATATCTGGTCGATGCCTTCCGCCTCAGCGGCCGCTTTAACCAGCCCGGAGCCCGGTACACAAATGGCTTTTACGCCCGGTTTGACGGTGCGCCCCC
>CAYLLI010000165.1:0-5015 GCA_964384295.1 uncultured Chromatiaceae bacterium
TTTGTGCCGCCGTTCGTGCACGCGGCAAGGTCGAGCCGGTGTTTGTCAGCGAGCTCGATGAGCTAAGCGATGCGCTGCCCGCTCTGTTGCAGGATGGCGACGTCCTTTTGACATTGGGTGCCGGCAGCATCGGTGCGATGGCAGCGACTCTGCCTGAGAAGCTGACCACGGAGGGCAAGTCATCATGAATGCTGTCCCGACCGGTTTCGATTCCGCTGTGCGCTACAACGAAAGCATGAGCCGGCACACGTCGTGGCGGGTCGGCGGAACGGCCGACGTCTTTTTCGCGCCGGAAACGGAAGCTCAGTTACTTGAGTTCATTGCTGCGCAGTCTCCGGACACGCCCCTCACCTGGATTGGTCTCGGCAGCAATCTGCTGGTTCGTGATGGCGGTATTCGGGGTGTCGTTATTGCCATGACGCCGGCGCTGGGCGGTTTCGAAGCCGGTGAAGACGGTGTTATCGAAGCCGGAGCGGGGCTTGCCTGCACGGTGATGGCGCGCAAAACAGTCCGGCTCGGGTTGGGGCCCGCGGAATTTTTCGCCGGTATTCCCGGCACCATTGGTGGTGCGCTGAGTATGAACGCGGGCGCCTTCGGCGGGGAAACCTGGGACAACGTTGAGTCGGTTGATGTTGTGGACCGTTCCGGAAAAGTCACGACACGACCGCGCTCGGATTATGAGGTCGGCTACCGGCATGTTGTCGCTCCGGTTGCTGATGAATGGTTTATCGGCGCCCGGTTCCGCTTTGAGCCTGATCCTGCGACGACGATGGAGCGGGTTGCGTCACTGGTGAAAGAGCGGCGCGATAAGCAGCCACTCGGTTTGCCCAGTTGCGGTTCCGTGTTCCGTAATCCTGAAGGCGATTACTCGGCACGACTGATTGAAGCCTGCGGCTTGAAGGGCTATCGCATCGGCGGTGCTGAAGTGTCGCCGAAACACGCCAACTTCATTATTAACACCGGCGATGCAACAGCGGCCGATGTCGAAGCGTTGATCAACCACGTTCGCGACACTGTCGAGCAGCAGCAGAATGTGAAGTTGCATCCTGAAGTGCGGATTATCGGAGAACCGTCATGACTGGCGTGCGGATTTCCAATGCAGCGGAGTTCGGCAAAGTGGCCGTGTTGCTCGGCGGGTATTCGGCAGAGCGGGAGATTTCGTTGTTGAGTGGCGGTGCTGTGCATGAGGCATTACTGGCCGCGGGTGTGGATGCGCATCCGGTCGACCCGTCAGACAATCTTGCCGCGCAGTTGAAAGGCTTTGATCGCGCTTTCATTGCGCTGCACGGGCGCGGTGGTGAGGACGGGGAGATACAGGGCTTTCTCGATGCGATCGATATGCCGTACACCGGCAGTGGCGTGCTCGGTTCGGCATTGTGCATGGACAAGGTTCGCAGCAAGCAGGTGTTGCAGTCCGCGGGTATTCCGACACCGCGTTTTGCCATTGCGCGTAAGCCCGATGATTGCGAAGGGCTCGTTGCAGAGCTCGGGCTGCCTTTGATGGTGAAGCCGTCGCTGGAAGGTTCAAGCATCGGTATGTCGAAAGTGGAGACAGAAGCTGAGCTGCTCCCGGCATTTATTAAAGCGCAACAGTCGGGCTGTGATGTATTGGTTGAGGCCTGGGTGCACGGGCCGGAATTTACAGCGGGCATATTGCAGGATCAGGTGTTGCCGTTGATTCGCATCGAGACGGATGCCGTTTTCTACGATTACGAAGCGAAGTACCACAGCAATACGACGCAGTACATTTGCCCCTGCGGTTTGCCGGAAGCCGATGAGCGCGACTACCAGGCTATCGCCGCACGGGCGTTCGATGCGGTGGGCTGCGCCGGCTGGGGTCGGGTCGACTTTATGCTGAACGAGGCGGGTGAACCGTTGGTGCTTGAGGTGAATACGTCGCCGGGCATGACAAGTCACAGTCTGGTGCCGATGGCAGCGAAGCAGGCGGGCATTGATTTTCAGCAATTGGTTTGGCGGGTGCTGGAGACCAGCTTTGAATCGGGTCTGCAGGAGGTGGCACATGCCGGCTAAGCGTTCAAACCGACGCAAGCCTGTGAAGCAGCAGCGCCGTTTCACGATGCCATCGATTAACTGGCGTGCGCTGGCATCTGTGGTGCTGTTGACGGGCGTTCTCGGGGTTGCGTATCAGGGCACCATCTGGGTCATGGACCAGCCTATTGAGGCAGTGCAAATCGAGGGTACGTTCCAGCGCGTGCCGGCCGTCCGCATCGAGGCTGCCCTGGCCGGTTATCTGGATCAGGGTTTTCTGACGTTGAATTTGCGCGAGGTCAGAGACAGTTTGCTGGCTTTGCCGTGGGTCGCCGGCGCAACACTGCAGCGCGAGTTTCCCGGCGTGCTGAAGGTTCGCATTGTCGAAGAGCAGGCCGCAGCGCGCTGGGGTAAATCCGGCTTATTGAATACGAAGGGTGAACTGTTCGTCGAGGATGCGACGCATCTGCCAGCTGAACTGCCGCGCTTGAACGGGCCGAAAGGCAGCGAGAAGTTGGTGGCGCAACGCTATTTCGAACTCGAACAGCGGCTTGAGCAGCGCGGCCTCAGCATCACGATTCTTAGTTTGAACGATCGCGGCGCGTGGGCCATGCGATTGAGCAGCGGATTTGATGTGCGGCTGGGTTCCACCGGTATTGACGATCGCACTGAGCGGTTTTTCCGTGCGCTGGACCAAATTCTGACCGAGCAAAGCGACAAAGTGGCGTACATCGACATGCGATACACCAACGGGTTTGCCGTTGGCTGGAAAAAGCCCGGCGCAAGGAATGCGTCGATCGATTCGGAGATAGGTCCTCATGGCTAGCAAACCAGACAAGGAGTTGATCGTCGGGCTCGACATCGGCACGTCGAAGATTGTTGCGATTGTCGGTGAGATCCAGGACGACGGTGAGCTGGAGATTATCGGCTTCGGCATTCACCCGTCGAAGGGACTGAAACGAGGTGTGGTAGTCAACATTGAGTCGACCGTCACCTCGATTCAGCGGGCCGTTGAAGAAGCTGAGTTAATGGCCGGCTGTGAAATTCAGTCAGTCTATGCGGGTATCGCGGGCAGCCATATTCGCAGTTTGAACTCTCACGGCATCGTGGCGATTCGTGATCGCGAAGTGACTCAGGGAGACATCGACCGGGTGATTGATGCGGCGCGGGCTGTCGCCATTCCGGCCGATCAGAAGATCCTTCACGTGCTGCCGCAGGAATTCATTATCGACGGGCAAAGCGGCATTCGCGATCCGATCGGGATGTCCGGCGTGCGCCTGGAGGCACGGGTTCACATGATTACCGGCGCTGCGAGCGCGGCGCAAAACATCGTGAAGTGTGTGCAGCGTTGCGGACTTGAAGTTGATGACATCGTGGTTGAACAGCTGGCATCGAGTCATGCGGTGCTGACGGAAGACGAGCAGGAACTCGGCTCCTGCCTCGTCGATATCGGTGGTGGCACTACCGACATTGCGGTATTCCATGACGGCGCGATCAAACACACCGGTGTCATACCCATCGCCGGCGACCAGGTTACCAACGACATTGCGGTGTCGCTGCGAACACCGACGCAGTACGCCGAGGAAATCAAAATTAAGTATGCCTGCGCACTGTCGCAGCTGGCCAACCGTGACGAAACGATTGAAGTGCCGAGCGTTGGTGATCGTCCGCCGAGATGTCTGGCACGACATACCCTTGCTGAGGTAGTCGAGCCTCGCTACGAAGAGCTTTTCACATTGGTGGGCAATGAGTTGAAGCGTAACGGCTTCCTCGAGATGTGCGCGGCCGGCATCGTGATTACCGGCGGCACGGCAAAGATGGAAGGCGCGGTTGAACTGGCTGAAGAAGTATTCCACTTGCCCGTACGGCTGGGTGTGCCTCAACACGTTAGTGGTCTCGGCGAAGTGGTGCGTAATCCGATTCATGCCACCGGCGTCGGCATTCTGCTGTACGCCCGTGACAGTAAATCTTCCGGAGGCAACGAGCATTCGTCTCCGGTTGGAGTGAAAGATGTTTGGGCCCGCATGAAAGCGTGGTTCCAGGGAAACATGTA
Source organism: uncultured Chromatiaceae bacterium (assembly GCA_964384295.1). Lineage (GTDB taxonomy): Bacteria > Pseudomonadota > Gammaproteobacteria > Steroidobacterales > JABIQA01. The sequence continues at coordinate 4,043 of CAYLLI010000165.1, forward strand.
GGCGAAAGAAAAGAGGCGGGGGAAAACGGTTTTTGTTGTTGGGCCCGGTTGTCGGGTGTTGAAGAAGAATTTTTTATATTTATGCTGCGGAGCTATAAGGAGATAGGCCATGTCGTTTGTAATAGTGGATGACTACAGTGAAAACGCCGTCATTAAGGTGATTGGTGTCGGGGGCGGCGGCGGTAACGCTGTCAAGGAAATGGCAAGCAAAGGAATCGAGGGTGTGGATTTTATCTGCGCCAATACCGACCGGCAGGCGCTGGCGAACTCGAATGTAAAAACGACATTGCAGATCGGCACCAACATGACCAAGGGTCTGGGCGCTGGCGCGAATCCGGATGTCGGGCGGCAAGCGGCAATGGAAGATCGCGATCGCCTGAAAGAAGTCATTGAAGGCGCAGACATGCTGTTCATTACGGCAGGCCTTGGTGGCGGAACCGGTACTGGTGCTGCACCGGTCATTGCTCAGGTGGCGAAAGAGATGGGCATTCTGACCGTCGCTATCGTGACGAAGCCATTCGGCATGGAAGGCAAGAAGCGTACCGGGATTGCTGAAAGCGGCATTGTCGAGTTGGGCAAGTACGTCGACTCGTTAATCACCATCCCGAACGACAAACTGCTGGCTGTGCTTGGCAGTGATACGAGTTTGTTGTCAGCCTTTGGCGCGGCGAACGAAGTGTTGCAGGGCGCAGTGCAGGGCATCGCCGAACTGATCACCCGTCCCGGCTTGATCAACGTCGACTTTGCTGACGTGCGTACTGTGATGTCAGAGATGGGTATGGCCATGATGGGCTCGGGTGTTGCCAGTGGCGATGACCGTGCCCGTGAGGCGGCAGAAGCTGCGGTTTCAAGTCCGTTGCTCGAGGACATCGACCTTGCCGGTGCTAACGGCATTCTGGTGAACGTGACTGCGTCTCAGGATCTGGGTCTTGGCGAGTTCACTGCGATTGGCGATATCGTTAAAGAGTTTGCT
>CAYLLI010000166.1:0-862 GCA_964384295.1 uncultured Chromatiaceae bacterium
TGGATCGGCGATACTTCCTTGCGGGCCGCCGAATCCGGCACTGATACGGACTATCTGATTCTTGAACTGGCTGATGCTGAAGCGGTTGCGCGGGTTGTTCCTGACCCAGCCGCCATTTGTGCTGATACACAACGGGCGTTGATCGTTACGGCCAAAGAGGGTGCCGATGCCGTGTATCGTTACTTCGCGCCTCAGTATGGTCCGCCGGAAGACAGTGCGACCGGTTCGGCGGCTGTGCAATTGGCAGCGTATTGGTTGCAAGCACCGGGTTCGCTGAAGCTTCGGCAGCTGTCTGACGCAGGGGCCCGGGTTGAAGTGGGTCTAAGAGAGGACACGGTCGAATTGATCGCCCGTGTCGGGTATGGTTAAACGCTATGGAGCCAGCCCTTCAGTCAGTGGAAGCGGGCCTAGCGGATGCGTATCAACGCGTCCGGCAAACATCGCTGTCGCTAACCGATGGCCTCAGTGCCGAAGACTGCAATCTGCAGGCGATGCCGGACACGAGCCCGTTGAAGTGGCATTTGGCGCACACCACCTGGTTTTTTGAAACCTTTGTCCTGATTCCTTTCGCCGCCGGTTATTCGCCGCACAATGAGGCGTTCGGCGTGCTGTTTAACTCCTATTACAACGGGATCGGTGCCCAGCATCCCAGGCCGCAGCGCAGCCTGTTGTCGCGACCCTCCTTGGAGGAGGTGTTGACGTACCGCTCTGCCATCGATGCGGCGATTACGCTGTTGCTTGCCGACCGCTCGCACAACGATGCCGTTCAAATCGCAGAGCGGGTTGAGCTGGGGTTGCATCACGAGGCGCAGCATCAGGAGTTGATGCTCACCGATATCAAGCATTTGCTTTCTTGTCACCC
>CAYLLI010000166.1:872-4984 GCA_964384295.1 uncultured Chromatiaceae bacterium
CGCTACTGCCGGAGTTCCGCAAACCTGCAGCAGCGCCGAAAGCCGTTGCTGCACAGCCTGCCAACTGGGCCGAGTTTGCAGGCGGGCCGTTTACCGTCGGGCATCGCGGTGCAGAGTTTGCGTTTGATAACGAGTCTCCGGCGCACGATGTTCTGCTGCAGCCTTTCGCATTGTCGGACCGTTTGGTAACCAACGGCGAGTATTTGCAGTTTATCGAAGCCGGCGGTTATCAGAACCCGGAGTACTGGCTGTCGGACGGCTGGTCATTGGTGTGTCAGGAGCAGTGGCTCTCGCCGCTGTACTGGCAGCAATGCGACAACATTTGGCACGAGTTTGGTTTGCAAGGTTCGCAGCCGCTGAACACCGCCGCACCGGTTTCTCACGTTAGTTACTTTGAGGCGCAGGCATTTGCGGCTTGGGCGGGCAAACGGCTGCCGACCGAAGCGGAGTGGGAAGTGGCAGCGGCCGGCCAGCCGGTGTCCGGGAACTTCGCCGATCAGCAAGCGTTTGCCCCTAAACCCGCTGAAGGGTCAGCGCCGCTGAAACAAATGTTCGGTGACTGCTGGGAATGGACCAACAGCGCCTATCTGGCTTATCCCGGCTACAAGCCGGCTGCCGATGCCCTCGGTGAATACAACGGCAAGTTCATGAGCGGACAGATGGTCCTGCGCGGCGGGTCTTGCCTCAGTCAGGCGTTTCATATCCGTTCCAGTTACCGCAATTTCTTCTACGCGCCGGACCGTTGGCAGTGCACCGGCATTCGCCTCGCCGACGATCGCTAGCGGCACTCAACTTTATAGAAGTAGCAAAGCGCCACGGCGCAAAGGCATGACATGACAAATTTAGCCACCACTGAAACTCCCGATGACTCTGCAGAACGCGACGTGCTCACACAGGAAGTTTTAGCCGGCCTGAAAAGCGACACGAAACACATCGCACCGAAGTACTTTTACGACAAGAAGGGTGCCGAGTTGTTTGATGCAATTACGGAACTCGACGAGTACTACGTGACGCGGGTGGAAGAGCAGATCGTCAAAACGCACCGTGATGAGATCTGTGATGCGATTGGCAACGACGTCAACCTGGTTGAACCGGGTGCGGGTTCCTGCGAGAAGGTGCGCTGGTTGCTGCCGGCGTTGAACCTGGACTGCTACACGCCGATGGATATCTCGGTCGAGCATCTGCAACAGAGTGCGGAAAAACTCCGCGATGAATACCCGGAGCTGACCGTGGTGGCACAGCCCTGCGATCACACGCAGGGCATTGACCTCGATGCGAATCCGTCGACAGCACCGCGGGTGTTTTTCTATCCCGGCTCATCCATCGGCAACTTTGAGCCGGCGGCTGCCGTGAATTTTCTGCAGGCGATGCGCGCTGAAATGGCAGCAGGCGGTGGGTTACTGATTGGTGTTGATACGAAGAAAGACAACGAGGTACTGCATGCGGCCTACAACGACTCAGAGGGAGTGACCGCTGAGTTCAATCTCAACGTGTTGGACCACTTAAACACTGTGCTTGATGGCACGCTGGCACGCGATAAGTTCCGTCACGTCGCGCGCTACGCGGAAGACCAAGGGCGCATCGAAATGTATCTGGAGTGTACTGAGGCGCACAGCGCTACTCTGGACGGTGAACGGTTGGAGTTTGCCGAGGGTGAGCGGGTGCACACCGAGAATTCGTACAAATACTTGCCGGACGAGTTTGCGGAACTGGCGGCGCAAGCGGGCTTTGCCCGCAAGGCACTGTGGCAGGATGACGCCGAGTTGTTTTCGGTGATGTATTTCGAGGCGGCTTAGCGCCGCATTACCACTGCGATGTTCCCGACGCGCCTTTCCACGGGCCTGCGATGCTGTCGGTGACCCAACCGCCGTAGAAACCGCCTTCCTGTCCCCGAACGCGCTCACCATCGATGAAACACGATACGCGGGCAGGGTAGAAGCTCAGCCAGTCGCGAATGTCGCTGTATTCCCGCGAGATATCCGGGTAGCTCCAGCCGACCGGCAGGGCTTGTGAACGATCGCTTAACGCCCAGTAGTCGGCAGCACCTTTCCATTCGCAGTACGAATTGCCGGGCACCCGAATCAGCACATCGAGCATGACGTCACTTGGCGGAATATAAATGGTCGGTGGGCTTGCCGTTTCCAGGATTCGCATTGCTTGCTCGGAGCGGGCAAGCAGCGTCTCGCCGACTTTGACCTCAACGAGCTGAGTGAGTGGAACAAGCGCAGGAGGGCGGGGGTAGTCCCAGACCGATTCCTGGTTGTTGGCGGGTGCGTCCGCAAAGTCCGGCCGCTGCTTTCCGTTGTATTCCCACATGACCGTGTATTAGTCAGGCAGGCAAAAACGGATTCAGCGGGTCAGGTGTTTTTGAACCTTGTGATGCGATGAAACAGCACGCTGGCGGCAAGGCCTGTGACGGCAAAAGCCGTGACCACCTGAAACACCAGTTGGTGGCCGGCAGCACCCGGGTTGCTGTCGAGCAGCCAGCCGGTCAGCGGGCCCATAAACACATCGGGGGTGTAGCCGACGACCGATACAATGCCAACAGCACTGCCGGTAATTTGCGCGGGAATCCGGCTGTCGCGCATGATCGCGAAGTACAAACCGCGCAGTGCAAATACGCCAAGGCTTGCGCTGACGACGCCGAGCAGGAAGAAGGCATGAAGACTGCCCGTGCCTCCGGCAAGCAGGGCGTTACCGACGGCCAGTACAGCAAATGCAACAATGGTTGTTCTGCTGCCGCTGAAGCGATCTGCCACGAGTCCTGCACCAATGGCCGCTATCGGCCGAACCCACAGCGAGACTGTGCTTAACCCTGCCGCAGTCACTTCGTCGAGCTGCAGCACTTCATTCGCATACAACGAAAAGTCATCGATGGCCCGAAAGCCGGTGTACGCGCACAGCACGATAATCGCCTGCAGCCAGACTGTCGGCAGCCGCAGCGCCGGTCGGAGGGCATTTACCAGGGTGGGGCGGGTGTTCGCAGTGGCCGGTGTGGCGGCCGGCAGCAGTCGCCAGACCAGCAGCGCGCAGAGTAATGTCGCTGTTATCAGCACCGCAATCATTAAACGCAACGCATTGCTCCGGTCGGTTAACGTCGCGTTGGCCGCGTCTGCCGGCAGGTTTGCGGCAAACAGTGTGACCATCAGCGAACCGAGCAGCGCAGCCAGCAGGCCGCGACCGCCGTCGAGTATGCCGAAGGCCATGCCCTGAGAGTGTTCACCGCCCCAGTCACGGGTGGCTTTAATCAGCGGCGCCCAGAACAGTGCAATTGTCGTCACTCCCCAGAATGCATACAGCAGAATCAGTGCGGACAACGACGGCAGCATCAGTAGCACGAGGCCGCCGCCGGCTGTGCCTACCAGAGCAACGGCCAGCATTCGCCGGGGGTGATAGCGATCGGCGAGCGGCCCGCCGAACAGGTAGGCGGCCATCGCAACCGCGCCATAGACTCCGTATGCGGTGCCCAGTTCAAAGTTGCTGATATTGAGCACATCGAGCACTGCCGGACGGAACACACGCGCCAGCAGAAACGGCAAAAAGAAAGCCGCTTCACCGGCAGCGACGAGTGCAAGCAGAATGCGGTAAGGCCGATGGTCGCGATTGTCGGGTACAGCTGTCACGCGGCTATTAATAGCACAGTTTTGCCGGCCCTCCGGTCCCGGCATAAGCCCGGCGATGCGCGTTCGTGCGGCGAATGCATTGCCGTGACGCGCAGGGCTTGTTAGGGTCGCGTGCATTGAATTGTTCGCTTTGAGGAAACCTTATGAAATCAGTGATTGCCTGTGCCGCGATTTGTGCACTGACATCGGGCATCGCGTTCGCCGATACCGCCGACAAACGCGGTGCGTTTGCGGGTATTGGTGCCGGACTTACGCAAATCAATACCAACGAGTTTGACGGTATCGAACAGTTGCCCGGCGGCAACACCGAAGAGAATGACTTCGCCGTTCAGGTTTGGGGCGGCTATCGTTTTGTGGAATGGTTCGAGCTCGAAGGTCGTCTCAGCTATCTCGGCAAATACGATGCGAGTTCGCCGGTAAACGCGCCGCTGTCGGCAACCGTCGACAGCGAGTGGTCGGCGTTGACGTCGAACGCGGTGTTTCTTGCGC
>CAYLLI010000167.1:0-4958 GCA_964384295.1 uncultured Chromatiaceae bacterium
CCTGAGGCGGAACCGAAGCGACGGTACCTTCGATCAGCTTGAGCAGCGCCTGCTGGACACCCTCACCGGACACGTCACGGGTAATCGACGGGTTGTCCGATTTGCGTGAAATCTTATCGATTTCATCGATATACACGATACCTGTCTGCGCTTTATCAACATCGTAGTCGCATTTTTGCAGCAGCTTCTGAATGATGTTCTCAACGTCCTCGCCCACGTAACCGGCTTCGGTCAGCGTGGTCGCATCCGCAATCGTAAACGGCACGTTCAGCAAACGGGCCAGCGTTTCAGCCAGAAGTGTTTTACCGCAGCCGGTCGGACCGATCAGCAGGATGTTGCTTTTGGCCAGTTCAATATCAGACTTGTCGCTGCTGCGAACCGACAGCCGCTTGTAGTGGTTGTAAACAGCGACAGAGAGAACCTTCTTGGCACGCTGCTGGCCGATGACGTACTCGTCCAGAGTCGCCTTGATTTCGTGAGGTTTCGGCAGACTGGATTGACCGGGCTCAGAACGCTCTTCGAGCTCCTCGCGAATAATGTCATTGCAAAGCTCGACACACTCGTCACAAACAAAAACCGAAGGTCCGGCAATCAGCTTTCTGACCTCTTGCTGACTCTTTCCGCAGAAGGAGCAGTAGAGAAGCTTGCCGTCATCAGTTGTGTTTGAGTCGTCAGACATACATCACCTTAATAAAGGGCTGCCGCACCGGCGCGAACAGCGTTCCACTCTTATATAGCATGGCTGCAACCGGCAGCGCAAAACCCGCTTAACAGGCTGCTCTTAACGGGGTTTAGTCCGCCGCTGGCTGGACACCGGCGCTCGAGCCGCGTCGCTCCAGAACCGTATCAATTAAGCCATACTCAACGGCTGCTTCGCCGCTCATGAAGTTATCCCGGTCGGTATCCTTCAATATCTGATCCATAGACTGGCCCGTGTGATTTGCCAGAATCTGGTTCAATCGCTCACGCGTCTGCAGTACTTCACGCGCGTGAATATCGATATCGCTCGCCTGACCCTGGAATCCGGCCAGAGGCTGATGGATCATCATCCGCGAATGTGGCAAACAGAAGCGCTTGCCCTTCTCGCCACCGGCCAGCAGCACGGCACCCATGCTGGCAGCCTGACCGATACAAATCGTGCTGACGGCCGGCTGGATAAACTGCATCGTGTCGTAGATCGACAACCCCGCGCTTACTGAGCCACCCGGAGAGTTGATGTACAGATGAATGTCTTTCTCTGCATTCTCTGATTCAAGAAACAGTAACTGAGCAACAATCAGGTTGGCCATGTGATCCTCGACAGGCCCCACAGCAAAAATTACCCGCTCTTTCAGCAAGCGCGAATAAATGTCAAAGGCACGCTCACCGCGCGCACTCTGCTCTACAACCATCGGCACCAGGCCGAGCGCTTGAGTTTCTGTCTCGTTTCGCATCAGATATTTATCCTCTTAGGATTCCATCAATTCAATGAAGCCGACTTTCTTTTCTGTAAGCGCTGCTTTATCGATCAAAAAATCGATGAGCTGCTCTTCCAGAACCGTATTCTGAATTTGACTGAGCAACTGCTGGTTTTGCAAGTAAAGATTTCGCATCTCGTCAGCGTTCGGATACGGCTTGCACAGCTCATCAACCTTGTCACTGACTCTGGTCTCATCCAGCTGGATTTGCTGAGACGACAGCACTTCCGTCATCAACAAGCTCAAGCGCACCCGGCGCTCTGCCATTTCACGAAACTCTTCCAACGCAGGCGCCTGGCTTTCATCCGTAATTCCCGCCCGCTGCATAGCGTCTTTCTGCATTGACGCCATTTCCTGCTGAATCATTACACCCGGAACATCAACCTGGTTCGCGTCGTGAATCTGATCGAGCAACTGAGTTTTCATCAGCGCTTTGGATTTGGCTTCTGATTCGCGACCCATGTTATCGCGAATATCGCTGCGCAGATCTTCTATTGCGCCGCTTTCAACACCAAAACCCTTAACAAATTCTTCGGTCACTTCCGGCAACTGCTGCTCTTCAACTTTCTTCACAGTTACATTAAAGACCGCTTTCTCTCCGGCAAGTTCTTCCGCCGGATAGTCCTTCGGAAACTTAACTTTGAACTCTTTAGTATCCGCGGCTTTCAAGCCAAACAGGTTTTTCTCGAAGTCCTCAAGCATCTGACCGCCACCGAGCACAACCGGCATATCTTCGCCGGTGCCGCCCTCGAAAGCTTCACCCTTCAGAGTACCGGCGAAATCGACCGTGATCTGATCGCCGTCATCTGCTGCGCGGTCCACTTCTACCCAGTCAGCCCGCTGCTTACGCAGGTTTTCCAGCATGTCATCGACATCACTGTCGCCAATCGCAACGGTGGGCTGCTCAATCGAGAGCTTGTCCAAACCCTGCAGCTCGATCTCCGGATACACTTCAAATGTTGCTTTATAAACAAAGCCTTCGCCTTCACCCATCGATTCGGTATCGATCGTTGGCTGACCGGCAGGATTCAGCTTCTCCTGACTTAATGCCTCAGCGTAGCTGGACTGCAAAACTTCCTGCATAACGTCCTGACGAACCTCGGCGCCATACTGCTGCCGGATAATCTTTGCCGGTACTTTGCCCGGACGAAAGCCTTTAATCTTGGCTGTCTTCGCAACCTTCTTAAGGCGGGACTCCACCTCTTGTTCAATGGTATCGGCCGGAACTTCCACACGCAGCGTGCGCTCCAGACCGGCTGAGGACTCAACAGAAACCTGCATCTTCTTACACCTGTAACATCATGTTTAATTGGATCAATAGTTCTTACGGACCCTCTGCAGCATCGCTGGCAGAGGACCACATGCTCATCCGGCTATGGTGGCTATGAAGGTATTCTCTGATCACGGTCGGCTGCCATCAGCTTAAGCAGCATCGACGATCAGTCTGAAACCAAAGAGTTATCACTACAGCGGTGAAAAACGGCTGGTGCGAAAGGAGAGACTCGAACTCTCACGGGTTGCCCCACTGGTACCTAAAACCAGCGCGTCTACCAATTCCGCCACTCTCGCAACGTTTAACAGCCATTTTGCCCGCGCATTATAGCGAACCGGCTGCCCAGCGTTAGCGCTATCTCGTGCCGGCAACAGTTTCACGCCAGTGAAAACCCCGCAACCCACCATAAACCAATACAAAACAGAGCCTTATTAGAGAATTCGCCACATTGCGACAAAGGGCAAAGGACCTTTCCCGAACTCGTCTCCGGAAAAACTGCGCGAAACCGCCTCATGCGTATCCGCGAATGCACCCATCAGAAGCGCAACCAACGGTCAATGCGCTAGACTTGGCGTCCGTCAGCAACAGCTCGGATTCAGCACAACCACATCAGCAAGGAAAACAGCATGAACGTAGTGATCACAGGGGGATCGAAAGGCATCGGCCGGGGCATGGCACGCGAGTTTCTGAAACGCGGACACAATGTCACGATTTGCAGCCGTGGGCAGAAGGATATCGACAGCACCGTCGATGAACTTGGCAAGGAAACCACTGAGGGGCAAATTATCTGCGGCACCGCTTGCGACGTTGCTGATTATCATCAGGTACAGAACCTGTGGGACTTTGCTGCCGACAAGATGGGCAGCGTTGACATGTGGCTGAATAATGCCGGCCGCGATGGCATGAAGCTCAAGTTTGCAGAACTGCCTGCAGACGACTTCAAGATGACAGTCGATACCAACGTGACGGGGATGATGAACTGCTGCCATGTAGCGATGAAAGGCATGATGGCCCAGGAGTCCGGGGGGCGTATTTTCAACATGGAAGGTTTCGGCAGCGACGGCATGACGCGGGCGAAACTGGGCGTCTACGGCTCAACCAAATACGGGCTGCGTTATTTCACGAAAACCATGGCAAAAGAGTGCGACGGTACGAATGTAAAGATGTGCTACATGAGCCCGGGCATTGTCGTCACTGACCTGTTGATTCCACCACCGGATCAGCGCGGTGCCGACTGGGAAAAAAGTAAAAAAACGCTCAACATCATCGCCGACAAGGTCGAGACAGTAACGCCCTACCTGGTGGAAGGTGCTTTGGCGGCAGAAAAGAATGGTGATGCCGTTCGCTGGCTGACCGGACCTAAGGTACTAAAGCGCTTCTTGCTGTCCCGCTTTACCAAGCCGCGCGATCTGTTCAGCGAATTTGGCGTGTAATTCGCGATTGCACTATCGACAGGCAAAAAAAAAGCCGCTGAGAACTCAGCGGCTTTTTTCGTATTTGCGGTTGCGTTTAGAAACGCCACAAAACATCGAGACCAAGACGGTTCGGCTTGTCGACCACATCGATGTTATCCAGTCGAACACGCTGCAGGTCGTAGCGCAGCCGCAGGTCCACAGGGCCGAACTGCATGCCACCGCCAAAGCCAAGCGTGTAACCACCATCGCGCGCCGTATTTTTTACGCCGTCAATCGTGTACTCGCCTTTACCGTAAGTTGCGCCCAGCTTGCCGAAGACACTAAAAATGTCGCCCAACGGATACATTGCAACGATACCGATGTTCCAGGAGTCGTAACTGGTTTTGGTTTCAATTCCGTTAATGGTGTCTTTAGCCTCGCCGGAGTACGTCAGCTCACCTTCCCAGGCGATGTACTCATTCTGCTGGTAGCCACCAATCAGAGAGCCGCCAATTGCATAGTCTTTCGTTCTGCCATTGCCTGTCTGAACTTTAAATTCGGTTGCTCCCGCACCGGCACCCACATACCAACCCGGTTCTTTAGCCGTTGCAGGGGCAGACACAAGCAGCACCGAAGCCGCGAAAATACCAATAATTGCTCTCATCAAAATTCCTTAACGGTGTTAATAAGGTGTCAGATACATTAATGAATCAACCGCATGATGTCTATCGCTGATAGTGGCCGCTGTGCTAGGAATGGTCAACAGGTGCCGCTGCAATAGTAAGACTCAGTCAATATTAGGCCCGGACCCGCTGACGGCGATATCCAATAGCT
>CAYLLI010000168.1:0-4930 GCA_964384295.1 uncultured Chromatiaceae bacterium
AGGCGGAATTCTGCGTTTGAGTACCCCTGATCTTGCGGTGCTGGTAGAGTGTTTCGAAGAGGACAAACTCGATTACTGGCAGGCAGTGGGGTGGGTGCCGGCGAATCGCTGCGACATGCTGAATGAGGGTTTGACGCTGTGGGGGCATTGCTATCTCTATGACCGGGAGACATTGCAGCAGGTATTGCAGGAGGCGGGGTTCTCCAGAGTGGACTTTGTGGGTTGGCGCGAGAGCGAGCATCCCGAGCTTACGAATCTCGAAAGCCGGCCGTTTTTTCGCGAGCTCATCGTTGAGGCGCACAAATAGTGGTCGTTGATACCGATAGCCCGATTGACGATGCCGGGCCTCTCGTTACAGCGGTCATTCCATCGTACCGGCATGCCAAGTACGTGGGTGAGGCTATCGAGGGCTTGCTCAATCAGACGTATTCCAACATTGAGCTGATCATCATTGATGACGCATCACCGGACAGCAGCGATGCTGTGATTACCGGTTATTTGGAGCGCTGCGAGGCCCGTTTTTCGAAGTTCACGTATGTTCGCAAGCTGAAAGGGAAAGGGTTGTGTGACTCGTTGAACCGCGCTTTAGAGATGGCGAGCGGTGAGTACTTCTACATGAACGGCTCGGATGATGTGGCCAAACCGGAGGCGATTGAAACGCTGGTTGGCTTTATTCATGACAAGCCGGACTATGCGCTGGTTACCGGGGACTGCGAGCTGATCGATTCAGCTGGCGTTCGCTGCTACTGGGGGCCGAAGCAGGAGATGCTGTACGACCCCGCTGAAGCGACCTACGTTCTGCTCAGTGACATCCTCAAAAGCATGGCGAACGGCCTGGCGTTCGTGGACGGCAAGTTTGGTTCGTACAAGTATTTACTGTTCGGCAATCATGTGCCCAACGGTCATCTGCAGCGGATTTCGGCGCTGCGTGAAGTGGGTGGTTATGACGAGACCTTCCTGTTGGAGGACTGGCCTACCAATTTGCACCTCGCGAAAAACTACAAAATGAAGTTCATCGACGCGGTGCTGTTCAGTTATCGCTGGCATGCGACGAACACGATGCGGCGTGATCTTGCAGTGTCATACTCCAACTGGCGGGTATTGCGCCGGGAGAAACCCTACGCACTGTCGCACGGGTATACCGACTTCTGGCGGCTGTCGTATCGAAAAGTCAGCGAGCGGTTGTACAAGAACCTGCGTCACTGGCTGATCACGATTAACACCGGCAAACGACGGCGACAGATCCGGTTGTTTGGTTTTTATATTCTTAAGCCACCCCGGTAGCGCTGATGGTATTTAGCTCGGCGCTGTTTCTATTCGGCTTTCTGCCGCTGGTTCTTGCAGCGTATTACCTCGCGCCTCAGAAAACGCGCAATGCGGTTTTGCTGGCGGCAAGCCTTGCGTTTTATGCGTGGGGAGAGGTGTTCTACGTCTCCATCATGTTGCTGTCGATCGGGATTAACTTTCTGGTCGGGCTTGGCGTGGGGGCTGAAGCGAACCGGGAGTCGGGCCGCAGCTTTCAGTATCTGGTGCTTGGGGCGGTTGCCAACCTGGCGCTGCTGGTGTCGTTCAAATACGCGAACTTCATCGCCGACAACCTGAACGTTGTGCTGGCACTCGCGGGTATCGCACCGGTCGATATTGCACCTGTGCATCTGCCGTTGGGTATTTCGTTTTTTACGTTTCAGGCGATGTCATACATCGTCGATGTCTACCGCCGCGAAGTGCCTGCGCAGAAGAATCTGTTTTCTCTGGCGCTGTACATCTCCTTATTTCCTCAGTTAATCGCCGGGCCGATTGTCCGGTATCACGATGTTGCGGATCAGATTCAGCGGCGGGTGCACTCTGTGCCCATGTTTGCAGCGGGCGTGCAGCGTTTCATCATGGGGCTGGCGAAGAAAATGCTGATCGCGAATCCGCTGGGCGAAGTGGCGGATAACGTGTTCTTACTGACCGGTAGCGATCTGACCATGCCGCTCGCGTGGATCGGCATTCTTGCGTATACGTTTCAGATCTACTTTGATTTTTCCGGCTATTCGGACATGGCAATCGGGCTGGGCCGGATGTTCGGCTTCCGGTTTCTGGAGAATTTCAATTACCCGTACATCGCCCGGTCAATGCGTGACTTCTGGCGTCGCTGGCACATTTCGCTATCCACCTGGTTCAGGGACTACGTCTACATTCCACTGGGCGGCAGTCGCGGGTCCTCGGGTTTTATCGTCCGGAACCTGTTTATTGTGTTTGTACTGACCGGTGTCTGGCACGGCGCGAGCTGGAACTTCGTTGTCTGGGGGCTGTTTCACGGCTGTTTTCTGGCGGCCGAACGGTTCGGTCTTGACCGGCTGGTGCAGCGGTTGTGGCAACCCCTGCAGCACCTCTACGTAATGGCGATTGTTGTTGTTTCCTGGGTGTTCTTCCGGGCTGAGACGCTACCCGATGCGTTGCGGTATCTGGGCGCGATGACTAATGCCGGCAATTGGGACACCAGCAGCTATCAGCTGGCGTCGCTGGTGACGCCGCAGTTGCCGTATGTCTTTGTCGCGGCGTTGATCCTGGCAACGCCGGTGTATCCTGCGATGGTTGCACGGCTTAACCATTCAGACGGAGAAGTTGCGATGCCGGTTGCGTCGATGCTGGCCGCATCGAGAGTGTTGGGATTGACCGCGCTAATGCTGCTGAGCGTGCTGGCGATCTCTTACGATACCTACAACCCGTTTATTTACTTCCGCTTCTAGGCCCCGGCATGACGCAAACCAAAACCAAGCTGCAGGACGTTGCGCTTATCGCCGTATTTTGCGCGATTACCGTCGTGCCGCTGATCGGTGCCATTGTTCAGCAAGATGAGATGGTCTCGGAGAAAGAGAATCGCAATCTGAACCAACTGCCGGAGTGGCCGTCATCGCTGCAGGCATTGGCGGAGTGGCCACAGGCGTTTAACAATTATTACACCGACCAGTTCGGGTTTCGCGAGAAGCTGAATAAGTTCTACGGGCGCCTGATCGCCAAGTTGGACTGGTCCGGTTATGCCGCCGATGCCACGCTGGGTCGCGATGGCTGGGTGTTTCTCGGCAGTCCGATGCCCGGCTATACGGGCTTTGGCGACCCGTTCGGCGATGCGATGCACCGGAATCTGTATTCTCAGGAGGATCTCGCGAGTTTTGCCGCCAACGCCCAGGCCACTGAGGCGTGGTTAGCCGAGCGCGGAGCGAAGTTGATCTTTATGGTCGCCCCGAATAAGCACACCATCTACTTCGACAAGCTGCCGGAAGGAATTTCCAAACAGAACGACGAGTCCGGTACGGATCAGTTGGTTCGCTATCTGCGCGACAACACATCCATTGCCGTCGTCGATCCGCGGGATGCACTGCTGGAGGCGAAAGGCGACACGCTGGTGTATGAGATCGCCGGTACCCACTGGAATCACTTTGGTGCAAACATCGGACAATTCGAGTTGATGCGGGTGGTTCAGGATTTGTTTCCGGGTCAGGTTCAGCCCGCTTTGTTGCCGGCCGGACAGTTTGAGATGGTGTTTCAGCCCGATAGTGACCTTGAGGGATTTATTCAGGGTTACAAAAGCGGTGGTGCGGAGTTGCCCAGCCCTGTATTCATCGAAGCCTGCGCGCCTGAAAAAACCTTTGTGACAGACACTCGGGGGCCTGCCATGGATGGCGCCGCGCCGGAAATTTTTCACACCGATTGTGATGACGGCGAGCTGAATGCGCTGATTTTCCGGGACTCGTTTTTTCTGACGATGGAACCGTATGTCAGTCGTCAATTTGGCCGGGCGACGTTTGTCTGGCAGATGATGACACCGGAGTTGCTCGAGCAATACGTTTCCGCCGAGAATCCGGATGTGGTCATCGTAGAGTTTGTGGAGCGGATAGTGCCTTTTGTGGTGCCGCCGGCGCCGGACAGTTAACACCAGCGAGGTCTCAGACGGATGATGCGAAGAGTGTGTTTGTTAGTGGTTGCGGGCCTCTATAGCATCTCTGTTCTGGCGGCCGATTCCTTCGTCACCTTGATGTATCACCGCTTCGGTGAAGACCGTTATCCGTCAACCTCGATTCGGGTAGAGCAGTTTAAAGCCCATCTCGAACACCTGAAGCAGAATCAATTCAATGTGATTGACCTGACAACAGCCAAGCGCGCACTCGCTGACGGTGGCGCGCTGCCTGAAAAAGCGGTGCTGATTACCATCGACGATGCGTATCTGTCTGTCTACGAGACCGCTTACCCGTTGTTTCAGGAATACGGCTATCCTTTTACTGTGTTTGTCTCGAGTGACCCCGTTGATCAGAAGTTCGGGGCGTACATGAGCTGGGACCAAATGCGGGAAATGGAGCAGGGCGGTGCGACCTTTGCGAACCATGGTGCTGCACATATCTCGTATCTTGAGCGTGAGGCGGATGAGTCGGAGTCGGCGTGGCTCGAGCGAATTCAGGCCGACCTTGATACCGGCTGGCAGCGTCTGGTGGACGAGTTTGAGAGGCCGCTTCCCGGTGCGTTTGCCTATCCCTACGGCGAGTATGACGTGCGGGTTGCAGGCCTCTTGGCTGAATCAGGCTATATGGCGTTCGGGCAGCAATCAGGCGCGACCGGGCCTTTGAGCAACCGTACCGGATTACCGCGCTTTCCGATGAATGAAGCGTATGCCGGGCTTGACGGGTTCAAAACCAAAGTCGCTAGTGTGCCGTTGCCGGTGGTGTCGGTCACTCCCGAAAACCCGCTAACCACAGAACGTTCACCGGCGATCGAAATTTCGTTGGGTGAGACGGACAACCGCATCATGGAGTTGAACTGCTTTGTCAGCGGTCAGGGCCAGGTTGACGTTGAGTGGCTGGAGAACGCGAAGCGATTTCGGGTGGGGCCGTCAGCCCCGCTGCCGAAAGGACGTTCACGGGTGAACTGCACCGCGCCGACGAATCAAGGT
>CAYLLI010000169.1:0-4899 GCA_964384295.1 uncultured Chromatiaceae bacterium
TGGTAGCACCCGGACCTGCAATGGTCAGGCAGGCCGCAGGGGTTCCTGTCAGTTTGCCGTAACCCGATGCAGCAAAGGCCGCAGCACCCTCATGACGAATCCCGTAATAGCTCAATCGGCCAGCTTCAGCCTGCCGGCGCAGCGCATCGGCAAGCCCTAAATTCGAATGGCCCACCATGCCGAACACACTGGTGACACCCCAGTTGACCATGGTCTCCGCCATAACATCGGTAACGTTGGTTATGTGGGATTCTTCTGCGGATACGCCAACGTAGATTCCGTCGTCGCGAACCTCGACCGGGTACATTTGCTGACCGGAGTCCTCATGCCCACCGGGCGGCTTACCCGTTTTGGGGTCGAAGTCCCAACCGTGCCAGGGGCACCTGAGCCAGCACTGCCCACCTTTGCCTTCCTCGATCGTGCCCTCGCCGAGCGGACCACCCTGGTGCGGGCACTTGTTGTCCATCGCGAAGTAGTCGCCATCGACATGAATCAAGGCCATACCGACGGTACCGGCAGTGACCGTCATTACACGGCCTTCCGGGAGTTCATTCAGCTCAGCAACTTTGCACCACTGAACAGGATGGTTGTTTGAAGACGGCATTGTTCGAACTCCGGTTGACGGTTACTCAAGGTGCAATGGCATCAACGCCACACTGAATACTTTCGGTTACAAAGGTTTTACGCTTCTGCAAAGGCATGCGCAAACAGGCGCAACGGACATCTCTATCGAGTGGTTAACGCAACGGACTGTCAACGATCGGCGCAATCTGAATCCGAAAGTTCCACTCCACACCGAACGTGTCCGGCCGAATCACTGAGTACTGAGGTTCAAACCGCAGCTTCCACGGCCTGCCGTTCCAGCGCACCGTTTTGGTAATACCAAGGCCGATGGGCAACGTCAGACGTTCACCCCGCTCCGCTTTCCAGTCGATGGTGGCATTCGGCCCCATACCCAGCGACCAACCGCCCGGAAAGTTGTGGCGAATGACGTACTGAATTTCTGATTGACTCACCGAATCACGGTCGTTATCGCCGGCGAAAGACCACCAGTGCTGTGCCAGAATGCCGGTCACCCAGGGTTTGCCGATGTAAAACGCCATCAGCGCAGGACCGGCCTGATACTTGCCGGCACCCAGCGCATCGTCACTGGCAGTTGGAAAGCGAAACGTGCCGCCGACACCCCACACCGCACCGCTTTGACGATTGGGTCCCGCCAAAGTCAGTAACTGAATATCGCCAAGTCCGGTTTCCCGACCATTGGTGCCGCTTTCCTGAGCCGGGTCAATCACCGGCGCTGACACCAACGGAAACACGGGCCTGACGGTAAACATGTAGCCGTTGTCTTTGCCGACCACAAACGGCATGAAAGGCTGAAAGAACGTAACGCTCTGCACCTCGGTATCTGCGATGGCATCGCCCTCAAGGAGGCTCAGGTTCTCCTGAAACGTCAGTGACCAAATATCGGTGAGCGGGTTGTCGAGGCGACGGTTGATCTCATCAAGGCTCAAGTCGCTCAGACTGGTGCCGGAGGCCGTGTCGTTCGGGGCGTTCTCCGCGTGCGGTGCAGCAGTGGTCAGGCACAGTCCGACAGTGAGTGCAGCAATCTTATTCATTTAATCGTCATCAAGTCTGAACGGGCGAATTCAGTGCATTTGCTACTTACAAGGGACACGGAAATTGCCGGAGAATGGTTCTTGTTTAAGCATGGCTTCAAACTTAACACTCTCACGGTTGAAACGCCGCTGAATACTCTGTATCTAAGTTATCAAACCATTAGAACAACAAGCTGCTGAGAGAATGACCATGCAAACCGACAAACTCCACCCCGGCTCAGATTTCCCCGCGTTACCCGTCAATAATCAGGCCGATGCGATTGTTGATATCAGCAGGCCCACGGGCGATGCCGACTGGCAAATGGTTGTCGTGTATCGCGGCAGACACTGTCCGATGTGCACCAAGTTCCTGAACAGTCTCGCAGGTTATCGACAGCGCCTGCTCGATATTGGCGTCGACATTGCCGCCGTATCAGGCGACAGCAAAGAGCAACTTGAAGCACACCTGGAAAAACTCGACGTGAATTTTCCGCTGCACTACGGATTAACGCAGGAACAGATGCAGGAGTTGGGCACCTACATTTCGGTACCACGATCAGAGAAAGAAACTGACCACAACTTTTCAGAGCCGGCACTGTTCGTGATTAACGGCGACGGTCAGTTGCAGGTAGTGGATATCTCTAACAATCCATTCGCGCGACCGGACATTGAAATCTTTGTCGGCGGTTTAGAGTGGATTCGCTCGCCGGACAACAACTACCCGATTCGCGGCACTTTTCGGTAGCCCGCTTCAGCAAAACTTAAAAGCACGTCATCGCACCTGCGTGGCACACAAAGCCCGCCGACGAATGTCGCACAGAAACTCTGAACCGGCACCAATATCAACTAAACTCCGGCGTCTATGAGTTGCCGAACACACAATCAGGTAAAAAAACCAACCACCCGTTCGCAACCCAGGCATTGGGGCAGGCTTTTGTCGCTTTACCTGATGACACTGAGTTCCGCCATTCTGCCCACGGCAAGTGCCGACTCCCCGGGCTTCGAACTCTATACTGATGTGGGCTATCTGGGCAGCAATCGCGCCGGGGAAGACGACAAATGGCCGGGCAAGAACACAAGCGCCGAACTGAACGACCTGAACCTGCATCTGGCAATGGCCAACGCCTGGAAAACGGCCAGCACCGAATCGAGGTGGGGTTTCGAGCTGGGACTTCAGGCGGGTGAAGATGCGGCTAATCAGGTGCCCGCTCCCCCGCCGGCCGCCAATACGCCGTTGAAGTACGCCGATGAGCTCAGCTACCTCTATCGAGCAAACGTGTCGTATCTGTTTGGTGAAACCGGCAATGTAAAAGTGACCGGCGGGCTCATCAATAGCTTTCTGGGTTATGAGTCGTATCTGGCGATCGACAACCCCAACTACACGCGCGCTTACCTGACCGACTCAGTGCCCTACTTTCTGTGGGGCGGAGAAGTGAAATGGAAAGTCAGTCAAAACGCGGAACTCGGTTTCTACCTCGTCAGCGGCTACAACCATCTTGCCGACCCCAACAATGCGCCGAGCTATGGTCTCTCGGGCGCGTTCGATATCACACCGGATATCACGTTTACCCAGAACCTCTATTTCGGGCCCGATCAGGTCAACACCGATATCGAGTTCTGGCGCTTTCACAGCAACTCGATTGTCGAATGGCGGACCAGCAGCCTAACAATCGCCGGAGCTGTCGACATCGGGCGTGAGAAACTGGAAGACCTGCCGGATGAGCCCGACGCCGACTGGATAGGGGCGGCAATCTGGGTCGACTGGGCAGTGACAGAGAAACTGAACCTCGCCTTTCGGCCGGAGTATCAAAAAGACAAGACAGGCACAATATCGGGCGCCATGCGCACCGCGCGCGCCATCACCGGCACCATCAAATATCAGTGGCTACCGGGCAACAACCGAATCGTAACCATGCTCGAAGCGCGCTATGACAAAGCCGGTGGCGCAGACTCCGGGTTCCCGGATGACGGTGACAGGCTGCCAAGTGACCAGTTGCTGTTAGTTGCCAGTTTGATGTGGCGGTTTAACTAACACGCAAAGGCTTGACCAGATCTTTCTTCTTCGACTGACGCATTTTGCGGGCCACGTAGTTGGCCACCAACCGCGGGAAAAACCCGATCTTGGCGTTGGTGTAATACTCCTTGTCGAGCCAATCATGCTCCTCCCAATAGGCGTAATTGACCGTCTCCTTTTTTGACGAGACGGTCATCATCTGCATTGCCCGAAAGTTAATCAGGTGGCGTAACTTCGGCGAATCAAGTTCGCCTTTGCTTATGGCATCGACAAATTTGCCGGCAATGTCGTTGGTTTGCTCGTCCACCGCAGCAGCATAAGCCTCTTTGCGCATCTGCGTTACCGATACACCGAGTTGAGCGACGATGTCGCAACCCCATGCGGTTGACGTGTTCTCTAAAACATTCAGCACATTCTTATGCCCGCCACCTGACGCGACGGCAATGGCCACAGCTTTCTTGCCAAAAAAACTGGGCCGGTTTCGTTTGTACATGAAGTACTCAACGAAGTTTTTCATCAGGCCGGTGATCGCAAACGTGTGCACCGGCGAAGCAAGCACGATGCCATCCGCCTCGTCCATCTTTTTCGCGACCGGCCCGATCGTGTCGTATTCGGGGCACGCCGACTCACCCACCGTGACGCACTTCAGGCAGCCGTCGCAAAATGGCAGCTTCAGCTTTTCCACAAAGACGTAATCGAACTCAGCCGGCGTTTGTGCCGTGATCTGGTCTTCCAAGCGCTTACAAATCTTGTAGCTCCAGCTCTCCTCATTTCTTGGAGAACCGATAAACACCAGTATCTTGATCGGGTCGGACATCGATATACCTCAATACAGCACTGCCAAACGCTCAGCGCATCCGTTATAGTATTAGCAAGCTGGTAATTTAACAGCTTGCTGTTAAATATAGTCAATACTGCAACAGGATGCAATATGGGGCGGGATGATCAGGCAGCCGCGCTGCTCTCTTTAATTGTCGAAACACTAAAGCTTGCGCCGAAGTTTCAAACTCAGGGAGATGCCCTGATGACGGTGCCCGACATTGCGAGGCGCATGACGCTGAAGCCACAAACGGTACAACGGTTTGCGGATGCTGCACTTGCCGAAGGCTTTATCCAGTTAAACGACAATCCCGATCACAAACGTGCACGGCTGATCAGTCTGACGGATAAAGGGCGCGACATTCTCGAACTCCTTGAGCAACGCGAACGCGCCTGGGCACATGAAGTCATCGGTGATGTACCGGCAAAAGACATCGCAGCAGCCGCAGCAACGCTCGCAGCAGTGCGCGA
>CAYLLI010000170.1:0-1019 GCA_964384295.1 uncultured Chromatiaceae bacterium
GTGCTACGCCGTTCGAAGCCGGCAACTTTACCTACTGGGTCGCTTCAGCGCTCGCGATCGTGACTGCAGGACTTGCTTTTCTGGGCATCAAAAACATCGTGTTGCCGAAAGAAGACGAAGAGCCGCCACTGCTGGTCATGTTTAAAAGCGGCATGGGCGCGATCCAGCAGAGGCCTCGGTTGTTTCTTGCTACCGGCGCTACGTTTGTCGCCCGTGGTGATCTGACCGTACTGGCGGCATTCTTCTCGCTCTGGCTCGTCAACGTTTTCACTGCCGGCGGCATCGACAGCGCAGAGGCCAGCGGAAAAGCCGGCATGTTGTTCGGCATAACGCAGCTCGCTGTACCGCTCTTTTTGCCGTTTGTCGGATTCTTTGTGGACAAAGTGGATCGCGTTACGGCGCTCGCATCGGCCATGGGTTTGGCGGCTGCGGGTTATCTCGCATTGGGCCTGGTGCCCAGCCCTCTGGAAAGCTGGCTCATTTATCCGGCCGGCATTCTGACCGGCATGGGCGAAGCGGCGGTCATTGTGACAGCGCCCGCGCTGGTCGGTCAGGAGGCCCCGAAACGGGTCCGCGGGTCAGTATTTGGCGTCGTCAGCTTTTTTGGTGCTGTCGGCGTCATGGTCAACGTGAAAGTGTCCGGGCTCGTGTTTGACAACCTCTCGTATCAGTCACCCTTTCTCTACATGGGCGTTTTGAACACCCTGATTGCACTTTGGGCACTTAGCGTCAGGCTCCGCATGGGCTACAAACAGGCCGAACCCACCGAAACTGCGGGGCACTGAGCAAAGCGGGAAAATTGGTCTATAATCGCCGTCCGTTTTAGGCTGGCCGTTCTCTTAAGCCGGTTTACGCACATAGACAAGCGCCCGTAGCTCAGCCGGGTGCGCCCCGTTCGGCGAAGCCGATAGCAAGCACTGCTTGCTAAGTGGAAACGACGCAAAACCGTTTAAGGTTTTGTGGCTGGGCCTGAAAGGCAAAAAGCCTTTCGGGGAGTGCTGCAGCACTGTGTCAATATA
>CAYLLI010000170.1:1119-4834 GCA_964384295.1 uncultured Chromatiaceae bacterium
GACAACAGTGCTTGGCCTCAAACTAAAACTAGATAAGCGCCCGTAGCTCAGCTGGGTGCGCCCCGGTCGGCGGAGCCGATAGCAAGCACCGCTTGCTAAGGGGCAAACGACGCAAAACCGTTTAAGGTTTTGTGGCTGGGCTTCAAACGCCAAAGCGTTTGAAGGAGTGCTGCAGCACTGTGTCAATATAGACAACAGTGCTTGGCCTCAAACTAAAACTAGATAAGCGCCCGTAGCTCAGCTGGATAGAGTGCTGCCCTCCGAAGGCAGAGGTCGCAGGTTCGACTCCTGCCGGGCGCGCCATGCAAAGAAAGGGCTTCCCGTCGTGGGAAGCCCTTTTTATTTACAGAAACCACAAGCAAACAAATCTCAACGCAACTACCTCGCGGCAATGCTATAAAGCGACTTGCTTCTCGTTAATCACAAGGCCACACCATGTCATCAACCGAACACTCTTCCACCCGCCGCAACCTGCTGATCGGCGCTGCCGGTGCTGCGCTTTACGCCACACTGCCGGGTGTTTCCGCTGCAACGGCCCAACGCTCGTTCGTACCCGACTTTTCCGACCCCGCTGAGGCGTTGCGTGCACATGTAAAGCTTGTAGGTAGCCTCGGCAAAGAACGCGTCACGTCGTTTTACCGGATCAATATTTATGCCGACCTCAACGAAGGCAACTTCGTACCGTTGTTTACGCTGAATAATCTGCTGATCGATAACTGGACGCCCAAAGGCAACAACAGCCACCAGATGCTGAAATACGAGGCCGGCTACTACACCGCGATCGACAGCTACGAGCCGATCAAAGAGTTCAAACACCCGATCACCGGCAAGGCGGTACCTACCGAAAACTTTCGGCTGGGTCCTGTACCTCGCGGCTATACGCCGGACGGCTACTCCGTCATGGGTTACAACCCCAATCCGCTGCCGCTCGAAGTGATTGGTGACCGGGTATTTCTGGCCACGCAGTCCATCGAATCACGCCCGAGCTTTACAGAGCCCGGCAAGACAACCTACACCAACTCATTCATGACGTATTCGGCGACGCTTGCCGATATGCAGAACCCGGAGCTGACCTCAGCACCGGTGCACGCGCAACTGCAGAACAAGAACGAATGGCCGGCCTGGATGGAAATGGGTGATCAGCCGGGCGGCACCGTAGCCCGAGGGTACGGCAGCAAGGTCGCCAGTCTGGATGACCTGCCACCCGGAGTACTGGATCAGTTTGCGAAGCAAACGCCCCAGATACTGGACCTGGATAACTGGAAGAAGTTTGTCTCGGAAGCGACACCGCCGAGCTGACAGGTCTGGCAACTCACAAAAAAGGGCTTCCATTAACGGGAAGCCCTTTTTTTCGCATGCAATGAACTGCTATCGACCGTGCTCTATGCGCATCCGTTTCGACGCGCCCGCACCAGCAGGCCCAGCCCCGATATGAATAGCCATACGGCTGAAGGCAGCGGCACGGTCTGACCGGTCAGTGTCGCAGGTCCTGAAAGGCTTCGGGAATACGTTCCCCTCGAACACCCTTCGTCGTAAGCACACAATCCTTCAGTAACATCGAGACTGAAGACCTTGGGTTCATTGGTTAGAATACCGTACACGGCAATAGTGAGTGCAGGGCCGTACTCACCCGGAGTGGCACCAAAATCAAAGTACCCGCCGGCCGGGCCAAACTGCTTGTTATGGCCAACCACGTAATCCGCACCATCCAGACTGCTACCGGCAGTACTGGAAAGCGCAACCGATGAAAATTCGCCTGTGTCGGCATCATAAACGAACGAGCCGGAGACCACGCCGCCGTCATCCATTAAGCCGTTGTTCAGTGTCCATTTGACCGGAACAGCAAACGCCGACCCGCACATCAGCAACAGGCTCACGCAAATACAGTGCTTCATCTTAATCCCCCTCTTCCCTGATCTATCGCGCTGTTGGCAGCGCTTGTAATAGGCTCACAGTATATTTGTGCGAAGCGAAAATAGGCCGGCTCCTTACATAAGGGCATACAGCCGCACGCTGCTGTCACAACCCCGCCCGCTCCGCTAGACTCCGTCAATGGCAAAGCTAATCGTCTACTACGCTCATCCGGGCCATAAGTACTCGCAAACTAACGAACGCATGAGCAAGGTGGCAGCCGGTCTGCATGGCATCACCTACGTCGATCTTTACGCGGAATACCCCCGGTTCGATATTGATGTGGCGCTGGAGCAGCAACGACTGCTCGATCACGATGTGATTCTGTTTCAGTTTCCGCTGTTCTGGTATTCAACACCTTCGATCCTGAAGGAGTGGCAGGATTTGGTGCTGCAACATGGCTTCGCCTACGGTCACAACGGCGACGCGCTTAAGGACAAGCGCATGGTGCTGGCCGTCACCGCAGCCGGCAGCGAAGAGGCGTATTCACCGGGCGGCTATCAGCACTACCCGATGCGCGATTTTCTGCGACCGCTCGAGCAAACCGCGCGTCTGTGCCATATGCGCTTCAGCGCACCTTACGTGCTGTATTCCTCATTAAAAGCACCGCACACCGGCGGGCTCGAAGCACACACCGACAGTTACCGTAACTTGCTCATCGCGATCCGCGATGACACCTACGATTGGGCGCGAGCCGACGCTGCGGAACTCGTGCACGCCGACTCACTGCCCGTGAAGGAGGCAAGCTGACATGGAAAGCTTCCTCGTTCTTGCGTTCTTATTCTTGGTCGCCGGCTGTTTGTCGGTGCCGATTGCATCGAAACTCGGACTGGGCTCCGTGCTCGGTTACTTGCTTGCCGGCATTGCCATCAGTCCGATTCTGGCATTGCTGAAAACCGACGTGGTTGCCATTCAGCACTTCGCCGAGTTTGGTGTCGTCATGATGCTGTTTCTGGTCGGGCTGGAACTGGAGCCGCGCACGCTTTGGGAAATGCGCAACAAACTGCTGGGGCTCGGTGGCCTGCAGGTTGGCATTACCGCCGCACTGGTCACCGCTATCGCAATGGCACTGGGTCAACCCTGGACGATTGCGCTGGCGATTGGTCTGGTCTTATCCCTGTCCTCAACCGCCATTGTGCTGCAAACACTGAACGAGAAAGGACTGATGCGCAGCGATGGCGGCAAGTCCAGCTTTTCGGTTCTTTTGTTTCAGGACATCGCCGTGATCCCGATGCTGGCGCTGGTGCCGTTGCTCGCATTGCCCGAGTTGCAGGAGCTGCTGGCAGCCGCCGATAGCGGTGAAGCGGAACACGGCCTCAGTCTGATCGACGATCTTGAAGGTTGGCAGCAGGCATTGGTGACCGTGGCAGCAGTCGCTTTTGTGGTCGGGCTCGGCAGCTACCTCACCCGCCCGGTGTTCCGCTTTATCGCAATGGCAAACCTGCGCGAATTGTTCACCGCCACAGCACTGCTCATGGTTATTGGCATCGCGCTACTGATGATGGTGGTCGGCTTATCGCCGGCACTCGGCACTTTCCTGGCCGGTGTTGTCCTTGCCAATAGCGAATACCGGCATGAACTCGAAAGCGATATCGCGCCCTTTAAGGGGCTGCTGCTGGGCTTGTTCTTTATTACCGTGGGAGCGGCGATCCGGTTTGATTTGCTGCTGGGTGACCCTGCGCTGATCATTGGCATGACCCTGGGTTTAATGCTGTTAAAGGGCATCGTGCTTTACGGCCTGGCCCGGGTTTTCAAAATTCGCGGCGAAGATCGCTGGCTGTTCACTCTGAGCCTGGCACAAGCC
>CAYLLI010000171.1:0-3841 GCA_964384295.1 uncultured Chromatiaceae bacterium
GGCAATTGCACGGGCGAGCAAGGTTTTACCGGTACCGGGAGAACCGACCAACAAAACGCCCTTGGGAATTTTTCCGCCCAGCCGCTGGAACTTGCCCGGGTCCATCAGGAATTCGACGATTTCTACCAGTTCGCCCTTGGCTTCTTCAACGCCGGCAACATCACCAAAGTTCACATTAACCTGGTCTTCACCGAGCAGGCGGGCCTTACTCTTGCCAAACGACATCGCCCCGCGGCCACCGCCGCCGCCCTGCATCTGCCGCATGAAATACACCCACACGCCGATCAGCAACAGAATCGGGAAGGAGTTAATGAACAGGCTGACAAGAATATTCTGGCCTTTCGGCGGTGCACCGCTAAAGCGAATGTTGTTGTCTTTCAGAAAACCGATCAGGGCCGTGTTGTCGGTTTCAGGGCTGTAGGTGATGAACTGCTCACCATTCGAGCGAATGCCCTGAATGTTCTGACCTTCGAAAGTGACCTGGGCAACGCCGCCCGTCTCAACCATCTCGAGGAAAGTCGAATAGTCAACGGATGAACTCTGCCGGTTTGCAGGACCGAAGCTCTGAAACACGGTTAACAGGACAATCGCAATGACTACCCAGAGTAGAATGTTCTTAGCGAGATCGTTCACGGAATTCCTCTTTTCTTGAGCTGTTGCGCCCTATAGCGCCGCAGCGTAATGCCCAAAACACTACTATAAACGGTAGCCACTCGCTACAAGGTAGGTCTCGCGACTGTCGGGTCTGGACGCCTTGGGTTTACGCACTTTCACCGAATCAAATCGCTGCCTTGCAGCTTTAACAAAATCATCGAAGCCTTCGCCATGAAATATCTTCGTCACGAAGTGCCCACCCGGTTTCAAAGTATCGAACGCAAAGTCCAAAGCTATCTCGACCAGATACATACTGCGGGGCTGATCGACCGAGCGTGTTCCTGTGATATTGGGTGCCATGTCCGACATTACAAGGTCAACAGGCTGCTCGCCCAACGCCCGCTGCAACTCAGCAAGCACAGAATCCTCGGTAAAATCACCCTGAATGAATTCCACGTCCTCAATTGGCGGCATGTCTAATATATCGAGACCAATCACACGCCCTTTGGTTCCGACGCATTTCAGGGCGTACTGACACCACCCCCCTGGGGCCGCGCCAAGGTCAATAACCACGTTGCCGGGCCGCATCAGCTGGTGCCGCTCCTGAATTTCGTCGAGCTTGTAGACGGCACGGGAGCGCCAGCCTTCTCGTCGGGCCCGCTGGACGTATATATCGCTCTCTTGCCTGCGCCGCCAGCGGGCGCTGCTGCCTTTCTTCGCCATGGTTCTATTCTATGCCACGCTGGCAGGCATCAATAGCCTGACTGCAGGAAAGCTTTTGTACTTCCGAAAGTGCCCCGTTATGCTACGCACCCTCGAACCGACCCAACGATGAATAAGACATAAACCGTCATGAGCCTGAATGAGTCACAACGCAAGTACCTGAAAAAGCTGGCCCACAACCAGAAACCGCTGATTATGGTCGGCAATGCCGGGGTTACAGAATCTCTGCTCGCCGAACTCGACTCGACGATTGCTCATCATGAGCTGATCAAAGTGAAAGTCAGTGCGGGTGACCGGGAAGACCGCGACGACTCGATTCAACAGATCATTAAGGCCAGCGGTGCCGAACTGGTTGGCAGAATTGGCAATATTGCGACGCTCTACCGTGCACCGAAAAAAGGCGCCAAGAAGGCGCCTAAGATCATACTGCCTAAATAAAACCGGCTACACGTAGAGAATCTCTACGACCTCGTAGACCTTTTCACCGCCCGGGGTTTTAACGACAACTTCATCATCCTGCTCTTTGCCGATCAAAGCGCGGGCAATGGGCGACGCCACCGAAATCAATCCATTCGCGATATCGGCTTCATCTTCACCAACAATCTTGTATTGAATCTCAGCATCCGCCGATTCTTCATAAACCCGCACCGTTGCACCGAAGATCACCTTGGTCGGTTCGCCCATCGATGTCACGTCGATGATCTGAGCATTCGACAGTTTGCCATCCAGGTCTTTAATGCGACCCTCAATAAAGCTCTGCTGCTCTTTGGCCGCGTGATACTCAGCGTTTTCTTTCAAGTCACCATGCGCACGGGCTTCGGCGATCGCCGCGATAATCCGCGGACGGTCCTCGCCTTTCAGACGCGCCAGCTCATCGCGCATCTGTTCTGCTCCGGCAACGGTCAGAGGCACCTTATCCATCAGGCCGCACTTTTCGCGATGTTTTCATGAATATCCTGAATGGCATTCACTTCGCGACTCTCGATGTGGTCCAGCGCAGTAATCGTTGCCAGACCCGCAGCGATGGTCGTGTAATAAGTAACCTTGTTAGTTACCGCAGCCGCACGAATCGCCTGCGATTCGCGAATGGCTTTCTTGCCCTCGGTGGAGTTCACGATCAGAGCCACTTCCTGGTTCTTAATCATGTCGACAATGTGCGGTCGACCCTCGCGCACTTTGTTAATGCGCTTGCAGCTCAGGCCGTTGTCAGTCAGGTATTTTGCAGTACCGTCTGTGGCGACCAGGTGATAACCGCGTTCCAGTAAAGAGCGACCCAGACGAACAGCGTCCGGCTTGTCACGATCACGCACAGAGATAAACACCGTGCCGCGATCCGGCAGCCTGACACCCTGGCCGAGCTGCGCTTTCGCGTACGCTTCGCCAAAGGTTTCACCGGTGCCCATGACTTCACCGGTCGATTTCATCTCGGGACCAAGAATCGGATCTGCATCCGGGAATTTATTGAACGGGAATACCGATGCTTTTACCGAGTAGTGATTCGGTATCACTTGCTCAGTGTAGCCCTGCTCTTTCAAGCTGATGCCCGCCATGCACTTCGCACCGATTTTTGCCAGCGGCACACCGGTCGCTTTTGATACGAAAGGCACCGAGCGCGATGCCCGAGGGTTAACTTCAAGCAGGTACACAACGCCGTTCTGAATCGCAAACTGAGTGTTCATCAAGCCGACGACATTTAACGACCGTGCAAGCTCCGTAACCTGCCGTACCAACTCGGCCTGAACTTCTTTATCCAGTGTTGCCGGTGGCAATGAACAGGCCGAGTCACCCGAGTGAACCCCGGCTTGCTCAACGTGTTCCATGATCCCGCCGATCAGCACATCAGTGCCGTCGAAGATGCAGTCGACATCCACTTCAACCGCAAGGTCGAGGAAGCGGTCCAGCAGCACGGGGCTATCGTTGGATACCTCAACCGCCTCTTTCATATAGGTGCGCAGGTCTTCTTCGTTGTGCACAACCTCCATCGCGCGACCACCGAGCACATAAGAAGGCCGGACGACCAGCGGGTAGCCTACTTCGCTTGCAATCCGGGCCGACTCTTCCACCGCTTTCGCAATGCCGTTCGGCGGCTGCTTCAGTGCCAGCTGGTTAACCAAAGCCTGGAAGCGCTCGCGATCTTCGGCAAGGTCGATCGAATCCGGGCTGGTACCAATGATCGGCGCACCCGCTTCCTGCAGAGCAACTGCCAGTTTAAGTGGCGTCTGGCCACCGTACTGAACGATGACACCCTCGGGCTTCTCAAGGTCGATGACTTCCATCACGTCCTCGAACGTCAGCGGCTCAAAGTACAGTCGCGAAGAGGTATCGAAGTCGGTCGATACTGTTTCCGGGTTGCAGTTAACCATAACGGTTTCAAACCCGGCATCGCGCAGCGCCAGAGAGGCATGCACACAGCAGTAGTCAAACTCGATGCCCTGACCGATCCGGTTCGGGCCACCGCCGAGAATCATAATCTTCCGGGCGTCACTCTTTTCAGACTCGCACTCTTCTTCGTAGCTCGAGTACA
>CAYLLI010000171.1:3851-4795 GCA_964384295.1 uncultured Chromatiaceae bacterium
CGTTGTCGCGAACTCAGCGGCGCAGGTATCCACCCGCTTGTACACCGGACGAATGTCGTTCGTGACACGCTGCTTCCGAACCGTCAGTTCCGGGACGCCGATCATCTTGCCGATGCGGCTGTCGGAGAAGCCCTTGCGCTTCAGTCGACGCAACCGTTCGGGCTGCAAAGTCTCGGCACTGCCCTCTTCCTGCATCCGCTGTTCTTCACGAATCAGGTCTTCGATCTGGGCCAGGAACCAGGGGTCAATCTTGGAGATGTCGTGGACTTCTTCCAGGGAGAGCCCCGCGCGGAAGCCGTCGCAGACATACAGCAGTCGCTCGCCGCCCGGTGCGCGCATTTCATCTTTCAGGAAGTCCATCTCTTCTTCAGTCGTCGGAACTTCCACTTTCTCACACAGCCCGTCAATGCCGGTCTCAAGACCCCGCAATGCTTTGTGCATGGACTCCTGCAGCGTGCGCCCCATTGCCATGACTTCGCCAACCGATTTCATCTGCGTCGTCAGGCGGTCGTTAGCACCAGGGAACTTCTCGAACGTGAAGCGGGGAATCTTGGTAACCACGTAGTCGATGGCAGGCTCGAACGACGCAGGGGTCTGGCCGCCGGTGATGTCATTTTTGAGTTCATCCAGCGTGTAACCGACCGCAAGTTTGGCGGCGACTTTTGCGATCGGGAAACCGGTTGCCTTCGATGCCAATGCCGAGGAACGCGACACACGCGGGTTCATCTCAATAAGCAACATCCGGCCATTTTCAGGGTTCACGGCAAACTGCACGTTTGAGCCGCCGGTGTCGACGCCGATTCTGCGGAGCACAGCCAGCGCTGCATTTCGCATCACCTGATACTCTTTATCGGTGAGTGTTTGCGCAGGCGCTACGGTGATTGAGTCACCGGTGTGCACGCCCATCGGGTCAAGGTTTTCGATCGAGCAGATGATGATGCAGT
>CAYLLI010000172.1:0-4772 GCA_964384295.1 uncultured Chromatiaceae bacterium
GGTCGCTGAGTTGCGAATGTCGCCCCGGTATCATGGCGGGTGATTCGGTGTTCAGTAACCACCGGTGGCCGGGTGTTGTAGTACCCGACGGTGTCAAAGTTGAACGCGCTGTAGTTTTGGTAACCATAGGCAAGCCTGCCGATCCGGGCGCGCGATGCCCAGGTGTTGACATCGGTTTGCAGCACCTCGCCGGTGGCCGAAACACGGCTAACCTGTCGCAACCGGCCCATAAACGCGCCGTTATCGAGCGGTGCGCCATAGTCATAGCCGTTTAACGCGCCCTTCAGCAGCTCCGTTACGTAGGTGCCACGGCCCTCATAGAACGCGTAATGCTGCTGATGGCCTGCGGGGTCAGTGATGGAGACGTTTTCGAGATGATTCGCGAGACCGTACTGGTAATACCAGGCGCCTGTCTTCACATTGGGCCCTGAGGTGTAACGGGTTGTCAGGCGGGTCGGGCGCCATACCCCGGCTGTGCGGTCACCCGGAAAATAACGATAGCTGACCGTACCCCCGGCCGGAAACGTCACCTGACTGATTGCCACCAACGGCGCACTGGAAGAGCTGTTTGGCAACAGCACACGGGTGCCCTGAACGTCGCTGGAGTAACGCCAGGTTAAACCTTCCGGCAGGACCACCCGATTTAGTACATTGCCGAACACATCCTCATCTGCGTAGTAGCGGACTTCGCGATCGTCATCGGGATTCGGCTCTCCCTTTACATCAGGGTTCGCGACCCAAGCCTTCGCTAACTGATGTTTCCAACCGTAGAAGTTTTGATAGCGATACGGGTCATACCCGAGGTGGGGGTCGTAAGAGAACTGCACGGCGCGGCCATCGGGGTTGCCGTCCGGGTCGTAACCGACGATGCGATACAACAGGTGGGAGGCGACAAAGCCATACTGGTTATATAGAGAAGGGAAATACTCGTACTCAAGAGTATTGCCATACACATCCATCACTGAGCTGGGCGTGAGTTCCAGCCAGCCGCCGAACGCACCCTGATTCGTTTCACCGGGTATGGCGGCATAGACGAAGTCGAAGTCGTACTGCCTGCCTTCCGGCGAAGTCAGACGTAGCCCGCCCCAGTTCACCGAACCCCAGCTTTCCGGAGCATCAGGCGGCAATATACATTCGGCATACCAGTTGTCTTCGGTCACCAGAACGGTGCCTTCCGGCCAGTTGGCGGCCGATTCCGGCGCAGGCTCCATCAGCACGCGCTGCCCTTCGCCCGGAATATTCAGTACCCAGGGTGCGGCATACGCTGTTCCGGCTCCATCGTTTTCCGGGACTAGGTAGGGCAAGCCACGGCAAAGGCCCGGTGCACCGGTATCGCCGATCATCTCCTTCCAGTAAGCGAGCCAGGGCCTTTCGTTGTAGTAAGGGTCAGATGCCAGATACACCGGCCCGGTAGGCACCTGAATACGCGGTATTCCCATTACCCAATCGCCAATTTGCTGGTAGGAGAACGCGGTTTTGTTGTGCGACCGGCTGACGCGAATATCGAGGCCTGCATTGCCGGGAACAACCAGGTCCGTTTGCTCCCACGACACTTGCAGCGTTCGCGGGTCAATGTGCTCGCCGTCGAAATCCGCGACGTCATAGCGAAGCATTGTCGGATCGTAACGGGATTCGGATTGCGCGCCGTCGCCGAGTACCTGGCTGCCAACCGTGATGGCGGGCTCCGGCAACACCGGCGCCGCAAACGACTCGTCTGAAAAGAGGCCGGGCGGCGAAGCTTCGGCAAAGGCTGGTGCGTTCACGGAACATGCGGTGAACAACAACGCCACCTGCCACAGGCGCGTGGTGTCCGGAAAACTCATGACGCGGG
The DNA here is from genome assembly GCA_964384295.1 of uncultured Chromatiaceae bacterium. GTDB lineage: Bacteria > Pseudomonadota > Gammaproteobacteria > Steroidobacterales > JABIQA01. Next base: position 1,832 of record CAYLLI010000172.1, read on the forward strand.
ATACACCCGAATGCCTGTCACAATGGGTCGCTGCGCCCCATAGCCGATGTTGTAACACTCATCACTGAGAAAGAACGACACCTTCTGCCGCGTTGCTGCCGCACTGATAATTTGCACGAGCACCAATTTGTAGTTTTCGTCAGCGGTATCAGCCAGAACCGCAGCAGGTGATGTAGCACCCGCGCAACCCGCAGGATCATCAAAGCGTTCGCCATCCGGCGGAAAGATCAGCACATCGCGGGTGCCGATCAGGTTGAACCCGACCGTGTAATTTTCGATGACTCGGCCACCAACGTCATCGGAGTAACCACCCGCGAATGCGTTGAGGTGAAACAACCCACTGACCATCGCGAGAGCAATGCCGGCACTGAACTTCGCTTTCATGTCGCGCTCCTGAACTCTGAGGAAAGAGAGTTCAGAGTGCGGCGCGGGTGCTTTTAGCGCAGTCAGTGAAACTACTGAAGTTGATCAGATACTGAGAAGGAAACGAAATACGGACGATTGCAGCAGTTAGTGGAACATCAGATCGCTGTTCGAATGTCAGCAACAAAAACGCTAAGAGGTTTGCCGGCAGATTAAATCACTCAGCTGTTTGAGCCCGCTTTCGCCTTACAAAGCTCAATCCAGCCAGCGCCGAAGCCGCTATTGAGTTTGGGCAGATAGAACCCGGAACGGGTGTCTGAAGAGACGAAGAAACCGTCATAGGCAAACTGGCCGCCTGCCCAGGTGCCGTCGTCATACTCTTCCAGGCTGTCTAACGGTGCCTGAGTAAAGTCGATCGTGATCGCGTTAGCCGCTCTTCCCCAAACTAACGCGACAGCAATAAACACTGAACGCATAGGTCTCCCCCGAGTCGGCGTCGAACGACCATCCTAGAAAAGGGCTATAGCGTTCGGAAACAGGCGGACTTTAAGTCAAATTGACGTGCAGCTCAGACACGAAAAAGCCGGGCCAGTGGAGAGTACTGGCCCGGCGGTGCCTCTGATGGCTAGCCTTCCATCAGATTCACATTCACGATGTTTTCGGCGTAGCTGTCATAGGCGGAACCAATCATCCGTGCCATGTCGTCGGTGAACGCATGGAACTGACCGTTCTCAATTGCCGCGACGATCGAATCAGCAACGACTGGCGCCGGAGTGGCTGCGCCTTCTTCAAAGCCCGCTTCTTTGCCCATGTCGGTGGCGACGGGACCCGGATGAACACTGACCACTTCCGTACCTTGTTCAGCGAGCGCGTCACGTAAGGCCTGAGTTACCGCGTAAGAAGCGGCTTTGGAGGCAGAGTAGGTGGTGAAGTCGTTGAAGGTTTTTATGGATGCCACCGAGTTCAACTGAGCAAACGTTCCACCGCCGTTCGCCTTCAGTACCGGAGCGAAAGCCTGCGCCATCCGAATAAGGCCGTGGACGTTGATGTCCATTTCGTAACTGAGCGACTCAATTGCATTGGCATCCAGCGGGCCGGTGATCGTAAACACGCCTGCGTTGTTCACGACGATATCGACGTCGCTGGCGCGGGCCGCAGCGGCTTTAACAGTCTCGTTGTCAGTCACGTCGAGACGCACCGGCTCGACGCGATCGCCGTAGTGCGCCACCAGGCTCCCCGCGGATTCGACATCGCGTACTGCGAGATAGACCTTAGCAGCGCCCTTCGCAAGCAGTGATTCGACGATGGCTTTGCCGATGCCGCGGTTTGCGCCAGTGACCAGTGCAGTTTTGTTTTCGATTGAGTTGCTCATTTCGTTCTCCGGTTTTTTCACGTTAGTTAGTTTTACGCCGCAGCGTCGCTTTGGCTTTCAAAGTGTTTTACGAGGTCGTCGTAACCGCCGATGTGATTACCGTTCAGAAAAATCTGCGGCACGCTCTGACGCTGGCTGCGCTCGATCATCTCGGCTTGTTTTTCCACATCCGTGCTGACGTCGATCTCGGTAAATTCGATGCCATGGCGATCAAGCAGCACTTTGGCACGCTGGCACCAGGGGCAGGTTTGGGTGGTGTAGATCTCATTCATGACGTTCTCCTTGTTTCAAAAAGAGACAGTTCTGTCTCCATGGGGTGATACTAAGTAGACAGGTCTGTCTCTGTCAACAGGAAATCAGCCAGAAACCGGTCGAGTTTTCCGGATTGCTCATAAGCCTATGTATTAATTGGTTTAAATCGATGATTACAACGTGGCACCTAGGCAGCGTTCGGGTGCACACAAAACCGAGCCCGCCCGGATTTTGCGCAAAAGTAGACAAAACGGTATACTTTGATCATTGAGTTATCCGGAGCAGCATGCTCCGCAGGAGACAGAACCATGAGCAGTCGACGCGATCACCTGGTCGATACAGCAACCGAGCTGTTCGCCCGTAACGGTTTTCAGGCCACCGGCATTGATGCCGTGCTGGCGGAATCCGGTGTTGCCAAGAAAACGCTCTACAACCACTTCCGCTCAAAAGACGAACTAATCATCGCGTCACTGCAAAAACGCGGTGCGGATTTTCTGAATGAAGCGCGGGAAGGCATCGCGCGTTTAAGCGAACAACAAACCGGCGACCCGCGCATGGCACGCGTGCTCGCGCTGTTCGACTTCATTGATGAGTCGGCCTGCAACGACACGTTTGCCGGCTGCATGTTTATTAACGCATCCGCCGAGTACCCGCGCCGCGACGACCCGGTACACGTTGCGTGCACCAGTCATAAAAAGTTACTCACTCAGTTCATTGAAGAGCTGCTCGGAGAGCTGCGCCTGGATAACTCACACGAAGTAGCCAGACAGATTTTGCTGATGCTGGATGGCGCTGTTGTCACAGCGCACACTGCCTGCGATCGGAGTGGCATTCAGTTAGCAAAAGAAACTGTGCGGCGGTTGTTGGATACTTATGTTGACGAGCGAACCGCTGCTTAGAAAGGTCGCAACAGGGCCTCCAATCGGGGGCTGAGCCCGAAAAGAAAAAAGCCCG
>CAYLLI010000173.1:0-4758 GCA_964384295.1 uncultured Chromatiaceae bacterium
TTGTCCCAACAATTCCCTCACAACAGCCGGTGTTATGTCCGGGCAACAGTGTAGCCCGAAACCCCCTTCTAGTCTCCGACAATCAGGGTACCAATGTCCCCGCCTTTGACCAAAGACATCAGCGCACCTGACTCATGCAGATCAAACACGCGGATCGGCAAGTCATTATCACGGCACATCACAATCGCAGTGGTATCCATGACGCCCAGACGGTCGCTGATCACCTGGTCGAAACTCAGCGAACTGTAGCGCGTGGCATCCGCATGGGTTTTCGGGTCCGCCGTGTAGACCCCGTCAACCTTGGTCGCTTTCAGCAGTACGTCGGCATTAATCTCAATCGCCCGCAGTGTTGCCGCAGTATCGGTGGTGAAGAACGGATTACCCATACCGGCGGCAAGAATCACAACACGGCCTTTCTCAAGATGCCGGACCGCGCGACGCCGAATGTAATCTTCGCAGACTTCGTGAATCGCGAGTGCTGACATGACCCTCGCATTAACACCCAGGCGCTCAAGCCCGTCCTGCAGCGCCAGCGAGTTGATCACCGTAGCCAACATGCCCATGTGATCACCGGTAACGCGATCCATACCTGAGCGAGCCAGACCTTCACCGCGGAAAATATTGCCACCACCAATAACAACACCGACCTGAACACCCAGCTCCATTACGGCAGCAATGTCTTCGGCGATCTGGCTAAGCACATCCGGATCAATACCGTACTGACTTTCTCCAAGCAGCGCCTCGCCACTCAACTTCAGCAAAATACGCTGATAAGACAGTTGATCGTTGGACATGAGTGTTAGCCTCCGGAAAAAATGCTGAATAAAAAATAGCCTCGCATAAGCGAGGCTACTCTTTTACCGGCACATCAGCCACCCGCCCGATCAGCGAATGACTGCTGCCACGTTAGTGAACCTCTGAAAAGCAGGATCTTCATCTGCCACACAGATCCGTTAGCTGCTGGCTTTAACCTGGGCAGCAACTTCTTCGGCAAAGTTCTCTTCTTTCTTTTCAATGCCTTCGCCCACTTCATAGCGAACAAATGAAGCGACGCTGGCACCTTTATCTTTCAGCAGCTTGCCGACGGTGACATCCGGGTCTTTGACGAACGGCTGTCCGACCAGAGTGATTTGCGCCAGATGCTTGCGCAAACGACCTTCAATCATTTTCTCAACGATCTCGGCAGGCTTGCCTTCATTAAGGGCTTGTTCCGTCAGAATCTTGCGTTCACGTTCCAGATCTTCAGCAGGCACATCTTCTTCGCTGACACAGACCGGGGCGCTGGCAGCAACATGCATCGCAATGTCACGAGCCAGCTCTTCGTCACCACCGACAACATCGGCGACAACACCAATACGGCCGCCGTGAATATAGCTGCCAAGAACCCCTTGGGGTGCAACGATACTGAAACGGCGGACCGCAACATTTTCACCAATTTTTGCGATCAGCTCGCTGCGGACTTCAGCAAATGGCTTACCGTCAATCTCGATCGCGTCCAATGCTTCCAGATCAGCCGGCTGGTTCGCGAGCACCAGATCAGCGGTGCTTTGTGCAAACGCTTTAAAGTTGTCATCGCGGGCCACGAAGTCAGTTTCACTGTTTACTTCGACCAATGCTGCGGCGTTATCGCCCATCGCGAAAATAACAGCACCTTCCGCTGCAATTCGACCGGCTTTCTTAGCCGCTTTTGCCTGGCCACGGGTACGGAGCAAATCCTGAGCAGCCTGCAAGTCGCCTTCCGTTTCAACCAACACCTTCTTGCATTCCATCATGCCTACGCCGGTAATTTCGCGCAGCTCTTTTACTAAACTCGCTGTAATTGTCATTTGTTTAATCCTGAAATCTACGGCTCTCCGTTTCGCTACCACCGAAGAGCCTTGTTTGGAACTTAAGTCCGGTCAGACAGTTCCAGTAAAAAATGAGGTGCGCGGGGCCGCGAGCGCGACCCCGCAACTCAACTTACTCTGCAGGCTTGGCTTCTTCGGCTTCGGGCTCAGCAGCTGCTTCCTCAGCAGGCTCCTCAGCTTTCTTGGTGGCCGTTTTCTTAGCTGCCGTTTTCTTGGTTGCCGTTTTCTTAGCGGCTTTCTTAGTGGCTTTCTTTTTCGCCGCAGGACGGGCCTCAGGTTCGCCACTCTCGTTCAGCTCAACGAACTCGTCATCGCCAACCGGGACTGCAGGAACCGACTCTTTACCGGCCAAAACCGCATCGGCAACGCCGGTTGCGTAAAGCATAGCCGCGCGCATCGCATCGTCATTACCCGGAACCGGATAGTCGACACGATCAGGTGAGCAGTTGGTATCAACAATCGCAACAACAGGAATTCCCAGGGTGCGTGCTTCGTTAATAGCGATCTTTTCGTGACCAACATCAATAATGAAGATTGCGTCAGGAATAGAGTTCATGTCCTTGATGCCGCCGAGGCTGCGCTCGAGTTTTTCGTGCTCGCGCGACAGGTTCAGCTGCTCTTTCTTTGTCAGGTTGCTGGCAGAACCGGATTCGCCGAGCATTTCTTCAAGTTCAAACAGACGCTTAACAGACTGCTTAATGGTCTTGAAGTTGGTGAGCATGCCGCCAAGCCAACGGTGGCTGACATACGGCATGCCGCAGCGCTCTGCCTGACTGCGAATCGCTTCGCGGGCAGAACGCTTCGTGCCAACAAACAGAATCTTTCCGCCATCAGCCGCGAGGTTCTTAACGAAACCGGTCGCATCCTGATACATCGGCAGAGTCTGCTCGAGGTTAATAATATGAATGTTGTTGCGTTTGCCGAAGATGAAGGGAGCCATCTTCGGATTCCAGTAACGGGTCTGATGCCCGAAATGTACGCCCGCTTCCAGCATTTGGCGCATTGATACGTCAGTCATGAGTTTCTCCATTGTGGGTTACGGCTTCCATGTGTCCCATATCAGCAACCCGGACTCTTGCGACCAAAGACACTGCAAACACGGTGTTTCGCAGCCATCCATCGGAAACAAGTGAACCGGGCACCCGGCCTTATGTGACGACACATGTGAGGATTATTGCGCTGAGCGCGCGCGCTTTATACCATATACGCCCAGTAGCGACAACGGATTAGACGCCTGAATGCGAAGGGTTTTCCTGCCATCGGGCGACCAGTGCAGTCAGTTTCCCGCCGGACACCTCGCAGCAGCCGCAAAATGCGGTCAGAAGCCTTGCAGGCTCTGGCTTTCCGGCGCCGTGACCACCGGTCCCGAGTCACCACCAACAACGAATAAGGAAACACATCACCTATGGGCATTGAGCTCAAGAACGCAGAAGCGCAGGAAAAAATGCGTGTTGCAGGGCGGCTTACGGCCGACGTGCTGGACATGATCGGCGAACACGTGAAGCCGGGCGTGACCACCAATGAGCTGGATCAAATCTGCCACGACTATATCGTCAACACGCAGCAAGCGATTCCGGCGCCGCTTAACTACCGCGGCTTTCCAAAGTCGATCTGCACGTCCGTCAACCACGTTGTCTGCCACGGCATTCCGGGCGACAAAAAGCTGAAACAGGGTGACTGCGTCAACATCGACATTACTGTTATTAAAGATGGCTATCACGGCGATAGCAGCCGTATGTTTATGGTGGGCAAGGCAGGCATTCAGGCGCAGCGCGTTGCCCGCATCTCCTACGAAGCGATGATGCTTGGCATCGGGATCGTGAAACCGGGCGTCCGGCTCGGTGATATTGGCCACATCATTCAACAGCATGTCGAGAAGAACCATTGCTCGGTGGTGCGCGAGTACTGCGGGCATGGCATCGGCCGGGTATTTCATGAAGACCCTCAGGTACTTCACTACGGCAAACCGGATACCGGTATTGAACTGCAGGAAGGCATGACCTTTACGATTGAACCGATGGTCAACGCGGGCAAACGCAACGTCAAACTGCTGCCGGATGGCTGGACCGTAATTACGAAAGACCGCTCGCTGTCGGCACAGTGGGAACACACCATTCTGGTAACAGCCACCGGGCACGAGATTCTTACTCTGGGCGCGAGCGATCGCTGATGCAGCCTGATGAGGTGCTAAAGTCTCCACCGGCATCAAGCCCGCTCCGGCCGAACGACGAGTCGCGCGAGTTTGCTCTGACCCTGCTCAACGAACAGCAACTTGCTATCGACTGGGACAAGGTCGAACAGTTGTTAAAGAACGCCAACGGCGACATGCAAAGCGTGAAACGCCTGCTCGAAGGTGGCACGGCTGCTCTGACCGAGCTGTTTCTCGCCAACAAACCTGTTACTCAGCTGGTCCGCGACCGGGCGACGCTTGTGGATCTCGTGCTGCAAGACGCCTGGCATCGGCTGGGCGGAAAGTACTCAAACGTATTTACGTTGGTTGCAGTGGGCGGCTACGGCCGACACGAGCTGCATCCGTGTTCCGATGTGGACCTGCTGATCCTGGTGCCCAGCGAGCGAAAGGCCCGCGGTGCCGGCAATGACATCGCGAGTTTTCTTGCCTATCTCTGGGACATTGGCATGGAAGTCGGCCACAGCACGCGCACCGTCAGGGAATGTCGTGCCGAGAGCGAAGCGGATATCGGGGTTGCTACAACACTGATGGAATCCCGCCGGATCTGTGGGCCGGAAAAACTGTTTACGAAAATGCAGGCTGCAGTAGCCCCGCCAAAGGTCTGGGACGCACCAGACTTTTTCGCCGCAAAGCTAAAAGAGCAGGAGACCCGCCATCACCGCTACAACGATACGGGCTACAACCTCGAACCGAACATTAAAGGCAGCCCGGGTGGACTGC
>CAYLLI010000174.1:0-4699 GCA_964384295.1 uncultured Chromatiaceae bacterium
GGCTGCTCATCCTGAGTCGGACTTAATAGCGTCTATCAGCAGCAAAGTGAGCCAGTTCAATTAGCGACGTCTTAAACGGTGAATCAGGCACAACGCTGATAGCTTCAACCGCTTCATCAGCCGCCTTGCGGGCTTGCTGCATCGTGTAGGCAAGCGCTCCGGTGGATTCGATGGCGGCGATAATGGTATCGAGTTGTTCCAGCCCGCCTTCTTCGATGGCTTCGCGAATCGCGATTTGTTCGGCCGGGCTGCCTTTGCGCAGGGCATGGATCAGCGGCAGTGTAGGTTTACCTTCCGCGAGATCGTCGCCGACGTTTTTGCCGAGATCTTCGTTGCTGCTGCTGTAGTCGAGTGCATCATCAGCCAGCTGAAACGCAGTTCCGAGCTTGCGGCCGTACAGGCTCATCGCGTCTTCAACGCCGCGTGTCTGGTCGGCAAGAATCGCTCCGATCAGCATGCCGGCATCAAACAGTTTTGCCGTTTTGCGTTCGATCACTTCCATGTACTGCGCTTCGGTTGTGTCCGGATCGTTGACGTTCATCAGCTGCAACACTTCTCCCTCGGCGATGGTGTTGGTGGCTTCGGCGAGAATTTCCATCACGCGCATTTGGCCTAACTGCACCATCATCTGGAAGGAACGCGAGTATAGAAAGTCGCCGACTAACACGCTGGCTGAACTGCCGAACACGGCGTTGGCGGTTTGCTGTCCGCGACGTAAGGTCGACTCATCGACAACGTCATCGTGTAACAGCGTTGCGGTGTGAATGAATTCGATAATGGCGGCAGCCAAAATATGCTGCTGGCCCTGATAGCCGCAGGCGCGGGCCGATAGCAACACCAGCAAAGGTCGCAAACGCTTGCCGCCGCTGCCAACAATGTAGTTCGCCACACTGCTGACGAGGGCAACGTCACTGCTGAGCTGTTTCACAATCTCGCGGTCCACCGCCGGCCAGTCGTCTTCGAGCTGGTCGCGGATGGCAGAGAGATTGAATTGCTCGGGATTGTCTTTAACAACGTGCATAACTGTGACAATAATGCCGCTGATGAGAGTCCGTGTAAAACTTTTGCCCTATTGCGTGCTGGCTGTATTGGTTCTGCCGCAGGCGGCAAGTGCATTCGGTTGGTTCGGTCACCGGCTGGCGGGTGAGGTTGCCGATCAATACCTCTGCGCTGAGGCAAAAGCCGGGCTTAGGGAACTGAACCCCGGTTACAACTTTGTGGCTGCCGGCAGTTGGGCTGACAAAGTGCGGTATACCGACGGGTGGCGTTACACCCGCTACTACCACTATATGAATCTCGATGACGACGTCCTGCATGATGATTCGCCGCGCAGTTCAAAGGGCGATGTGCTGAGCGCAATCTACAAGTACCGCCAGCAGTTTCGTAACCCGGACAGCTCCGATGAGCAAAGGCTGACAGCCATGCTGTTTCTGGTGCATTTTGTGGCCGACGCGCACGCTCCGCTACATATCGGCTATAAACGTGACCTCGGTGGCAACAAAGTGCCTGTGTATCTGGACGGCCGAAAAACCAACCTGCACAAGGTCTGGGACACCGGACTGCTGCAGTCCGAAGGGCAAAGCGCCCAGGATTACACCGCTGCGTTGATGGCTCTGGCGGTTGGTAACGCGGCGGCCTGGCAGGCGGATCCGCCGGAAACGTGGGTTCAGGAGTCGCTGGATTTGCGCGGCGCGGCATATCAGTTCGGAAAGCGTCGAAACAACGGTGTTATTGAGCTATCGGATAGCTATGTGGCTGAATCTAAAGCATTAAACGATATCAGGCTGGCTCAGGCCGGGGTGCGGATTGCGGCGGAAATGAACGCGCTTTGGTGCCCCGGACTCGCTGACGCCCGGTGAATCGGAAAATATGGCTCCGGAATACCACTAAGCCATTGATAAAACGCGGCTGAATCTATAAAATTCCGCCTCCTTTCCGGGTCTCCCGGCAGCCTTGCCGCGAGACTTTTTGTATTTTTGGAGTATTCCAACGATGTACGCCGTATTTAAAACTGGCGGTAAGCAGTACCGCGCCGCTAAGGGCGACACCCTGCAGATTGAGAAATTGCCTGTTGCTGAAGGCGATAAAATTTCTTTTGATGAAGTGCTGATGGTTGGCGAAGGCGCCGACGTAAAAATCGGTACTCCACTGGTTTCCGGTGGCAAGGTTGAAGCCAAAGTTATCGAACTGGGTAAAACCAAGAAAGTCGATGTCATCAAGTTCAAGCGCCGTAAGAACTACCTGCGCATGGGCACACATCGTCAGCATTACACTCTGGTAGAGATCACCGGCATTAAAGGTGGTGCTGCTAAGAAGGCTGCGAAGAAAGAAGCAGAAGCGGAGGCATAATCAATGGCACATAAGAAAGCTGCGGGCAGTACCCGTAACGGTCGCGATTCAGAAAGTAAACGCCTTGGCGTTAAGCGCTTTGGTGGTGAGTCTGTTGTCGCCGGCAACATCATCATTCGTCAGCGTGGCACCAAGTATCACGCTGGTCCTAACGTCGGTGTTGGCAAAGACTACACGCTGTTTGCCAAGGTTGACGGCCGGGTTAAGTTCACCCGCCGCGGCCCGAAAATGCGTCAGTTCGTGAGCATCGAAACTGCTTAACTGACAGCGTTTACCGAAGTTACAAAAAAGCCCTGCCTGATTTCAGGCGGGGCTTTTTTGTGCCTGCCATCGGGGGGGATGTTGGCAGGACTTGCGGGGAAGTTGTGTGACTTGTTGTTTTTACTACTTGGAGCGTTGTTGCTTGTATTGCTGGTGGGACTATTGGGGGAACAGGATGTTCAGTGCCTGTGACTCCGGCGGGACATCCATGCCATAGACATGAATGCTGATCGCCGGTTTGGCGCTGACGTTTTTAATTTTGTGAATGTCGTTAATGCCGCCGGTCACTGATGTCACGTCACCTTCGCGTGCATCGATCTCGCCGACGGGCTGCAGATGCATTTGTCCGGCCCGTGTGCCGAATATTTCGTAGTTGGTGACGTTAAGTTCGCCGGCATACAAGCCGACGGCACCCCAGGCCATATGACCGTGCACAGGCGTTTCCTGTCCGGGCAGCCAGACCAATGCCATGATGGTGAACTCGCCTGCTTCATCCCGGAACAGCGTGTGACGCTGATAGTGCGACGCATTGGGCTGTGTCTGGGTCTGATTCAGTAGTTCTTCGGCTGATAAATAGCCCTTCAGACACTGAGCGACCAGCGCGGGTATTTCATCAGTGCTCTCTGTCGGCAGTAGCAGGCACCGGCGAACCTCGCTCACCAGGCTTTCCAGCTGGGTATTTCTGCCGGTTGGGAAGCGTCTGAGTCCTGCTGATGGGCCTGCGTGGGTTAAATGCACCGTGTGTCTCCGAAGAACAGCCAACGAGTTAAATCAATGAGAGCAGGATATCGGGATTGGCGCGCAAAGTGCTTGCAAAGTTTGCCGCTATAGTCAAAATAGTGAAAAATTTATACCAATTTTTTTCAATTATTAGAATATTTAACTATGGATTCGAAAGATCGCAAGATATTGGCTTTGTTGCAGGACAATGCGATGCTGACGGCGGCCGAAGTTGCCGAGCAGGTCGGTCTTACCACCACGCCCTGTTGGCGCCGCATTCAGCGACTCGAGGCCGAAGGGTATATTCGCAACCGGGTCGCGCTACTTGATCGCAACAAAATGAATGTGGGTATTACCGTGTTTGTTTCGGTCAGAGCCAACCGCCACGCTGCCGACTGGGTCGACCGGTTTCGTGAGGTGGTGCGGGGAACACCTGAGATCATCGAGGCGCATCGTTTAAGTGGCGATACCGACTATTTGCTGCGGGTGGTGGTGCCGAGTATCGAGAGTTTTGATCACGTGTATAAGCAGATGATCTCGGCTCTGGAGTTTACCGATGTGAGTTCCAGCTTTTCGATGGAAGAGTTGAAGTACACGACGGCGATTCCGGTGACTTACACCTGAGCTTGCGCTCGACTGCAGGTAGAATGACGCCATGAAATTTGTAGATGAAGCGACCATTCGTGTTCGTGCCGGCGATGGCGGTGCGGGCAGTTCGAGTTTTCGTCGTGAGAAATACATTCCGCGCGGCGGGCCTGATGGCGGTGACGGCGGTCGCGGCGGCGATGTTGTGTTGATCGGCTATGAGGGCGTAAACACGCTGGCCGACTTTCGCATGACCCGTAAGTACAACGCGGAGAATGGAGAGGCGGGCAGCAAGCGGAACCGCACCGGCAAGTCAGGCCAGGTGCTCGAGGTGCCGGTGCCGTGTGGCACCCGCATTATTGAGAACGATACCGGCGAATTGATCGGCGACATTACCCACCACAATGAACGCCTTACGGTCGCTAATGGGGGCAAAGGTGGTCTTGGCAACGTGCATTTCAAAAGCAGCGTTAACCAGGCGCCGAAGCGCTCAACCCCGGGTGAGCAGGGCGAGGCACGCAATCTGAGGCTTGAATTGATTGTGCTGGCAGACGTGGGTTTGCTCGGACTCCCTAACGCCGGCAAGTCGACACTGATTCGTTCGGTGTCGTCTGCGCGACCGAAGGTAGCGGATTATCCGTTCACCACGCTGCATCCGAACCTCGGTGTGGTGGCGCTGGAATCCCACCGCAGCTTTGTGATGGCGGACATTCCCGGTTTGATCGAAGGCGCAGCCGACGGTGCCGGATTGGGTACGCGGTTTTTAAAGCATCTCAACCGCACC
>CAYLLI010000175.1:0-4591 GCA_964384295.1 uncultured Chromatiaceae bacterium
CGCCACCATCAGAGGTTTGGCGGCCTTGCGAAACAGCGCTACCGGGCCTACACCGCCCAGCAGCCGCGCAATCAGCGGCAGAACGAAGAGTCCGTGCAACAATGTCGCACCAACGACAACAGCGACAAAACCGAGCAGGGAACTGATCAAAGCGCCATCGCTGCGGAGCGTAATGTCGAACAAGATCGCAAACACGCCGAACGGCGTTGTCAGAATCACCCACGACAGCACTTTGTGCAGCAACGCGTTGATGTGATGTACGGCTGCAATCAACGGACTGTCGCCCGGCACCGCAAGTACCATCGCCAGACCAAACAGAAACGCGTTGGTCGCAATGGCCAGAATATTGAGCTCGGCAAGCGCGGTGAACGGGTTGGTAAACGCCGTTGCCAGCAGGGTTCGAAACACGGTCATAAACGAGCCGCTGCTGTGATCGATAAAGCGCGCCGGCTGAACGAAGCCCGGCTGGTCCGTTAGCGAAGCGAGAGCGATAGGCTCAACAGTGCCCTGCCACGGATGAAGAAAAAACACCGCAACCAGACCAATGCCAATAGCAATAGCCGTCGTCAGTAAGTAGTAGCCAATCGTGCTTCCGCCCAGGCGCTTCAACCGGCTGGCATCGCCAATGTTGATCAGACCGCCAATCAACGAGAAGAAAATCACCGGTGCAATCAACATTTTTAGCAATGCCAGAAAACCGGTTTTCAGCAGCAGGACAACTTCATAGAACAGAGGTGCCTGACCGGGCTCCAGCCAGTCAGGATCGCCGCCAAGCCCGGCCGCAAAATAGCCTGCCACGCCGGCCACCATGACCCAGATTGTCAGGTTCCCCGTTAGTTTCTTGAACATTAATCTCTGCACACGCCTTGCACTGCGCCAATACTCGCAGAAATTCGACACAGCTGCTGTGTGAAGAGGATTTAGCGTCAGCCATGTCTGTGCGTTGGTCATACGCACATTCCCGACTGCGAGCTGCAGAATGCTTCCGCTATATTCCCCGCCATGGATATTGACGTAATTGTAGAGCCGGATCTGACCCCGGCCGAACTGGCCGAGTTTGCTGTCGCGGCAGAGAAAATGGGCGTCCGAGCTCTTTGGGCTTCGAACTACCACACCAACTGGGACCCGTTTATCTCGCTGGTCCCGGCGGCGATGGCGACCTCCAAGATTATTCTGGGCGCACTGGCCGTCAGCCCTTGGGAAATGCATCCGCTGAAGATGGCGAATGCACTGCTGAGCCTGAATGAGATCGCCGGCGGCCGTGCCCTGATCGGCATTGGCGGGGGCGGTGCGTTGATTGGCGCACTGGGTTGGCGCGCGAAAGCCGGTGGTGAAATCTGGCCGGGACGTCACCCGACCAAAGGTACCCGTGAACCGGACCGAAGAGTACTCGGTGTACGTGAAGCGCTCGAGATTCTTAAACTGGCCCGTAGCGGCGAAGTCTGCATGGGTTATGAGGCCGGCATTTTTGATGTCACCCGTCCGTTCCAGATGGCATGGGCAAAACATGACGGGCCTCTGCTCTACAGCTGCTCTTCCGGACCGATGATGATCAGGATGGGCGGGCAATATGCCGACGGTATTCAACTCAGCGACTACACGCCGGACATGATGCCGATTGCGATGAAGAATCTTGAAGTCGGATTCGGCAAGCGTGACGACAAACCGGACGACTTCCGGATCGGTAACTTCTGGGCTTTCCACATTAAAGAGAACCGCGAGGAAAGCTACTGGGAAGGTCGCCGGGAGCTTTACGTCCGCGGCGGGATTGTCGGACGTGAGCGGGAGCAGATTGAAAAGTTCTGCCACGACGAAGCTGAAACCGATCTGGTGATGGACAGTGTGCAGGACTTCCGCAAGGCCTTCCTGATGAAGAAAGGCCACATCAACAACATTCCTGACGAACTGGCCAACCGGCTGGTTAACGGCATGGCCTCAGCCGGTGACATCAGCGACCTGGACCGTGAGATTGAGCGCTACAAGCAATTTGCCGATGCAGGCCTCACCGAGCTTGCGCTGCGCTTTCACAATAATCCGATGGATAGCCTGAAGATCGTCGGAGATCACATACTGCCGGCACTGCGCTAGGGGCTCAGAACAAGGCGCTGCGGCGCCTTGTTCATTCCCTGCCCGGCGGTTTCTCTGCCCAAAGCCGCAAAATCGCACCTAAAACTGCGAGGTTTGCTAGTATTTCGCCCTAATTTGATGCGGTCGCGCGTTTCGCGAAGCTGCGTCATTACTTATTTAAACCCAGTAAAGACACGAATAAAGGCGAAACCCCACGATGTATATCAATTTCTGGTACCCCATTTGCACCAGCGAAGAACTGACCACTGAAGAACCGAAACTGGTTGAACTGCTCGGTGTGCGACTGGCCGCTTTCCGCGACTCCAACGGCGACGCACAGGTCATCAGCGACACCTGCATCCATCGTGGCGGTGCGCTCAGTAAAGGCAAAATCGAAGGCGACAGTGTTACCTGCCCGTATCACGGCTGGAGTTTTGACGGATCCGGCAAATGCACGAAGATTCCTCAGATCAAAGACGGCAAGATTCCGGCGCGTGCCAAGATCGATGCCTATCCGGTGCATGAGAAGTACGGCGTTGTATTCGCGTTTCTGGGTGATGCTCCGGAATCCGAACGTCCACCGGCACCGGTGGTTGACGAGTGGGATCAGGAAGGCTGGCGCGTTGTTGGTCCGATTGTGTTTGAAATTGATGCTTACTATGAGCGCTCAATGGAAAACGGCATGGACCCGCTGCACAACGAGTTTGTTCATCCGAACCAGGGAGCTCCGGCGCTTGATGAAAGTGATATCGAGCTGAAGGATCAGGAATGGGGCGCATGGTTTGATGCAAAATTCGGCGAATACACACAGGCTGAAAACCGTAAGAAAGTATCCGATACCGACGACAGTGCTGAAGATCTGCACGCCGGTTCGTGGCACATTGGTCCGAACCATCTGATGACCGGCATTCATTTGATGAACAGCATCAGCTTCATTCAATACTTCTTTGAAGCACCCATCAGCAAAAACAAAACCCGCATCTTCTTTATCAACTCACGCAATACGACGCTGGAAGAAAGCGCCGACGATTACATGAACAAAACCTTCATGGACATCGCCGTTGAGGATAAAAACGTGGTTGAGAATCTGCGCCCTTACAACACCCCCGACACGCTGACCAAAGAACTGCTGTTGCCGGGCGATCAGGCAGTTGTACGCTATCGCGAATACCTGAAAAAATGGGAAGAGAAAGGTTGGCGCATTGACGTTAATGCTATTGGAAACAACAACGTTGACGCTGCTCTGGCGATCCCGTCACCTGCACGACGGGAGTCCAAAAGCTGGGTTCTCGACACCGTTCCGCTAATGCCCGCTAAAAGCTGAGAGCAGGGTTTGCTGAACAACTAACAATGAGGCCGGCTTTGTCCGGCCTCTTTTTTTGACCTGAATATTTAGCCTATTATCTCGATCAGAACCCGCCGGAGAACGCCATGATGATGAGAAATCTGTTTGTGTCTGTACTGCTTACTGTCAGCACCGCTGCCTTCGCTATCGACTATGGCAAGCTTGCCGACAGCGTCGATAAAGACAAAGCAGCAGACTCTGTAGACTCTGACAAGCTTAAAGGTGCCGTCAGCGTCGATGGAGTGGACTACAAAGAAGCCTATGACGCTGTCGACAAGCCGAAAGCAAAAGATTCCGTTGATACTGATAAAGCGATGGAAGCGCTGCGCGACTGATCGCAGGCGATTGACTATTTAACCGACTCGGGCTCTTCCGGGTTCCAGCCGCCGCCGAGTGCTCTGTACAGCGTCGTGTATGCGACCAGACGTTCGCGACGGGCTACCGAACGGGCCAGCTCGGCCCGGAACTTGGAACGTTCGGACTCCAGCACCTCAAGGTAACTGGTAACACCGCCGTTGTAGCGGGCGCGCGACAACGTCGCTGCACTTCGCGCCGCCTCAACCTGCTCTTCGCGAACCCGGAGCTCGTCAGACAACGCCTCAATCGCAACCAACGAATTCTCAACTTCAACGAATGCCTGAATCACCGTTTGCTCGTATTGGCGCAGCGCCTGCTCCGCCTGTGCACGCTCAACATCCACTCTGTTTCGAGCGCGGCCCGAGTCAAATATCGGCCCGGTCAGACCTGCACCGACGTTCCAGGCCTTGTTGTCGCTGTCGATAAAGTTCGACAGATCAGTACTCGCGAGCCCGAGAAACCCGGTCACGGTCAGCGTGGGAAACCGCAGGGCTTGTGCCACGCCGATATCCGCGGTTTCTGCCGCCAGCCGGGCTTCCGCCTGACGAATATCGGGACGGCGCTCCATGAGTTCAGAGGGCAATCCCACCGGCACCTGCGCCGGAAAATCGAGCACGTCCAGTTTGCGTTCACGGATAATCGGTGCCGGATTTCTACCCAACAGCAGGTTCAAGCGATTCTTCGCAACTACCTGCTCGCGCCGCAGTGCTGCCAAAGCTGCTGCGGCATCCGCCTCTTCAATCTGCGCCTGGTTTAAGTCCAGCAGGGGCACCGTGCCTTTATCGAACCGTGCCTGAATGATCCGTGTCGACTCTTTGCGGG
>CAYLLI010000176.1:0-4492 GCA_964384295.1 uncultured Chromatiaceae bacterium
GTGAAATCCAGCTGCGGCAGCAGGTTGGCACGCGCCTGAGGCTTTGCCTCCATCGTCGCGTACATGTTTGCCTGTGCTTCGCGAATGGTCGGGTCGTTGTTGACCGCTTTGTTATAAATCGAAAGCAGTGATTCCGCCTGCACCGGCAAGGCCGCGAAAAGGGCCGCAAAAACGGCGCTAAGCCGAATAGAACGTAAGCTGAGGGTCATTCGTGATTCCTGTATTGCTGTCCCGGTCGCGCCGGAAGTCTTCCCTGAAGCGTCAGATTCGCTACTTACCTGATTTAAGTCCCTGGTCTAATTACCGGGGTTTGATTCGCTGTCTGGCAGAGCCGATCTCATCATACTGGAATACGGCTGCCGGTAAGTAATGGATTCAAACTATTGTGAATCTGCCGGGCAATATCCAGTGGTAAGCCGTAACATCTTGTAACAAATGGTTTTATGGCAGGCTGCTGGCTATTTTATGACGCTTTCGTCGACCTCGCTGCCCCAGGCGTAGATGCCACCGGTCAGGTTGGCGATCTTGGTGTAGCCCTGCGAACTCAGGTAATCGCACACCATCGCGCTGCGACCACCCATCTTGCACATGACAATGATGTTGTCGTCTTTGCTGATTTCATCAACCCGGTCGGGAATCTCACCCATCGGTATATGCATCGTGCCCGGCACTTCGGCTTCGGCCAGCTCGGCGTGCTCGCGGACGTCAATGACAACTGCCGAGCCGTCGGCAAGGGCTTTTGCTGCGTCTTTCGGGCTAATTTCCTGCATGTTGAACTCCTGAATATGGCGACGAATAGACTGGCGAGCCGGCTTATCGCCGCTCTGCGACATAACTGCGCGCAGCTTACCGGACAATTCACAGACTGACCAATGTTGCGAGATGCGCGGGCAAAAAAAACGAGCGCATCCAGCAGTTGCCATAATCTATTCTCAGGGGCGCTTGTGCCTATCCGTTCCGATCCCGGCCAGCCCGATAAACAGCGTGTTTTGTGAAGCTGCCTGTGGGTCTTGCCACCCCGTCCGGGGCTTAAGGCGGATTATGGTGAATCAACCGGTGTGCGCAGGGCGCTTAGTTTATTCTATTTGCATTGAAACACTTGGTTTTCACGGTGGTGACAGCCCGTGCAAGCCGGCCAGAAAAATTATAAATGTTTGCCGGTCAGTACGCGGGTTTTGCAGGTACCCGAAACGCCCTGACCGCCGACAACTTTGCAGGGATAACAACGCGAGAACCCGGATGTTCTACATCAGCCCCCCACTCACACAACGTTTCGCTGTGCTGCCGCATGGTGCAGGTTGAATGCGGACATGACTGACGTATTCGTCATTGCACTCGGTCTGAGCTGCCTTGTTCTGGCAGGGGCTTGTCTGTGGTTGTGGCAGTCAGCGCAGCGTTCGCGCACCCGGCTGAATGCGTTTTATGACGAAGTCGTCGAGGTTGCTAATAACTCCGGCTTTGGTAAGCGAGTGCCGGTTGAAAGAGCCGGTGACGATCTGGCCGGGCTCGGCAAGGTCATTAATAAGCTGTTCGATGCGATTAACGACCGGGAGTCAGACGCGCTGGCCCGGGAAACTCTCTTTAAGGATTTGGCGAATGGTCTCGGTGACGTCGTACTCGTGCACCGCGACAAAATTCTGTTTGCCAACGATGCGGCTGCCGAACTGTTGGGTATTGATGCGGGGCATATGCAGGGTCAGGCGATGATTGATCTGATTCGTCCCGCCTATCGCATTCGGGTAAAAAACAATACCGCTGCATTGCTGGAAGGTTCCACACAGCGCATGACTCAGGAGTTGCAGCTGGTGGATGGTCATCAGGGCACGCGCTGGGCGACCGCAACGTCGGTGCTCGTCACTTATCGTGGTAAGCAGGCGGTATTGACGATTGCGCGTGACGTGACTTACCGCAAAAGCGTTGAAGCCACTTTAGGGCGCAGCAAGCATCAGGCGCAGGTCACGCTGGAGTCTATTGCAGAAGGGGTGATTACCACCGACACCCATGGTGTTATCGACTATCTGAACTCGGCAGCGATGGAGCTAACCGGGGCGTCTGAAAAAGAAGCGGTTGGACAGCGTATATCCGATATCGTAAAGCTGGTGGATGAGTCTGACCGGCGCGACCTCGGCGATCCGGTCGCGCAGTGCCTGGTTAAACGGAAGCGCATCAGCATGGGGCGGCGTGCGCTGCTGGTGTCCTTGCTCGACGACAAAGAGCTCTCGGTCGAGGTGACTGCGTCGCCCATTGCGTCGCTCGATGGCGGTATCAGCGGGTCCGTCATCATGGTTCGCGACGTCAGCGAATTGCGCGGCCTGACCGCACGCATCAGCTATCAGGCAGCGCACGATGGCCTTACCGGATTGATCAACCGTCGGGAGTTTGAGCGCCAGGTCAATGTCGCGCTGCAGGACTCCGTCAAAGATGGCACACACCACGTGCTGTGCTTTCTTGATCTCGATCGTTTCAAAACCGTCAACGATACCTGCGGCCATCAGGCCGGCGACCTCTTGCTGCGTGAGATTTCTTCACTGATCAAAGAACAGGTTCGTGATTCTGACTTCGTCGGGCGTCTCGGCGGCGACGAGTTCGGCATGTTGCTGGTCGGTTGTCCGCTGAAGAAAGCACGTCAGATTGCGGATGATGTTTGTGAGGCCGTTCGCTCCTATCGGTTCGTCTGGCAGGACAAGATTTTCTCCGTGGGCGTCAGTATCGGACTGGTAGAAATCGGACCGGATAGCACATCGGTTGATGATGTTCTTTCGGCTGCGGATTCCGCCTGTTACCTGGCGAAGGAGAACGGACGGGGCAGGGTGCACGTGTATTCGGCCCAGGATGAGGCCGGTGCCCGGCAGCGCGGAGAAATTCATTGGCTGCAGAAACTTCAGCATGCGCTGAAGGATGATCGTTTCGAGTTGTATGTTCAGCCGATTATCTCGATGGGTGGACGTGTTCCCAGCGGGCCAGCGGTAGAGGTGTTTCTGCGACTGCTTGATGATGACGGCAGTTTGATTCAGCCGGTGAACTTTATCCGTGCTGCCGAGCGTTACCGACTGATGGGCTCGGTGGATCGCTGGGTCGTCGGAGCGACGCTGGCATCGTTGAGTCAGGGAGGCATTCGGTTGCCGGATGACCGCAGCATCGCGATCAACATTTCCGGGCAAACGATGGGCGATGAGAACTTCCTGGAGTTTGTCGTCGACAGCCTGGATCACAGTCAGGTCGATCCGTCCCGCATCTGTTTCGAAGTCACTGAAGCGGCCGTCATGAGCAATCTCGAGCACGCGCGTCGGTTTGTCGGTGTGCTGCATGGCATGGGTTGCAGTTTCGGGCTCGATGACTTCGGTCGCGGAATCGGTTCGCTGTCGAGTCTGCAGGGTCTCGACGTTGACTACGTCAAGATCGACGGTGCTTTTACCAGGAACCTCGGCGATGACACCGTCAATCAGGAAGTGGTGGGTGCGATCACCAGGCTGTCGAAAGCGGTAGGGTTCAAGGTGGTTGCCGAGCAGGTCGAGGACCAGTCGAGCTTCGATAATCTGCGCGACCTCGGCGTTAACTTTATTCAGGGTAACTACGTTGAGGCGCCCCGCAGCCTGGGCGGTACTGCAGCTTCAGCAACCCGGCACTAAAGCGTTAAATTTTGTAGTCCGTCTTGAGTTTCTTAGCCACCGGAACCTGCTTCAGCTCGGCATAGACCGGCAGGCCATTCTTATACGGCGGATAGGCTTCGCCCTGAATCAACGGCGCCAGATACCGCCGGCATGACGGTGTGATGCCAAACCCATCACGGCTGATAAACGATTTCGGCATCATCTTCTCTTTGTTGGCGACTTTGCCTAGCGGCGCAGCTTCGATAGTCCAGCGATACGGCGTGTCTGACTTTCGTACGATTGCTGGCATGACCGCGTTCTTGCCTTCCAGCGCCATTTCGACAGCCGCTTTTCCGACCGCGTAGGCCTGATTCAGGTCGGTTTCTGATGCGATATGCCGGGCGGACCGTTGCAGGTAGTCAGCGAGGGCATAGTGGTACTTTAAGCCCAGTTCGTCGCGCACCATTTCGGCAATCACCTGAGCGGCACCCCCGAGTTGTTTGTGGCCAAATGCGTCGACGGTGCCTGAGTCTGCTAAAAACTTGCCGCGCTTGTCCCGCGCGCCCTCACTAACCACGATCACACAGTACTCGTTCGCTTTAACGCACTGCTTAACCCGTTTCAGAAACGCGGCTTTGTTAAACGGCACTTCCGGAAACAAAATAATGTGCGGCGCATCGTTCGGTGTTTCGCCGGCCAGTCCACCGGCAGCGGCAATCCAGCCGGCATGGCGGCCCATGACCTCAAGAATGAACACCTTGGTCGACGTGCGTGCCATTGAAGCAACGTCCATCGCTGCTTCACTGGTAGAGACTGCGATGTACTTCGCTACCGAGCCGAAACCCGGGCAGGTGTCGGTAATGGGCAGGTCATTGTCGACGGTCTTCGGAACATGAACGGCC
>CAYLLI010000177.1:0-4478 GCA_964384295.1 uncultured Chromatiaceae bacterium
TGTCAGCAGCAAGCACCCTGTCTTCACCCACCAACCGGTTTAACAGCGTGTACTTTCCGACATTGGGGCGCCCGACCACGGCAATCTTCATGCCCGCAGCCGGAGCGGGCCTTTCATCGTTCTCCGCCGGCGGCAGCTGCTCCATCATCCGGTCGACCAGCCGCGCGACACCATCGCCACGCTGAGCGGAAATAACCGAAGGATCATCCAGACCGAGGCTGTAGAAATCCGGAACCAGCATGTCGGCATCACGCCGCTCTGCTTTATTCACGACCAGAACAATCGGGGTGCCGGTCTTGCGGACACGGTCGGCGACGTACTGATCCCCTGCTGTAAGCCCATCGAGACCGTCAACCAGCAACAGCACAACGTCGGCCTCGGCAACCGCCAGATCGACCTGCCGGTCCATCAGTTTGGAGATATCGTCGCTGTCCCCCGTCAGACCACCAGTGTCGATCACGATGAAAGGCGGCAGCCCGTCGTGAGTAAAGCCGTACAAACGGTCTCGCGTCAGCCCCGGAAAGTCGGCAACCAATGCGTCGCGGGTGCCGGTCAGGCGATTGAACAACGTGGACTTACCCACATTGGGACGTCCGATTAAAGCAACAGCGGGCAGCATGGCGGGTTACCGCTTACGCTTTTTGGGGCGAACAATGCGGTAGGCAGCAATATCGCCGCCCTCACTGGTCGCGTAGAGCAAATCTCCGACGACAAGTGGCGCCGCAGAAACCGCATCACCACCAATCCGCGTCCGGGCTTCAAGTTTGCCGGTAAAGCTGTCAAACCAGTGCAGGTAACCCTCAAAATCGCCGACAACCACCGAACGCTCATGCAATGCGGGTCCGGTAATATCGCGATTCAGCAGGGCTTCAGACCGCCACAATTCGCGCCCGGAAGCGTTACTGACCGCCACCAGCTCACTGCCCGCCGTGGCTACAAAAATGCCGGTGGTGTCACCAGCCAGACCTGCGTAGCTGGACAGATCCTGAGACCAGAACAGCTGCCCTGATTCAGCCGCAACCGACACAAGCCGACCCTGGTAACTGACGGCGTAAAGATCGCCGCCGACGCGCAGCGCTGTGGAATCGAGATCAATCAGCCGCTCAATTTCGGTACGGCCCGAAGGCGGCGCAAGCATGACATCCCAGAGCGCATCGCCGTCGGACAAGTCATAGGCAGCCAGACGGCCGTTGTCGAAACCGCATACGACCGAGCCACCGATAACGACAGGGGTAGAACTTCCCCGCAACGACAAGCGTGGCATCGACTGCTGGTTAAACCATACCTGACGGCCATCGGTAGTGCTGAAGGCAGAAATCCGGCCGTCGACCGTACGCACAATCACCTGGCCCGGTGCCAGCGCAGGTGCAGACAAGACTTCGCTATTGACGCTGCGACGCCAGATTTCCTTGCCATCTTTCAGAGATAGCAGCACCAATGTGCCATCGGTAGCGCCAACCGCAACGTACTGGGAGTCGACCGCCGAACCACCGGCGAGCGGCAGTTTGGTTTTGACCGACCAAAGCTTGCGGCCCTTATCAGCCGAGAACGCCGACACTCTGCCCTTCGGCGACGCGGCCACGACGACATCGCCGTTCGAAGCAGGCCCCAGCGACAACCGCAGCTGCTCTCCCTTGCCGCCGACATTCTTCTTCCAGACACGCTTAATCTTAAACGCCGTATCAAAACGCTCAAGCTCTGCCGGCGGAAACGGATCTTCGTCCTTTCCGAACAGGCTGCAGGCGCCGAGGGCAAAGGCCAGCACGAGCAGCAGCAGGTATCGCGGCAGAAACAAAAACATAACTAAGGCTTATTCGGCAGCTTCGACAGCTGCATCACCGGCGTTTGCGGCGGTTGCAGCGGCGACCGGGAGTGAGTCGAGCTTCACCTGCACATATCCGGACTCAGGGAAACTCTGCGGTTCTGCGGTCAGAGCCTGTTCATAGGCCGTGCGCGCCGCTTCGATATCACCGCGCGCATAGGCAATATCGCCCCGCAGATCAGCGAATGAAGGCGCGTACGCGTCGTCGCTGGAATAAGTGGCTGCTTGCAGCGCACCTTCATAATCCTCAAGCTGCAGCAGCACGCGGCCCAAACGCAGCTTGGCAATGTTTCGAATACCCTCATCATTGGTCGAGCCTGCCAGCCGGCGTAACACCTCTGCAGCGGCTTCGGCATCGCTGCGGGTCATCAGGCTGGCCGCCAGCGAAAGCTCGGCAGAATCGGCATACGGGGTCGAAGAATATTCGTCCAGGATGACCGCATGCAGTTCCTCTGCCTTGTTATAGCGCTGCTGCGCCATGGCATCCGTCATCTCCTGAAACGCGTTTGAGGCCTCCTGAGCCGTCAGCTCCTGATTCGCCTGCCAGGCCTGCCAGCCAAACAGTCCGCCAATGCCGATAACCAGCCCGCCGACCAGGTACAAGCCGTTCTCACGCCACCACTTCTTGACCAGCTCAGCTTGTTGTTCGTCGGTTAAATTTTCGTCGACCATGATAATAAAAACCTAATTAATATTAGTAATTTAAAAATTAAACTTAAATAAAATTATGAATTAAAAATTTGTGCCAGACGCGTGCCAATATCGGTAATCGCCAGCGTTTCCTGAGGATCATCGAGACGCAGCATTTTTAGCCCGATGGTGCTGTCGGCCAGCTCTTCTTCGCCCAGAATCAATGCGACCGTAGCGCCGCTTTTATCCGCACGCTTAAACTGCGACTTAAAACTGCCGCCGCCGCAGTTCAACTCAAACCGAACCTGAGGCAACTCATCGCGTAACTGCTCTGCAAGTGCAAAACCGGGCTTTTGCACCGCATCTCCCGCCAGCACGATATACACATGGGGCTGCTCGGTTTGCGGCACACAGTCGAGCGCTTCGCACAGCGCTACCAAGCGCTCCAGGCCAATCGCCCAGCCAATGGCCGGCACCGGCTTGCCACCGAGCTGTTCCACCAGGCCGTCATAACGACCACCGGAGCACACAGCGCCCTGAGCACCCAGCTGATCGGTGACCCACTCAAATACTGTCCGGGAATAGTAATCCAGCCCGCGCACCAGACGCGGATTCACCGTATACGCAATACCGGCCTGATCCAGCAGTTCCTGCAACGTCGCAAAATGCTCCCGCGATTCGTCATCCAGATAGTCAGTAATCTGGGGAGCGGCCGCAATCAGGTCAGCCATCGCCGGATTCTTGCTATCAAGAATCCGCATCGGATTGCGGTGCAGCCGGTTCTGGCTGTCCTCATCCAGCTGGTCCTGATGCGCCACGAAGTACTCCAGCAACACGTCTTTATAGTGCGCCCGGGATTCAGTGGTGCCGAGAGAATTCAGCTGCAGCTCAATCTTGTCCAGCCCGAGTGCGCGCCAGACGCGGGCCGACATCAGGATCATCTCGGCATCGATATCCGGCCCGGCAAATCCCAGCGCCTCGACATCAAACTGATGGAACTGGCGATAGCGCCCTTTCTGCGGCTTCTCATAACGAAACATCGGGCCGGTCGTCCAGATTTTGTGCCGCTGGTTGTGCAACATGCCGTTGCTGATGGCGGCACGCACAATCCCCGCGGTCCCCTCGGGTCGCAATGTCAGACTCTCACCATTGCGGTCCTCAAAGGTGTACATCTCTTTTTCAACGATATCGGTGACTTCGCCGATCGAACGCTTAAAGAGTTCGGTACGCTCGACCAGCGGCACCCGCAGTTCGTTGTAGCCATACGACTGCATCAGCTGCTTTAGCAAACCCTCGATGGCCTGCCACGCCGGTGACTGATCCGGCAGCAAATCGCTCATTCCGCGGACAGACTGCAAAACCTTACTCATTCCCCCGCCTCCTTCAGCGCCGCAATATCGGCAGCGGTGAGCTTAAACCGGGCGGCCTTGTCCCTGATGGACCAGGCGGGTATATCGTAGTCCACACCGTCCAGCTGCAGCGTCACAGCGGGTGCATTGCCCAAAACGAAACTAAACGGGGGCACGCCATCAAACTGGCGCCGACTGCCTGCCGAGATAACGTTCAGCAGCAACCGCCCGTTGGCATCGGCGACTTCCACCCAGCAATCTTCAGCAAACTCAAGCGTCACGCGCGTCTTGACCGGACGGGCAGATTCTGGCGCTGCAGCAGGTTCAACTGCGGACGAGGCGGATACCGGATCAGGGGACTCAGCCCCCACCGCGCTCGACTCATCAATAGAGAGAACCTCGTCGGCCGGATCGACTGCTTCAGGTTGGTCAGCCGGCTCAGACTCAGCCGTTTGAGAAACGACCGGCTGAGCATCGTCAGCGTCATCGGACGACAGCAAGAATGAGCCGAGACCCAGCACTGCCACGCCCAGCAAAAGAATCAGACCCCACTGCGCCAGATTGGCAGGTTTTACCCGCTCTTCACGGGGCAGCTTTGCCTGCCAGTCATCGGACGGCGGATCACAGGCCTCATAAAGCGCTACCAACTCGTCAGGCTGCAGTTCAAGCAGACGCTC
>CAYLLI010000178.1:0-2863 GCA_964384295.1 uncultured Chromatiaceae bacterium
GTCGCGATTATCGGCCTGCGGTTTCTGGTGTCGTCGTTTACCTACGACAAACGGCTGATGTACTTCTTCATGGCCGTATCGTTGCTGGCGTATATCTACACCTATTCAACCCCCGTCAGTTTGCTGGCGCTGACGGCGACCATGGTCGGTACCTGGGGAACGTTTCAGGAGTCGCAGACGACAGTCCGGCTGACCATGATGTCCACCGAAGTGCTCTGGGTTATTCATAACTTCATTGTGTGGTCGCCGGTTGCCGTCGGTATGGAAGTGTTGTTTTTTGCCAGCAATTTAATCGGCTTTATTCGCCATCGCCGAACGCTGGAAGCGAGACTCTGATGATTGTGTTGCATCAGCCGAAACGCGGGTTCGGGCTGCCGTGTCCGAGTGCATTCTGTGTGAAGCTCGAAATCTACCTGCGAATGGCGGGTATTGAATACAAGCTTGAAGAGGGTGAGCCCACGGACGCGCCAAAAGGCAAGGTACCCTGGATTACCCATGGCGACGACTTGATCGGTGATTCGAGTCTGATTATTGATTACCTGAAACAGCAGTTCGGTGATCCGCTGGATGCCCGGTTGACGGAGAGCGAGTGGGCACTGGGCCATGCCCTGCAGAAGATGCTCGAGGAAAGCCTGTACTTTGTGTCGTCGTATTCGAAATGGGCCGACGATGAATCGTTCTCAATCTACGCAGCAGAGCTTTTTCAGGATATGAATGAAGAGCAGCTCGCCTATGTGCCGGATATGGTTCGCGGCAAAGTCATAGAAAAGTTCAAGGCGCAGGGAATCGGTCGTCACAGCAGTGAAGAGGTCTACCGGATTGGCTGCAAGGATGTCGTGTCATTTTCCCGGATTCTCGGCGACCAGAACTATCTGTTTGGCGACGCACCCACGTCGTTTGATGCCAGCGCGCTCGGGGTTATCGGCAATATTAAAGACGGGCCATTTCCGAGCCCTGTGCGGGATGCCATTCGTGCGGATGCGAAGCTGAGTGATTACATTGACCGAATGCGTAAGGCATGGTTTTCGGACCTGACCGATGAGGGAAACTAAATCATGAATAACGATGCACAGAGTTCGTTAGTGCTGCAGCAGTTAAAGGCTCTGGCTGCTTATCATGCAGCGATGAATCGACGCTTCTACAAGGCCTGCGAGGCATTGTCGGACGAACAGCTGAATCAGGATGCCGGTCTGTTTTTCGGTTCTATCATGGGCACATTGAATCACATGCTGCTGACCGATCAGGTCTGGCTCGCCACATTTCAGCAGCAAAAATACCCGTTTGAATCGCACGATCAAATTCTTCACAGCGGGTTTGCGGAACTGGCTGCGGCGCGTCGAGAGACTGATGCTGCGATTGGTGAGTGGATCGAAACGCTCACCCCTGAAGCGTTAGCCGATGGCTTTCATGACCGTTTGACGTTTCCGTTGTGGCTGGCCGTGACGCATTTTTTTAATCATCAGACCCACCATCGCGGACAGTTGTCAGCGGCGCTGAGTGCACTGGGTATCGATTACGGGATTACCGATTTGCCGTGGATACCGGAAGTATCGGCAGTGCTTGAAGCCTGACGAAAGCCGCTACTTCGGTTTGGGCATAAAGCGGACAACCTGTTCGTTCTGTGTCCCGTTGGCCTGGTTGCCCGGGTTGTTGCCGCAGGAATCGCACCCTTTTGAGTTGCGTGAGCGCAACCGTTTACGAACCGCCAGCGCAACGACGATGGCAACAATACCGAGGGCGATGATTTCCTGAGCGTCCATTAGCTGAAGCCCTGATAGATCAGCAGTGCACTGACATAACCGAGACCGGTCATGTAGCACCACGCGAAGGCAGGCCATGCCCAGCCGCCGGTCTCGCGGCGCATAACGGCGATGGTGGCAACGCACTGCAGGCAAAACGCATAGAACACCATCAGTCCGAGCGCCATTGGCAGGGTAAATACCGGGCGTCCGTCTGCATGTTTCGCATTCTGCAGCCTGCCGATCAGACGATCATCGGTTTCATCGACGTCCGCACCCACGGCATAGATGGTGCCAAGCACCGCGACGACCACTTCACGCGCAGGAAAGCTCGCGACCACACCGGCTGACACTTTCCAGTCCCAGCCCAGCGGCCGGAACACCGGCTCGATGGCTTTGCCGGCACGACCCAGCAGGCTTTGTTCGAGCAGAGCGGCCGACTCACGGTTGTCGATGAGCGCCAGCTGTTGTTCCAGTGCGGCACCCGAAAGCTGGCTTTCGGCAACCGTTCGCTCGGCATCGTAAGTGGCAAAAATTTCGGGTGGACGCGGGAAGTACACCAGTGCCCAGATCACGACGGCGACAGTAAAGATCACGGTGCCGGCGCGCCGCAGAAAAATCTTGCCGCGCTCGAGCAAACGAATCCCCACCGATTTCAGGTTGGGCCAGCGGTAGGGTGGCAGTTCAATCATGAAGCCCGGAGTCGGGCCTTTTAGTCCGGTACGTTTCAATAGCAACGCGGTAAGCACGCCACCGACAACGCCAAGCAGATACAGCCCGAGCAGTACCATGCCGTGCAGGTTTACAAACCCGCCCAGGTATTGCTCATCGGGTACAAACGCAGCGATCAGCAGTGCATAGACAGGGAGCCGTGCAGAGCAGGTCATAAAGGGTGCAGCGATAATCGTTGCAATGCGGTCGCGCCGGTTCGGAATGACCCGCGTCGCCATAATGCCGGGCACCGCACAGGCAAAGCTCGACAACATCGGAATAAACGATTGGCCCGAAAGCCCCACCGAACGCATCAGCCGGTCCATCATGAAGGCCGCGCGTGCCATGTAGCCGCTGTCCTCAAGCAGAATAATGAACGCAAACAGAATGATGATCTGCGGCAGAAAAATGAC
>CAYLLI010000178.1:2963-4461 GCA_964384295.1 uncultured Chromatiaceae bacterium
GCATGCAGTTCTTCAGCCGCATCCGGCGCGTTCTCAATGAAGCGTTTTTCCGCGTAGCCGTTTACGTCGATCAGTGCCCGCTGGGTTTCATACGGGGTGATGTTGATGCCACTTGCGTTGAGCTTTTCTGACAGCTCGTCGGCTGCTGCAACGACATCGGGTTGCACGGGTTCGGGCGGGTTGATGTCTGCTCCGATCACGGAATCGAGCGTTGCTTTAAGCGCCTCAATGCGTGATGAGTCAGTCGCGACAAACGGAATGACGGTGGTTTTCAGAGCCTGTGCCAGTTGCTCGTGATCAATGCGAATCCCGCGACGTTCAGCAATGTCGGACATGTTCAGCGCGATGACGACCGGCCGGCCCAGCTCAAGAATTTGATGAGCGAGGAACAGGTTGCGGCGCAGGTTGGCAGAGTCAGCGACGACCAATACGGCATCCGGTTCGTGCAGGTCATCAATCAGACCGAGCATCAGATCGCAGGCCACCATTTCATCAGGCGACTCGGCGGCCAGCGAATAGGCGCCGGGCAGATCGACCAGACGCACCGGTCCGGACGGAAGGGCGATGGTTCCCGTGTGGTGTTCAACGGTCACGCCGGGAAAGTTCGCCGTTTTCTGACGCAGCCCCGTCAGGGCGTTAAACAGCGTGCTCTTACCGGTGTTGGGATTTCCGATGACGGCAACGACAGGCAGCGTTGATGCTTCAGTAGCGCTCATGACGAAAGGGGGCGTGTGAATCAGCCGGTGATGGCTTCGACTTGAATGCGGCGCGCTTCATCTTTGCGTAATGACAGCGCGTAGCCCATTACTTCGACTTCGACGGGGTCGCCGCCAATGGCTTTGCGGGTCATGCTGACGGGCGTGCCGTCCAGCAAGCCCATCGCCATCAGCCGCTGCGCAACAGGCCCGTCCTCATCGATGGTGGCGATGGTGGCGGACTGCCCGGGTTGCAGCGTGTCGAGAGAGTGGTTGTTGGCGGACATTGCGAACTCAAAAATTGGCTTAATAATCACTATATTAAATGAGAATGATTCACATTAACAAGCCAAATTTTCGTCACGGCCGGGCCCGGCAATGAGCAGGGCAATTAGCTTTTGGGATTGGTCTTCAATGATTGAAGTTCGTTGGCGTAAGCGCGCGCGAATTCGTCGTTGAAGGAGGCGGGCAGCTCGGTGTCGCCATCCCGGGTCAGTTGCTCAAAGGCACGTGCATACTGCTCGAGGAAGTTGCCGGTTTCACCATTGTCGTTGGAGAACACCCGTTCAATGGCTTCCGGGTCAAATTGCCCGAGGTACCCGTCCAGTGCATTGCCGAACGCTTTTGCCATCGCGCGCTGGTGATAGGCGAGATCGCGAAACACATCGCGTACGGCTTCCTCGGGGCTGACTGCAGCTGCCTTGCCGGGTTTCAGCAAGTAGCCGAGTGTTTCTTTCATGCCCTGCATTCGTCGCAATGGGTTCTTGCCGCTGTCCTGACTGCTTTGCTGACCCAGGTGATAG
>CAYLLI010000179.1:0-4430 GCA_964384295.1 uncultured Chromatiaceae bacterium
TGCTTCCCACTCCGGAATATCACGCGGAACGGGTGCCAGCTTTGCGTTAGCGGGTATCACACCCATCGCTTTCTGACGCTCAAAAGTCGCCTCACGGTATGCCATCCAGCCGTCATCAAACTGGCCTTCGTACTTTTCGATGAACTCTTTGGGCGCGTGGTGCGGCGCGTGAGTGGCACCGGTGGCGTAATAAATCATGAACGGCTTGTCCGGCGTCATCGCCTGCTGGAACTTTACCCAGGCGATCGCCTCGTCGGTCATGTCGGTGGTGAAGTGATAATCCGGGTCGTCCTTCTTACTGACCTTCGTCACGCCGTCAAAAATGACCGGGTCCCACTGGTTGGTTTCTCCGCCGATAAACCCGTAGAACTTATCGAAGCCGGAGTTAGTGGGCCAGCGGAAGTAAGGACCGGACACAGAAACCTCCCAGGTGGGCGTTTCGTGCCACTTGCCAAAAGCCGCAGTGCTGTAGCCGTTTTGCCGCAGTGCCTCTGCAAAGTACTTGGCGTTATCCGGGCGCTCGCCCTGGTTGCCGGGAAAGCCTGTCGCGATTTCCATCACAGAGCCGACATTCACCTGATGATGATTGCGGCCTGACAACAACGAAGCCCGGGTCGGCGAGCATAAAGCGGTGGTGTGAAAGCGATTAAACCTTACGCCCTCATTCGCAAGCTTTTCAAACGTCGGAGTTTCAATCGAACCGCCAAACGGCTTGGTTGCGCCAAAGCCAATATCATCGATGAGCACGATGACAACATTCGGTGCGCCCTCAGGTGCCTTGACCTCAAAGCGTTCCGGCTTGTCAGCGTCGCGAGCGTCCATCTCGGTGAACACTGTCCGCGGTGGCGGCTGAATGGGCAACACCGTGCGGTCCATAACGTACGGAGCAGACTGAGGCGTTGCACTCATGTCCGGTTGATCAACGGAAGCATCATTACTGCACGCAGAAACTAATACAGCTGCGGCAACAGCCAGGAAAAAGAATCTCTTCATCGTCCTACCTCTCTGCACGTTCTGTTGAATAACGGCTCAGGCGAGCACAGCAAAACATAGCACCACGGGGTTTACGCAAGCAAACCGGGCCGTTCAGAGGAATTACAGAAATCCGGCGCAAGAAAAACGGGCATCGACCGGTCGGTCGATGCCCGTTGGTTCAGTGCGCCTAGTTTCGGGTAATGCGATACCGTTTACCCGGTGCAAAGTTGCCTTCGACCACTGTGGCCTCGCCCGTCGGCCAGCGCACTTCAATACTTGAAATGGACTGACGCTCGCCGATGCCGAAATGCACGATCGGGTCGTTGTATGACAGGAAGCCGCCACTGGAGTTGAGCTCACGCATATAGACTTCACCGTCGTTCAGTGTGGCGAGCACCCGGCTACCGATACCGAAGTGGTTGCCCTCCGTATCGCGAAGTTCGAAGCTCACCGCGTTGGCATCCGACTCGTTGTTAACGAGAACCCAAACAGGGCCCACGGCCTCAGCAGCGACAATATCTAAATCGCCATCGTTGTCGATATCAACGTAGGTGTAGGCCGATACCTCGGCATGCATCGTCAGGCCGAAGTCATCAGTCTTGTCCTTGAACGTTTTGCCGCCCTCATTGTGGAAGAAATGGTTCGACTCGCGGGCCTCAGCGGTGTTCTCCTGGAACATGCCGTTAGCCACATAGAGATCCTGATAGCCGTCCTGATCGAGATCCGCAAACTGCGCATTCCACGCCCAACCGGCTTCACGCACGTTGTAGCCCAACGCCAGATCCTTGAAGCTGCCGGCGTCATCCGGAACCAACAGCACGTTTGTACGCCGCGCACCTTGCGGAACCATGTCGTTATAGGCATCACCAATCGGCACGTTGTCGTAGTCAAAATACTCGGTACAAATGTCGCTCAGAATCTGGAAGCGGCCATCCAGCAACCCGCAGGTATCAGCGTCATTTTTCCACCAGGAATTAATGAACAACTGCATCCCGATGCACTGCTCGCTGTACTCAGGGGCTGACAAGTCCTGACAGGCGAACGGGTCGCCGCGACGCAATGTCACGTGCATCGTCGCCTGATCCTGACGAATCGTCTGGCACTCGTCAAAATAGACACTACCTTCCGTCTCTTCACAGATGTCCGTAATCGGCACCATGTCGGAACGGTCGGTACCACTGGAGTTCGCCAGATAAACTTCCTGACGCAGATCGTTATCGATATCCGCAGAGGCAATACTCATCGTCAGCGATGTTGAACGCTCGATGATGTTGCTGGAGCGGGTGACCAACTCCATCTCGCCGTTACCTTTACCGATGTAGTAGAAATCAGGCACGCGGAAATCGTTGCCGATGATCATGTCCGGAATGCCGTCGTTGGTGTAGTCGCTAACCAGAATAGTGAGTGTTTCACCCGGCTCGCCGCGCAACGCTTCCATCTCAAACTCGCCGTCGCGGTTCCACAGAATGTAGTTCACTCCGTCCTCGCGACCACGGAACGCGCGGGACAACATAGAACCGATAATCCAGTTACCCAGAACAATATCGATATCGCCATCCTGATCGATATCGGCGAACGCGGTAGACGCCGTCATCCAGACGTCTTCCTGGTTCGGCAGCTTCACCAGAGCCGCGTCAGTGAACTGGCCCTCGCGGTTGTAGATTACATAGTTGCCGTTCCGATACGTTGAGTAATACAGGTCAAGCCAGCCGTCGTTGTCGATATCCACGAGCGACGCATTAATGACGAACTGATCACGCAGACCGTCGACCTCAACTGCCTGACCAACGAAGTTACCGCCGGTGTTGGCATAGAGATAAAGCCCGCGCTTCGACGTGACCACGACGTCAGCCCAGCCGTCGTTGTGAACATCGCCGGACGCAACACCGCGGAACTCAGAGTACGGCTCAGTCCACTTCAGGATGCTGAACTGATACGGCTGGTTAATGCCCAGCTCGGGTCCGGAAATACGGGTAAAGGGCTCATCGCCCGACGCCGGGTTAGCCAATGCCATTGCGCTGACTGTCACCCCTGCCGGGGCCTTTACAGGAAATGCTTTGCGCGTGACACGATTGGCTTCGAGTTGCGGCAGTACTTTGTCAGCTGCCTCGCCTTCAGGCGGCACCACAATTTCAACGTTGATCGGCTGCTGCTCAGACCACTCCTGAATCAAAAACGCTTTCTTGCGTGCGGTATCCCACTTACTCAGCTCATGACCGAGCACACCGGTAACCACGCCGATAGCGGCAATCGTCAGGTACAGCGTAATGGCCACCTTGCGGGAGATTGCCTGCTGCACAATCAGGTATGAGTAAACGCTGAAGATACCCAGCGTAAACAGCAGCACCATGGCGTACTTCACCGGCATACCGGCGGCCATCAGGACGGCAGTAACGATAACGTCAAAGGTAATCGGAACAGGCAGGAACACACCCACCAGTGCGGTAATTCCCATCGCGGCCAGCACCATGATGGAAGGCGATGACGGCAAAATGTCCGACAGCGAATCAAGCGGAATAAAGGTCACAACGACAACGCCAAGGATGCCGGCCAATGCCATCAGCGGCAGCGTCGTTTTGACGATAAACCAAAGATTCTTCAAATAGTTGATAACCAGCCACTTCATCGCGAGGAACCAGCTCTGTTCCTCAGCGTCAGTCGGCGGGACAGCATCCAGCAGGTTGAACTTGACGTCATCGTCCGCTGTGAACGCTTTAATCTGGCGGTCGCCCGTCGTCTCCAACACTTCGTCTTTAAAGAAGTACTTCGACAACAACGGAATAATCAAAAACAGAAAGACCAGCGTGGCGCCGATCTTCAGCGCGACCATATAGAAAGGAAACAGCGAGATCACCATCGTGACCACAATCACGTTCAAAGTCGGCGAACTGATCATTGCCGTCAGCGTGGTTTCAAGACGCATACCCGCAGCATGCAACCCTCTCGCAATCGGCGCAGCACAGTTCACACAGACACCTAACGGGGTGCCGATAATCACACCCAACGCACTATTGCCGAAACTTCCCTCAAGCCCTTTGCGCTTAAACAACGACAACAAACACAAAATGCCCGCCGCAAACATAAAGCCGAAAGTCATGCCGCGTTGATTGGTCTTCGCCCAGTTCACAAAGCCGTAAACAATTTTCTTCCAGACCGGGTCCTCATCCTGCACTACAAAAACGGTGTCGAAGGCGAGCGGTTCAATCGCTGCAGAACCTGCCATCATCGCTTTCTGGTCCAGCGCCGGCAGACGCGATCCTGTCCAGAACTGAACAGCGATACCGGCAACGAGCAGGCACGCGAGAATAAAACACTTGTTACGGAGCAATGCTTTCATAGGAAATATTCAACGGTAGAAAAATGTTAGCGAGATCTGACAGTCGCTGATTTGTTCAGCGGGAACAAGCAGATGCGTCACAGATAAACCCAAGTCGCAAGAATTCTACGCAGAAAGA
>CAYLLI010000180.1:0-4404 GCA_964384295.1 uncultured Chromatiaceae bacterium
ACCTCCTCGCCGAGACGCGCCACAATAATCTGCCGGTTACGGACTTCCGGCGTGCGATGCACGGCCACTAAATCGCCGTCGAGAATGCCGGCATCTTTCATACTCATGCCATCAACCCGCAACAGGTAATGCGGCTCCGGATGAAACAATGCAGGATCAACCTTCATGTAATCCTCCACATGCTCGGCAGCCAGTATCGGCTCACCCGCTGCGACCTTACCGACCAACGGCAAGCCTTCGGGCTCCTCGCTGTCATCAAGTAGCTGGATACCGCGGGAGGTGCCGGGCACCAGCTCGATGACGTTCTTACGCTGCAGGGCACGCAGGTGCTCTTCGGCAGCGTTCGCTGACTTCACGCCCAGGTGCTCAGCAATTTCAGCACGTGTCGGCGGCATGCCGTCGAGCGCA
Organism: uncultured Chromatiaceae bacterium; assembly: GCA_964384295.1. Classification (GTDB taxonomy): domain Bacteria; phylum Pseudomonadota; class Gammaproteobacteria; order Steroidobacterales; genus JABIQA01. Next base: position 409 of record CAYLLI010000180.1, read on the forward strand.
ATGGAATCTCTGATAAATGCGAGAACCTCTGCTTGTCTTGGAGTTAAGTCGTCCATAACAACACCTGTATAAATAAACAGTATGTGATTATATACAGGATCCGGAAATTGGCAAGCCTTCCATTCACCCGCAAACGAAAAAACAAGCGAGAAAAAAATCAATAAGATAGGTCAGTGTCTTATGTTGCTTATCAATAGTATTTACGCGATGATTGCCCCATCGCTGCACTGCTAAACGCAGTCGATATAGCTATAACGACCTAAAACAGAGGGTATCCCAATGAAAACAATGATTAAGGCTAGCGTTTTGGCCGTTGCTCTGGCTCTGACAGCAGGCTGCGCTCAGAACTCTGAAATGCAGGCCAGCGTTGATGATCTCGCATCACGCGTTGCTGCACTGGAATCTGACATTGCTGCAGCGAACAGCGCTGCTGCCGCTGCTCAGAGCAGTGCCGATGCTGCTGCACGTGCTGCTCAGCAGAGTCAGGACTGCTGCGATGCGACCAACGAAAAAATTGATCGCATGTTTGAGCAAAGCCAAAGCAAGTAAGGCTACGCTTAATCAAAAAAAAGACCGCTATTGCGGTCTTTTTTTTGCCTGCGATTTTTAACCGGCAACCCTGCTAATTCGCCGAATCCTGTGCAACCAGCTCAGCCGAACCGGATTTGCGTTGCCCTACCCGCACCGGCAGTCCGGTCGGGTTTTGATAAGCATATTCCAGCGCATCCCAGTCGACGTCCGTCGATTGCGAATCCGCCACCTGCACAAACACTTCCATCACCCGCGTCAGGCTACGCGCATACGCATCATCTTCAGGCTCCAACGACGGATACGCCTGAAAAAACAGCTCATCACCGACATACGCGAACTTATACGGCTGATTCACAATCTCCACCGGCGTTCCGATAGGCACCTGCGGATACAACGCTTCGATGTTTTCCGGATACAGCCGAATGCAACCATGCGTCACGCGCATCCCAACGCCCGACGGCTTGTTCGTGCCGTGAATCAAATACCCGGGAATACTCAAGCGCAGCGAACGGGTGCCCAGCGGATTATCAGGCCCCGGCGGCACACTCGATCCCAATATCTCGCCCCGTTCCGCGTGTTCGGCAATCACGGATTTCGGCGGAAACCAGGTCGGATTGACGCGTTTTTTGACGACCCTGGCTTTGCCTAAAGGCGTTAGCCACTGTTGCCGCCCGATGCTGATCGGGTACGTATTCACAACGGCCTGCCCGTCAGCATCGGTCGAGAAGTGATACAGCCGGTACTCGGCAACGTTAATCACGACACCATCACGGGAAGCCAGCGGCAACAGATGCCGCGTTGGCAACGTGACGACCGCACCGGCGAGCGGCAACCACGGGTCCATGTCCGGGTTCGCCAGCCGCATTTCTTCATAACCCAGCTCGTAGCGCCGTGCCATCGCACTGAACGTGTCGCGGTCACCCACCGTCGCATAACCCACATCGCCGACAAACTGTTCGGATGACAGCGCGTATTCGGCGGCTGATCCAACCGCCGGCAACAGGCTGAAATAACCCGCGATGCAGTACAGTGAAATTACGAAAGGTTTTCGACTCATTGCGAACATTGATGCCCTAGACAAACACCCAAACAACGGCTGAATAGATGATAGCAGTGACCAGCACAATGGCGACGAGGTTCAACATGAATCCGGCACGCGCCATCTGCGGCACGCTCACTTTGCCTGACCCGAACACAATAGCGTTTGGTGGCGTCGCCACCGGCAGCATAAATGCACAGCTGGCCGCCACCGCGGCCGGCACGATAATCAACTCGGGCCTGATACCCAGCCCGACAGACACCGCGTACAGAACGGGAACCAGCGTTGCGGTCGTTGCGAAATTGCTGGTCAGCTCCGTCATAAAAATCACAATGGAAACCACCAGCAACACAATAAGCCAGGACGGCAAACCTTGCAGCACCGAAGCCTGCGCGCCCAGAAAGGCGCTGAAACCGCTGCCATCCAGACCGGCAGCCAATCCAAGCCCGCCGCCAAACAACAGCAACAGCCCCCACGGCAACTTTAATGCGGTATCCCAGTCCATCAGCCGTTCATGCTGCCCTCCGCCAGCCGGCACCAGGAACAACACCAAACCACCCATCAACGCGATACCGGTGTCCGTCAGCCCGGCAAGCGGCTGCCAATCACCCAGCGTCAGCCGATTCAGCAGTGGTCGCGTAATCCATGCTGCAGCCGTACAGGCAAACACCACAGACGTGCGCAGTTCCGGCACGGTCATGTGCGGCAACGCCCGGCGCGCCGACTGCAGTAAGTCTCCCGCCCCTTCAATGTCACGCCGTTGCAGCGGATAGACCCACCGTGTCAGCACCCACCAGGCCATCGGAACGAAAGCCAACACCAGAGGCACGCCGATCAGCATCCAGCGGGCGAAGCCGATCGTCTTGCCCGTCTCATCTTCCAGAAACGACACGACAAACAGATTGGGCGCCGTACCAATAATGGTGCCGATACCGCCGATGGAAGCCGCATAGGCAATGCCCAGCAGCAGACACAACGTGAAGTTCTGCTGCTTGTCCTGATCGTCAGACTCGGGCAACAAGGACACAACACTCAGCGCAACCGGCAGCAGCATAATCGTCGTCGCGGTATTGGTCACCCACATACTGAGCCCCGCGGAGATTCCCATAAACGCGGCCACAATCCGGCGCGGCCTCGAACCGACCGTGCTCAGGGTCAGCAACGCAATCCGCCGGTGCAACCCCCAGCGTTCAATTGCCAGCGCAACGAGAAACCCACCGAGAAACAAAAACACCAGCGGATGCCCGTACGACACAGCAACCTGCTTAATCGGCACGGTTCCGGCCAACGGAAACAAGGTAAGGGGCAGCATTGCGGTGATATAGACAGGCACCGCTTCGGTCATCCACCACAGAGCCATCCAAACACCGATCGATGCGACGTAGCGTGCATAACTGCTGAGCTCGATAAGCTGACCATCAGTGCCTGAGTAACTGGTTGGCAACAGGAAATACACGACCACCGCCAGGACCGGACCGAGGACTAAAACAAAGGTTTTGGGTTTGGCGGCGTGAGCGGCGCGACTCATTCGAATGCGGCTCCGCAAGCAAGGGCAACGTAGCGAATCAACACCGGCGAAATGACTGAAGCACTCATACCGTTACCGACTCAAAAACGAATCAGTGCAGAACCCCAGGTAAAGCCGCCGCCAAACGCTTCGAGCAACAAAAGATCACCGCGCTTGATGCGGCCGTCACGAACAGCGACGTCGAGCGCCATCGGCACCGAAGCCGCCGAGGTATTGCCGTACTTCGCAACAGTCAGAATCACCTTTTCCATTGGCATGTTCAGGCGCTTTGCCGTCGCTTCAATAATGCGCTTGTTGGCTTGATGCGGCACCAGCCAATCAAGCTCGGAGTGCTCAAGACTATTGGCTTTCAACGTTTCTTTAACAACACTACCGAGCGTTTTCACAGCAACCTTGAACACCTCGTTGCCTTGCATATTGATGGCAAACTCTTTACTCAGGTCATCCGTCGCCGGGCGCTTGGACACGCCTGCCGGCGCATACAGCAAATCTTTGTATTTACCGTCGGCATGCAAATGCGTGGAGATAATGCCCTGCTCTTCCGACGGCTGCAGCACCACGGCACCTGCACCATCACCGAACAGCACGCACGTGCTGCGATCCGTCCAGTCGGTGATGCGGGACAACGTTTCAGCGCCAATTACCAACGCGTTTTTCGCATTGCCGGACGCGACGTATTTGTCCGCAATACTGAGTGCGTAAATAAAACCGCTGCAGGCTGCTTCAACGCTGAACGCGGCGCAGCCGTGAATGCCGAGTTCCTGCTGCAAAATGGTGCCCACATTCGGAAACACGAGATCCGGTGTCGTGGTACCGACCACCAGAAAATCGATGTCTTCAGGGCCGACGCCGGCGGCATCCATCGCGCGCTTTGCGGCTTCGATGGCCAGAGAAGAGG
>CAYLLI010000181.1:0-4400 GCA_964384295.1 uncultured Chromatiaceae bacterium
GTGGACGACGGGGCTCGAACCCGCGACCACCGGAATCACAATCCGGGGCTCTACCAACTGAGCTACGTCCACCATAGCAATAGCAAGTTTTCGACCCGCAACCAAAATGGCACGCCCGGCAGGACTCGAACCTGCAACCCCCGGCTTAGAAGGCCGATGCTCTATCCGGTTGAGCTACGGGCGCCCTACCAATACGCGGGATCTAACCACATCCCCAGGGGGTTGTTTCGCAAACTCGCAAAGAAAAAATGGTCGGGGCAGAGAGATTCGAACTCCCGACCCTCTGCTCCCAAAGCAGATGCGCTACCAGACTGCGCTATGCCCCGTCCATGCTCCGAAGCCCGCAAACGTTCAGTGCTTCAGAGGCGCAGGATGATACGGCTCTGTTAGCCCTCAGTCAATTTTAAATCCGTGCCCATTTCCGGCTGGAAGCCTGATTTAGGGTTTTGCAACGCCAAAGCCTCTGGTATCTTGCCTGCTTCCGGCGCACCTCACCAAGGCCATTTTGCAACATGACAGCACAACTCATTGACGGTAAAGCAATTGCGCAGAAAATCCGCGCTGAGATCGGTGAGCAAATCAGCGCACGAATTGCCGCGGGAAAGCCGGCGCCGGGACTCGCAGTTGTTCAAGTCGGTGCTGACCCTGCCTCTTCGATCTACGTCCGCAACAAGCGACAGGCCTGTCAGCAGGTCGGCATCGAATCGTTTGACTACGACCTGCCCTCTGACACGCCGCAGGAAAAGTTGCTAAAGCTGATCGATACGCTGAATGCCGACGTCAGGGTCACGGGAATACTCGTGCAACTGCCACTTCCGGATCACATCGACGACCACGCCGTTATCGAACGAATCGCTCCGGCAAAAGACGTAGACGGGTTCCACCCGTTCACCATCGGCCGCCTGTCACAACGTATTCCGTCGCTGCGTCCCTGCACACCGTTTGGCATTATGACGCTGCTCGAACGCATCGGCGTTGATCCCCGCGGCAAGCACGCCGTTGTGGTCGGCGCGTCGAACCACGTCGGACGACCGCTGGCACTGGAATTTCTGCTCGGCGGCGCGACAACTACGGTCTGCCATCGGTTTACTGAAGACCTGCAAAACCACGTGGCGCAAGCCGATATTCTCGCGGTTGCTGTCGGCAAACCGGAACTGGTGCCGGGAGAGTGGGTCAAACCGGGTGCTGTCGTATTTGATGTCGGCATTAACCGGATGGACGACGGCAAGCTGAAAGGCGACGTCGGGTTTGCAGCCGCGAGCGAACGCGCATCATGGATTACGCCGGTACCCGGCGGTGTCGGACCGATGACGGTAACGATGCTGATGCACAACACCCTTCTGGCAGCGGAGTCCGGTCCCGAACTTCTGGAAAACAGAACCGCCGTTGCGCCGGACTGATCAATTTTTATCGCTGCCCGGAAAGCAGCCTTCGCACTGACTCAAGGAGTCCGCTATGAAATCGTTGTTTACTCTCTGCATTGTTGCCGTAACGCTGATGGCACAGGCTGTGCTGGCAGGGCCTGCAGTCAAACTCGAAACCACCTCAGGCGATATCGTTATTGAACTGGACGACAAAGCCGCTCCTGTCACGGTCGAGAACTTTCTTGGCTACGTCAACAGCGGGCATTACGACGGCACAATCTTTCACCGCGTTATTGATGGCTTCATGATTCAAGGTGGCGGATTTGATATCAAGTTCGGTCAGCGCGAAACCCGTGACCCGATTATTAATGAAGGCGGTAACGGTCTGCGCAACGACCTGGGCACCATTGCGATGGCCCGCACCAATGCACCTGACAGTGCGACGGCACAGTTCTTTATCAACGTTCAGGACAATGACTTCCTGAACTACCAAAGCGAGAACAATCCGGGCTACGCCGTTTTCGGCAACGTAACTCAGGGGCTCGATGTTGTGCTCGATATCTCGAAGCGCCCCACAGGACCAGGCGGACCGTTCCGTCAGGACGTGCCGGCAGCTCCGGTTATCATTTTGTCAGCCACAGTCGTCAGTGACTAAAGTCAGGAATGACTCAACTCTTCATTTCGGACCTGCATCTGGACGAATCGCGCCCGGAGGCTTTAGACGCCTTTATCACCCTGCTGCGCGGTGAGGCGCGCGAGGCCGAGCGACTCTATATTCTCGGCGATCTTTTCGAAACCTGGATTGGTGACGATATACCCGGTCCGGCAGGGAAGCGCGTTATTGACGAACTGCAAAGCCTGCATCGCAGCGGAACTGCCTGCTATTTTATTCGCGGCAACCGGGACTTTCTGATCCGGAGCCGGTTCGCAACAGCAGCCGGTGTGCATTTGTTGCCGGATTACGCGCTGACAACCATCAACGGCGAGCGGGTACTCCTAATGCACGGAGACCTGCTGTGTACCGATGACATCGACTACCTGCGCTATCGCAAAGTCGTGCATAACAGCGCAGTACAGGCACTGTTTTTATCGTTGCCAAAGAGCTTTCGCAACAACATCGCCGACAAGCTGCGGGCAAAAAGCCAAACCGACAACTCGATCAAACAGCCGGAAATTCTGGACGTTGCACAAACGACGGTAGAACTGGTGATGCAATGCTACGAAACCCGCATTCTGGTGCATGGGCACACGCATCGACCCGCCGTACATGACATGACAATCGACGGTGAGCCTGCAACGAGAATCGTATTAGGGGACTGGTACGAGCAGGGCAGCATTCTGCGCTGGGATGACTCGGGTTACGCTCTCGACAGCCTGACGTTTGACGCGCAGTGATTAACCGGCCGCCAGCTCCGGCCGCGCCAACAATTCTTCCATTGAGCCAAGGCGATCTGCGGGTTCCTTGGCAAGCATTAAGTCAATCAGCGGCTGATAGCATTCAACGGGGCCTGCCAGTCTGGGAATAGGTGCTGTGTCATGCAGCCGGATTAAACCCATGGCGGTATCGGCAACGAACGGCTTTTCACCCGCCAGCATCTCAAAGAAGATCACGCCCAGCGCATAGATATCAGCGCGTTCGTCAACCACCTCACCTTTGCCCTGCTCCGGCGCCATGTAATACGGCGTACCGAAAATCTCGCCGGTACCGGTGATCTCGGCGTTTAAATGCGCCTGCTTAGCCAGCCCGAAGTCAATCACTGCCAGACTGCCGTCCGCCCGGAACAGCACGTTGGTGGGTTTCAAATCGCGATGCAGAATGCCGATGTTGTGCATTGCGGACAACGCGCCGGCCATCTCCCGCAAATACGTAATCGCAAGCTCTGCGGACACGCCCCGGCTGATGCGTCGCTTCAGACTGCCGCGATCGCAAAACTCCATGGCGATGTAAGCATGGTCATCCGCCACGCCAAGGTCATAGATGTTCACAATATTCGGATGATCGATTTTGCCGATCAGCTCAAACTCCTGCAGGAACCGCTCAAACGCGGCTTCGTTCCCGCTATCGGGCATCTGCCGCAGGACTTTAAGAACCGTCGCCCGCCCGGATGCTTTCTCCGTGCCAAGATATACGTTTGCAATCGCACTGGACGACAACCGCTGCATAATCTCAAAACCCTTCAAACTGGTCTTCAATGCAGCGTCATCCGTTACCGGGAACTTCGGTCGGGCACGCGAGGCGGAAGACTGTTCCCGCTCGAGCAATGCAGCAACGACTTCAACCAGCCGCTTGTGCCCCAGCGCTTCGCGCGTGATGTATTCATCGGCGCCCGCTTTCACCGCCTTCACGATCGTTGAGTCTCCCCCGGCACCGATAACAGCAACAGGCGGGAACCCCTCAACATCGGACATCTGCAACAGCCAGTCGACAACGTCGTCGCCTCCCAGCTGATCGCCCAACAGAACAATATTAAAACCGGATGCAGTGAAGTCGTCCGGCAGGCCGCCGGCGGACACAGGGTCGAAATCGCTGACCCGGGAATCAGGCCAACGGGTATTGATGTGATGCGCCAAAAGTCTGCGGAACTGAGACTCTGCATCAATGATTAATACCGATGGATTCATGACGGACTACGCCACCCAACTTACCTGCACTAACACCATGCTGTCTTATGTCGGGTCGGATTACCGGAACCACTGCACATTTATAGGAAAACCACCCATTTTGGTGAGTCCGGTGCTGTCTGCGGGCCTAGCGCCCTTCGATCATCAGGCGCCGTTTCTCACGCTTGTGCTTCGCAGCGTCGGACCGTTCAGTCTCCATACGTTGCAGGTAATCGGGCGTCACATCCCCCGTCACATAGGTACCGGAGAAGCAGGAGGTGTCAAACTCCTCAATCTCGCCGTCCTCGTTATGCACCGCCTCGATCAGGTCATCGAGATTCTGATAGACCAACCAGTCGGCACCAATCGCTTTGGCCACGTCCTCATCCGAACGTTTGCTCGCCACCAACTCATCGCGGACTGGCATATCGATGC
>CAYLLI010000182.1:0-4389 GCA_964384295.1 uncultured Chromatiaceae bacterium
ACCATCTACGATGGCGACGCGCAACTCTTCTTTCTGAGTTGCATTGATTAGCATTCTTTTCATAAGCCCCTAAACTACTTTTGTTGGGGGTCACTGACTCGAAAAGTCTTTGGTAGGAATACGCAATGAACCGTGCATTGCCGCCAAGCCCTGAAGGCAAAGCAGGTTGCACGTGGCGCCCGGAACGGCGCAGCTGATTGATGTGTTGTACCGAGGGCATAGAAAACCCTTTGAGACTCAGATTGGTCTGCAGAGCAGTGAATCTGTTCTCGAATGACTTTTGTTAAGTTTCACCGTGCAGAGCCAGCGGGCCTGTTCGGGTGACGGGTCAAGTGACCGTTAATGACCGGCATTGCAGGTCATAAAAACTGAAAAACCACAGCAGTGCTGTGGATAAAACCGTGTATCGCTGAAAAAAATCAAGCCATACAACAGGTAACACGCGTTTGCGAGTCGCTGTAATATAGCAGTGCCTTTCCGCCGCATCAATGTATTACGGTTTAATTAATCCGATAGATTTTCTTTGAGTTTTCAACGCATGACGTCAGCTTTCGACAAAACGGGCGCTAATTCGGGGCTTTCAGGCGCTCAGCCAACAAAAACACCGGCGCGGTTTGTCACTGTGGACAGCGATACGGCGGAGCGTCGCATCGACAATTTTCTGCTGGCGGAGCTCAAAGGGCTGCCGCGCTCGCGGGTTTACAAGATGATTCGCAGCGGCGAAGTCCGCGTAAACAAAGGCCGGATCAAGCCTTCGCATCGTTTATCCGACGGCGATATCGTCCGGATTCCGCCGGTGGTGCAGAGCACTGAGCCGTCAAAAGCGCCCGAAAACTCCGCCTGGATTAACAAATACATCATTTATCAGGATGCCGACGTCATCGCCGTCAACAAGCCGTCCGGACTGGCCGTGCACGGCGGCAGCGGGATCAGCGCCGGGCTGATTGAGTTGTTGCGGGCTGCGAATCCTCAGGAAAAATCGCTGGAACTCGTGCATCGTCTGGACCGCTCAACCAGCGGCTGCATTCTGGTAGCCCGCAAGCGCAGCAGCCTGCGCTACCTGCACGAAGCCTTTCGCGAGGGTGCGGTAAAGAAAAGCTATCTGACCTTGCTCGAGGGCAGGCTTGCCAGCGGCAGTCAGGATGTAAAACTGCCGCTCGAGGTGCACACCCGTAAGGGTGGTGAACGCCACGTGACCGTCTCCGATTCCGGCAAGCCGGCGCACACGCGGTTTATTCCGCTCGGCATTCACGCCGAAGCCACCTATTGCAAAGTGGATTTGTTCACTGGTCGCACGCATCAGATTCGGGTGCATGCGCAGTCGCTCGGGCATCCGGTATTGGGTGATGACCGCTACGGCAATCCGGACAGTAACGCGCAACGCAAGCTCAAACTGAAGCGCTTGTTTCTGCACGCTGCTGTTCTGGAATACCCCGATCGCAACGGTAACGGCGACATCATGATTGAAGCGCCGCTGGGTGAAGAGCTCAGTGCTGTGCTGAACCGGCTCGATAAAATGAGCTAAGCGTCGCTGAGCAGCGGCACGCTGAATTCGAGCAGAGCCGAGCCTACCCAGACCAGCGGTAATCCAATCAGTGCCGTGGGGTCGTTGTTCTCGATGCGCTCAAACAACACTACACCAAGCCCCTCCGACTTAAAGCTGCCGGCACAGTCATAGGGCTGTTCCGCCCGCAAATAGTTTTCAATCAGTTCGGCTGAAAGGTCTTTAAAATGCACCCTCGTGTGGTCGGTGTACTCCAGCACCCGATTGTCAGCGTGCTTGCGGATGCACACTGAAGTATAGAAATCGACGGTTTTTCCGGAGCAGGCGGTGAGCTGAGTAACGGCGGTTTCATGATCGCCCGGTTTGCCCAGTTTCGTGCCCTCGAGGCTTGAAACCTGATCACTGCCTATGACGATTGCGTCGGGAAACTGTTCCGCAACCGATAGCGATTTACCGCGGGCCAGCCTGAGCGCCAGAGCATCGGGTGCTTCGCCGGGAAGCGGGGTTTCGTCGCAAATTGGCGCGTGTTGGTCGAAATCCCGGCAAATCCGCGACAACAGCTCGCCCCGGTAGCGGGACGTAGAGGCGAGAATCAGCGTTTGGGGCATGGGTATCAGCTCTCGGGTAAAAGGGGTGCTAAGTCTTGCCAGCTAAGGGTTTGCGATGAATATGCCGCGCGCCTGACAGATCGGCCGGCAGGTGGGGACAACAAATCGCGGTGAATAGGGCGAAATTCTTTTTCGCATTGTTTTGACAGGGGTTTTAGCGAAATCTATCATACGCGCCCTATGCTCGCAGAGTATATCGGAATTGCGCAATTGAACGACCTCATAGCGAGAAGCGGTGAGATGTCTTCGAATGCGAAAGCCGGTGATTTTGAGCGGCTTCGGACTCTGTTGGTAGGCGAGCACGCGTTTGAATCCGACCTGGCGATAGCGCTTCGGTTTAAACCCGGTTTAGGTGCTGCGTCGACAGCAACGGATGTGTTGCCGTCGATCAGTGGCCGAATTCAAGGCGAGTTGTCTGTGGAGTGTCAGCGTTGCTTGTCGGCGATGCCGTTGCCGTTTGACCTTGAGTTTGCCTACGGGCTGCAGTTGCCCGGCATGGCTGAGAACTCTGAGATCGATTGGTTTGAAACGCTGGAGATTACGGAGCAGGGCTTGTTGTTAAGAGAGTTGGTCGAAGACGAACTCTTAAGCGCGATCCCGCTCGCGCCAAAACATGCTGACGTCAGCATCTGTAATAAAGTGCTGGCTGTTAAGGACGATTTGCCCGACAGCGTTGAGCAAGAAGAAACGTATCAACCCTTTACGGGGCTGGCTGAGATGCTGGGAAAGACGCCCGGCAAAACGGACGGCTCTGATTAACAGTTAGAAAAAACAGTTACTGGAGATGTAACAATGGCAGTTCAAAAGAATCGCACCACACCGTCAAAACGTGGCATGCGTCGCGGTCACGACAAAGCAAAAGGACCTGCGTTGTCGACCGAGTCAACCACCGGTGAAACCCACCTGCGTCATCACATTAGTGCCGACGGCTACTATCGCGGCAAAAAAGTGATCGCGACCCCGGCTGCAGAAGAAGAGTTCGAATAAACCGTCGCGGTAATCCGCTTCGTTTAGGCACGCCCTGCAAAGGGCGTGTGTGTTTTCTGGCAGGGGGTAGCCATTGGCTCAATCAGTAAAGATTGCCGTCGACGCAATGGGTGGCGACATGGGTGCAAAAGCCTGTGTGCCGGCCGGGCTCTCCATGCTGCGCTCGCACCCGGATCTGGAAATCCTCTTTGTCGGGCTGCCTGAAGTCGTCAAGCCGTATCTTGATGCCGCCACCGATGTTGCCGACCGTGCGACCTTGGTTGCAGCGGAACAGGTTGTCGGTATGGATGAAGCGCCGGCAGATGCGCTTCGCAAAAAGAAAAAGTCTTCCCTGCGCATTGCAATCAATCTCGTTAAAAGCGGCGATGCTCACGCGTGCGTGAGTGCAGGTAACACCGGCGCTTTGATGGCGACCGGGCGTTTTGTTTTAAAGACGCTTCCCGGTATTGACCGTCCGGCCATCATGGCCAGTATACCGACGCTTGCGGGCAGCACTTTCATGCTGGATCTCGGCGCCAATACCGACTGCACGTCAGACCACCTGTATCAGTTTGCCATTATGGGTGCCGTGGTGGCCTCGCAGGTTGAAGGGATTAAGAATCCTTCTGTCGGACTGCTGAACATCGGTGAGGAAGACATTAAAGGCAACGACACGGTGCGTGAAGCTGCCGCCAAATTGTCAGCCAGTTCGCTCAACTATGTCGGCTTTATCGAGGGTAACGACATCTCCCAGCACAAAGCCGACGTGGTCGTTGCGGATGGCTTTTCGGGTAATGTTGCGCTGAAGGTGATGGAAGGCACGGCGCGCCTGATTCGACAGTATCTGAAAGATGAATTTGCCGGGGGTATCTACGGTAAGATTGCCGGAGCGATTTCGTTACCGGTGCTGCGCAAACTGGCAGACCGGCTCGATCCGCGTCACTATAACGGCGCTAACCTGATTGGTCTGAATGGTATTGTTATTAAAAGCCATGGTGGCGCTGATGAGGTGGCTTTTGAACGGGCTATCAATATAGCTCTTATCGAAGTTCAACAGGATGTGCCCGGAAAAATCGGCGCACTGCTCGCCCAACAGGCTGACTGAATGTATTCCAAAATTGCCGGAACCGGACATTACGTCCCGGAACGCGTATTGACCAACCAGGAACTGGAGACGATGGTCGATACCACCGATGAGTGGATTCGAACGCGCAGCGGCATTGAGCAGCGGCACATCGCTGCAGACGACCAAACTACCTCTTCTCTGGCCATCGAAGCCGCAAAGCGCGCGATGGATGCCGCCGGCGTCGG
>CAYLLI010000183.1:0-4386 GCA_964384295.1 uncultured Chromatiaceae bacterium
CCATGCGCTTTCGCCAGCGCCTTCAACTGGGCGGCTAACCCCGAATCGACAGGACGCTCTATCCAGCTCCCCCGGTAACTCGGTTCGGCCGGGCGCGGGTGGTCCGCCGGCAGGTTCAGAACTTCCGGTGCGCCGGCGAGGTTGTGCTTCCAAAAACCCAGTTGTCGTTCCAAATTCTCGCCGGTCAGCCACTCGCGCTGCCAGTGGGCGTAATCGGCGTATTGAATGGCGAGTGGCTCGAGCTGCGGCTCGCGCTCACTGTCGAGTGCTTCGTACACCGTGGACAACTCACGCAGGAACACGTCGACCGACCACAGGTCCGCAATCACGTGATGGAACACCAGCATCAGCGAGTGTTGCGTCGGTGAACGACTGACCAGCACGCAGCGCATTAACGGTGCGTTGGTTAAATCAAATGACGTTTGAGCGATCGCGGTCAACCGGTCGTTGAGCGCCGCGTCGTCATCGCCTGAGGCATCCTTCTGCTCAAGCGGCACGCTCACCTGTGCTTCGATGCGCTGCACCGGTTGACCATTCAGCGCTTCAAAGCGGGTACGCAGTGACTCATGGCGGTCAGCCATAAACTGCAGCGCTCGCTGCAGGATGTCGGGGTCGGGGCTGCCCTCGATGTGGCTGACGAACGGCATGTTGTAGAGCGGGGTGCCCGGTTCCAGCGCATCGAGAAACCACAGGCGCTGCTGCGCGAACGACAACGGCAGGTCTGCGTTGCGATCCACTAACGGGATTGCAGATTCAGTGTCGTCTGCACCGGCGGCCGAGTTCAGCAGGGCAATAATGGCGTCCCGCTGGCTGACAATCTCGTCTTTCAGTTCCTGGGTGAGTGCGCCTTTCTCTGCTTTCAGACGCAGCTTGCCGTCCTGCAGACTCAGCCCGATGCCGCGGGCTTTCAACTTGGTGATCAGCTCAAGCGCGCTCAAAGTTCGATCTCTTCAATGTCGGCGTTACCGGCAAATTCCGGCTCGGCATTTAATGCCCAGTTTAATGCGTCGACGGCACCGGCAATCCCGCGGACGGTCGGCGATTCGAACAGCGTGTTGAGCGGAATGTTGACCTTGAATGCTTCTCTGACCCGCGAAATGAGTTGCGTTGCCAACAGAGAGTGTCCGCCGAGGTCGAAGAAATCGTCATCGATGCCAATCTGTCCGGCAGTGAGTACTTCTTCCCAGATGCCGACCAGGGATTTTTCGGTATCGGATTCCGGCGGCACATAGGTTTGGGTGATCTGTCCCTCGGGTGCCGGCAATGCTTTGCGATCAATTTTGCCGTTCGGTGTCAGCGGAAAGCGTTCCAGTATCGAGTAGATGCCGGGCACCATGTAATCCGGCAGGCGTTGCTTCAGGCTTTCTTTAAGCTCCGGAATGAGACTGCGTTGCAGCCGGCCCGCCATCGGGTCGTTGGCGACCCGGTCGTTCGAATGCTGAACCAGTGCGTTGGCTGCGTCGCAGTCGGGCGAATGCAGCCAAACGCTGAAGAAGCCGGGTGAGGTGGCGACCGACTGCAGTTGCCAACCGTGAGTCTCTGCCAATGCAGACAAGTCATCGATCTCAATGCCGTTTGATGTTGCTGCGATTTGCGCCCGGGCTTCCCCGACGGTCAGTTCCGGATGCTGCGCAAGCAGTCCTATGAGCCGGGTTTCTTCGCTGAGTCGTGCATCCGGAATGCCGGTAATGACCAGTCCGTCCGATGACCCGCAGCGCTCCATCAGTCCGGGAACGTCGTTCACATCGAGCTGCTTGCTTTGCCAGTCGAAAGTGTCGGGCTTTGCGGTACGCGCCGGTGCTGAGTCGATCGACAGAATCACGTCATAGCGGAACCGCGTTAATTCGTTCCGTTCAGTGCCCTGTTTGAGTTGCAAGCGGATGCCTTGCACGCGCGGATGCTGTTCCAGCAGATCACTGAAATACTCAGGCCCGAGCAGCAGTTCCTCTTCCTGTTCGATGCGTTGTTCAATGCGCTGTGCGAGTTGTTCGAGTGACGTGTCGTTGTCGGCTTGTGCAAACTGCACGGAACTGTGGAATGCGGGTAGCAGGGCAAAGTTCCGCAGATCGCCGACAAACACCGTGCCGCCATCAGCGGTCAGGTCAATGAGAGTCGACAAAACATCGGTCAGATAGCCGGCATTCGGGAAGTACTGCGCAACCGAATTAAGAATGGCGGTATCAAAGCTGCGCTGTTCCAGATTGTTTGCCGGGTTGCTCAGCTGGTCTGCCGGAGTGCGCAGAGCGGTGACATGGCGCAGGTCATCGAACTGCGCTGCCAAACCTTCGATAGCGGCGACCGAGGCAGGCGAAAAGTCAGTCGCAAGGTAGGTTTCGGCATTGGGCGCCACTGACGCAACAAACAGGCCGGTGCCTGAACCGACTTCAATGACCTTGGCCGGTTTCAGTGCGTTGATGCGGGCGGCGGTAGCATCCACCCAGTTGCGCATGTCGGCAGACGGGATTGGTGTGCCCGTGTAGCTGCTGGCCCAGCCGGAAATGTTAAAGCGCGGGTCGCTGGTCTCGCTGCCGGCAACATAAGCGCCATCCCACAAATCTTTCCATTGGTCGAGGTGCTCGGACTTCCAGCGTTCAATACGGGCTTCAGTAATGCCGGCCTCATCGGTTACGACGTAGGCGACCAGACGCATGTCGCCTTCGCGGTACTCGCGGGCCGTGACGACAGATTCTTTCACCGCTTCGTGCGCCGTGAGCGCCGTTTCGATTTCGCCGAGTTCCATCCGGAAGCCGCGAATTTTTATTTGGTGATCGTTACGACCAAGGCATTCGATGTCGCCGTCGGGCAAATAGCGCGCGAGGTCGCCGGTGCGGTACATACGGGCACCGGTGGCGGCGAACGGATCAGCAACAAACTTTTCTGCGGTCAGTTCGTCGCGCTTGAAGTAGCCGACGGCAAGGCCTTCCCCGCCGATGCACAACTCGCCGGGCACACCAGCCGGCACCGGATTCAGGTTGTCATCAAGAATGTACATCGTCGTGTTGCCAATCGGCTTGCCGATGGTGACGGGACCTTCAGCGGCAACTTTGCTGACCGACGACCAGATGGTTGTTTCGGTCGGGCCGTACATGTTCCACAGTTCGCAGCCGGTGGCGAGCAGCCGGTCTGCCAGACTGCGTGGCAATGCTTCGCCACCGCAGAGAATCTTGAGCCCGGGGTGACCTGGCCAGTCTTCGTTGAGCAACAAGCGCCAGGTGGCCGGTGTTGCCTGCATCACCGTTGTATTGGATCGCGCGATCAGGCGGGCCAGTTGCTGACCATCCGCGCTGACCTCGCGCGGCGCAATGACCACGGTTGCGCCTGTGATCAGCGGCAGCAACAACTCAAGCACCGCAATATCAAATGACAGTGTGGTGACGGCGACCATGACGTCGTTGGCAGTCAGGCCGGGCTGCTTTTGCATTGTGCACAGGAAGTTCACCACGGACTGATGCGCCAGCTGCACGCCTTTCGGCAGGCCGGTCGAGCCGGAGGTGTAGATCATGTAGGCGAGGTTTTCAGTCGCGGAAAAACCGGCAATCGCTGGCGGCTGCACCGACGGCAGTGCTGCAAGGTCGGTTGTTGCCAGATCGATGATCGCCGCGTCTGTCGCAGGCAGAGTGACCGGTTGGCGCGAATCAATAATGACTGCCGGCATGGCGGCGTCTTCCATCATGTAACTAATGCGCTCGTCAGGGAACGCCGGGTCCAGCGGCACGTAGCACGCGCCGGTTTTTAGTATCCCGAGCATCGCAACCAGCATGTCCGGGCAGCGTTCCAGATAAATGCCGATACGGTCGCCGTTGGTGATGCCCTGACCGAGTAAACAGTGCGCCAGCTGATTGGCGCGTTCGTTCAGTTGCCGGTAGGAGACCGACTCCTTCGCAAACACCACGGCAACGTGGTCCGGAAATTCTGCAGCGGCTTGTTCAAACAGTTCATGCACGGAGGCTTTGCGCGGGTAGTCGGCTTCGGTTTGATTCCATTGCGTGAGCACTGCGCTTCGCTCAGCGTCGTCCATCAACGGCAAATCAAGAATTGCCGCATCGGGATTGGCCGCAGCACCGGTGAGCAGGATTTCCAGATGGCGTGCCAGCCGTTCGATGGTGGGTTTTTCAAACAGGTCGGTGCTGAATTCAATCGAACCCGAGAGCTTCCCGTCGATCTCGATCAGTTGCAGGAAGATGTCGTACATCGTCGTGCCCGGTGCCACCGGATAGTCGCTGCACTCGCAACCGCTGAAGTTCAGTTCTTCGTCCGAGTCGTACTGATGCACGACAAACAGCGTCTGAAACAACGGACTGCGACTGCGGTCCCGCTCGGGCCGGAGTTGTTCGACCAACACTTCAAACGGCAGGTCCTGATGCGCGAATGCATTGGCTGCGGTAT
>CAYLLI010000184.1:0-4346 GCA_964384295.1 uncultured Chromatiaceae bacterium
TTCATCCACCTGAATACTGCCAAAACCGTTCGTAAAACCCGGACTGTCGCCCACGGCTTTGTTGATATTTCCGGTGAACGTAAACGTGCCCGTACCGGATTTAATCAGCGTCGGAAATTCCTGATCAGCGTACGTAATGTTGCCCGAATACGTGTAGTCCTGACCGTCGCCATTGCGAATGATCAGTGCTCCACGACGCCCCTGCAGGCCGGAATTGGTCAACTCCAGATCACCTGCTCCGGACAATGCACCGACAATAAAATCGCTGCCGGTCGCATCACCGAGCTTAAACTGCGCGACCAGTTTGCTGCCGGAATCAATATTGAAGTACGCCTGCTCAAGCTGGAGCCGGCTGGTACTGGAGCCGCTGTTGAACGTAACAAATTCAACAACAGCGTTACCGGTCAACTGCACCGGACCCGCAATCGATGTGCGCTGGTCAGCAAAGAATGCCACCCGCCCGGTGTTTTGCCCGCCATTATCAACCACCAGGCCGCCGGCTATCCGGGTGTCAATGTTGCGGAACGCAATGCCGGTACCGTCAGGGTTGATGGTCAGTCCGGTCGGGTAGTTCACGGTGCTGGCGGGATTCTGAACCGGCGTGATCGTGCAGGTCGCAGGGTTACCGTCGGTGCGACCATTGAGCACCGTCTCTCCCGGGGTTACCGGAAAACTTCTGGGGTCAATAAGCCCGGCATTGACCACCGTCACCTCACAGGCAACATCGGCAGCACTTGCAGCACCTGCAATAAAGCATCCCAATATAACGGCGCCCGCCGATCGAATAACGGCTCCTTCGGTCACAACTCCCACCCCTCTTTGCGATGCGTTTCAGTATACCCAGAAGCGCGCCAATGCTGCACGTTTAACAAGGGATACAGGATTTTCATCAGGCGATGTGCGACAATTTAAAACCGCAGCGACGATCCGTCATTGGTACGTTATCCGTTGAAAACACGCTTGCTCTCCGGATCACAGATCCCCTGATCACAGGTGATCATTCATTGAGATAGGAACCGGCCGACCATGGCGCCAGCATTACTTGCTGACAACTTGCCCGTCTCCAACCTGCCCGAAAAGCTCGGACAGGGCTACGGCTGTGCGCCTGCGTTGTTTCTCGCGGAATTGATTCGCGACGGTGGCTCGCCGCTGGTGATCATTACCGAAACGGTCGCCGACGCGGAGGCGCTCACCCGGCAGCTGCAGTACTTTGCGGCCAATGCTGACGGTGTTGCCCTGCTCCGCGATCCGGAAACCCTGCCCTACGACCGGTTCAGCCCGCATCAGGACCTGATCTCACGGCGGCTGAAAGTGCTGAGCGAATTGGCGCAAGGGCAGCTGCGGGCCCTGATCGTCGCGAGCCCTACCCTGTTTTATCGGCTGCCGCCCGCTGAGTACATTCGCGCACACGGGATCAGTCTGAAAAAATCGGAGCGACTGACACTGGAGCAATTCAGAGAACGACTCGAAACCTGCGGCTACGAGCGCGTCAGTCAGGTCACGAACCACGGCGAGTACGCGTTGCGCGGTTCATTGATCGATGTGTTTCCGATGGGCTCGGAATTGCCGGTACGCATCGACTTCTTTGATGACGAAATTGAGTCGCTGCGACAGTTCGATGCCGACAGCCAGTTGTCGCTCGATGCGATCGACGAACTGAACAGTCTGCCCGCACGCGAATTTGCATTGCACGACGAGGCGATTAAATCGTTCCGCAGCCGCTTTCGCGAACGCTTTGAGGGCAACCCCAGTTTGTGCGATGTGTATCGCGATGTTTCTGAAGGACGCAGCCCGGGCGGTATCGAAAACTACCTGCCGCTGTTTCACGAGACCACGGCGAGCCTGTGGGACTACCTAAGCGACAACACGCAGGTGATTTGCATCGGCAATGTCGATGGTGTGCTCGAGACTAACTGGGAACAGATCGAAACCCAGTACGAGCAGTACCGTCACGACGCGGAGCGCCCCGCGCTGTCACCTGAGGAACTGTTCATCACGCTCAGTGACCAACGCGATGCACTGATCGCCCGAAAGCAAACACAATTGCTGCCAAATGAACTGCCGGCACCGGCGCGCAACCTGCCGGCCAAACCCGCCCCTGCGGTGCTCATCAACAGCCATGCCGATGAACCGGCAGCGGCGCTGGCCGATTGGCTCAATGTACAGGACGGTCGCTGCCTGATCGCCGCGGAATCCCCCGGTCGGCGTGAAATGCTCGGCGACCTGCTCCGTCATCGTGGTATTCGCGCACCGGTCATTCAAACCTGGGATGAGTTCGCCGACTCCGAATTGCCTTTGGCGATTACTGTCGCACCACTCGATGCCGGCGCGATACTGCCGCTGGCGAATGTTGCCATCATCGCCGAGCAGGAACTGTTTGGTGCAGCACCTCGCCGAAGACGCGCGCGCAAAGTGCGTGACCCGGAAGCGATTCTTAACGACCTGAACGATCTGACTCCGGGCACCGCCGTGGTTCACGAAGACTATGGTGTCGGCCGCTTCATTGGCTTGTCGTCACTGGACGCGGGCGGCATTCCGACCGAATTTTTAACCCTTGAATACGCCGGCGGCGACAAGCTGCACGTGCCGGTCAGCTCGCTGCAGTTGATCTCGCGCTACAGCGGCGCGTCACCCGAAACAGCGCCGCTGCACCGGCTTGGAACAGACCAGTGGATTAAGGCGCGCAAAAAAGCCAACAAACAAATTCGCGATGTCGCGGCCGAACTGCTCGGCTTATACGCGCAGCGCGCCGCCCGCGAAGGCACCGCACACCCATACAGCCAGCTCGATTACGAAAACTTCGCCACAGGCTTTCCGTTTGAACTCACCGAAGACCAGGCCTCAGCGATTGACGCCACACTCGCAGACCTTGAGTCCAAACAACCGATGGACCGGTTGATCTGCGGCGATGTCGGCTTTGGTAAAACAGAAGTCGCATTGCGTGCGGCGTTTGCAACAACGTCCGCGGGAGCGCAGGTAGCGGTTGTCGCACCGACGACCTTGCTTGCCCAACAACATTACCAGACCTTCTGCGACCGCTTCGCCGACTGGCCGGTGAATATTGAAGCGCTCTCACGCTTTCGCACGGCCAAAGAAACCCGCGAAGTGGTTGAAGGGCTCAAAAAAGGCACCGTCGACATCGTCATCGGCACACACAAGCTGCTGTCATCGGACATCAACTTCAAAA
The DNA here is from genome assembly GCA_964384295.1 of uncultured Chromatiaceae bacterium. GTDB lineage: Bacteria > Pseudomonadota > Gammaproteobacteria > Steroidobacterales > JABIQA01. The sequence goes on from CAYLLI010000184.1 coordinate 3,188, forward strand.
ACCTCGGCGTTGTGATCATCGATGAAGAGCATCGCTTTGGTGTGCGGCAGAAAGAAAAACTCAAAGCGCTGCGTGCAGAGGTCGACGTGCTCACGCTGACGGCAACCCCCATTCCACGTACGCTGCACATGTCGATGGGCGGGCTGCGTGACCTGTCTTTAATCACGACCCCGCCGGAAACCCGCCTGGCCATCAAAACCTATGTCACCGAATGGGACACCGCCACGCTGCGTGAAGCGTGTCAGCGCGAACTCAAACGCGGCGGGCAGATTTATCTGGTGCACAACCGGATTTCGGATATCGATAAGGTCGCCGGCATGCTCGCCGAGATCGTGCCGGACGCCGACTATCGCGTCGCGCACGGGCAGATGAACGAGCGCGAACTCGAGCAGATCATGCTCGACTTCTACCATCGCCGCTTCCAGATTCTGGTCAGCACCGCAATTATTGAAAGCGGGCTCGACATACCGAACGCCAACACGATCATCATCAACCGCGCCGACCGCTTTGGTCTCGCGCAACTGCACCAACTGCGCGGCCGTGTCGGACGCTCCCACCACAAAGCGTTTGCGTATCTGATCACCCCGCCCCGTCAGGTCATGACCGACGACGCACGCAAGCGCCTTGATGCGATCGAATCGATGGAAGATTTAGGCGCGGGCTTTGTGCTCGCCACGCACGATCTCGAAATTCGCGGTGCGGGCGAACTGCTGGGCGATGATCAGACCGGTCACATGCAGCAGATCGGTTTTAGTCTGTACTCGGAACTGCTGGCCAAAGCCGTGGCATCAATCCGCGAGGGCGAAGAGCCCGAGCTTGAGGTCAACCTGAACCACGGGCCCGAGATCGACTTCCATCTGCCGGCACTGCTGCCCGAAGACTACATGCCGGACGTCCACATGCGTCTCGTGCACTACAAACGGATTGCCAGCGCGCCCGATCAGGAGGCGCTGCGTCAGCTGCGCGTCGAGCTGATCGACCGCTTCGGTCTGCTGCCGGAAGGCACGCAAAATTTATTCCGGCAAACGGCACTGAAACTGCAGGCCACCCCGCTGGGCATTAAGAAAATCAGCGTGTATGCCGGCAGCGCCATCATCGAGTTTGCCGGCGACACCAAAGTCGACCCGGTCACGCTGGTGACCTTGATCTCCGAGGAGCC
>CAYLLI010000185.1:0-4326 GCA_964384295.1 uncultured Chromatiaceae bacterium
TTCAGCATGTGTTGTGCAGCGTCCTTCGGCACATGCTCGATAAAATGCTCGTTATAGATAAAACTGATGGAACCGGTTTCAAGCGGGAACGGCTCGGTCAGATCCCAGCCCAACACTCCGGTGTTGCCGTGCAAATCAATATTGGCCCAGCCGTCAAACAAATGCGTGCCGCACGCCAGATGCAATTTCGTTTGTTGTTGGTAGGCGCGCAAAAACCGCTGTCGTTTAAACCACAATCCCAGCGGGCGAAACACGTTGCGAAGAAACGGCGGTACCAATCCGTCAAGCAGGTACTCGAGCAACTGACGCAGGCGGGATGCCTGAAAAATATCGGCACCGGGCTCGATATCAGTAGCCTGACGCCAGCGCTTCTTCAATCGGCTTTTGAGACCCATAGCAGCCTACAGTGCGCCTCTGAGCGCTGCGGTCACACGAACAACATCCGCTTCTTCCAGACCGTCCCACAGCGGCAGGCACATCACCCTGCCCGACACCTGTTCAGTCACCGGCAAATCAGCAGCTGGGAAGTCACGCATCCCCTGCTGATGATGACAACTCGGCGTAAAGTAACGCCGCACGCCGACCCCCTGCTCGGCCATATGCTCTTCAACCACCACCGGATCCGCAGCCGTTGGCAGCAGCAACGGCATAAACTGATGCGGTATCGTGCCCTGCACCGCTTGCGCGGCGACGCCGTCGGCAAACAAGCCCGCGTCATTGAGCGCTGTCAGATAGCTTTGATACACCGCCTCAAGCCGCTGCATCTTGTCGCGATAACCCTGCATAACGGCCAGTCCGACCGCTGCCGAGATCTCCGGCAGCTTGGCGTTGAAGCCGTGCTCATCGGAAACACCGGGTGCTGAAAACCCGAAATTGGAAAGACGTCGCAGCCGGTCGATCAAACCGGCATCGGCACTGTAAATAAGCCCGCCTTCACCGATGCCAAACGGCTTGGTGGCATGCAAACTGAACACCACGGCACCCGGAAAACCCTCGCCAAACGGCTTTCCGTCTTCACCGGTAGCACCAAAACTGGGCGCTGCATCGATGATCACCGGAGTGCCGGCGCGATGCAGTTCGGCGAGCCACGTCAGTGGTATTGCTGTACCAAAGGTGTTGTAAACGACAACGGCAGCCACATCATCGCCGAGTTCCTGCACGGCGGACGACACCGCTGCCTGCGTGGCAACCCAATCATCCGGATCAATATCGACAAAGTACGGCGTCAGTCCCGCCCAGACCGCAGACAGTGCCGTTGCCGCAAAGGTAAAACTCGGCATGATGACGTACTTGCCCTGCTCTCTGCGCAGCGCGGATATCGCGAGCATCAGGCCCAACGTACAGTTGCCCACCGTCGTGATCGCGCCATTGCCGTTGAAATAATCGGTAAGCGCAGCCTGCTCAAGCCGGCTGTTCAGCGGGCCGAAGTTCGAATACCAGCGATTCTCGTCGATTTCTTCGAGATACGGCGCGTAGTCGGCCAGCACCGGCAACGACGGGCGCAGAAACGGAATAGCAGAAGACTGGCTGGACATCGTGCTGAGAAGTACCTGAACGAGCGATGCTCGGAGGCGCTATTCTAGCTGAAAACTAGCTGGTTTTTTGATTCTGCTCGCGATAATGCTTAATCAAAACCTCATCGAAACGCGCGTAGGTCATACCCAGATACTTCAGCCGGCGAACCCTGTTCCAGTCACCCGGCTCGCCGAAACGCCACGCTTCGACATCCCAGTGCACGCGCTTAAGCCAGCGATGATAAAAAATGGATGACGTCGTAACCTGGCCCAGCTCAAGCTCGTCGGAATCGACCACGTACCAACTGAAATCCGGCCGCTGGCATTCAAACGGATGCCAGGCGAAATGCACCTTTTCGCGCTGCATGAACGCGACCATCTTCTCGATTTTGTCGGGCATGAACTCGTCATCGTCATCCAGATGACAAACAAAATCACCCTCGGCCAAATCGAGCGCTTTGTTGACGGTGGCGGTACCGGCCACCATCCAGCGATTTGGCCCCTCGGGCGGATAGTTGCCGCGTTCAGGCATATTCAGGAAAGTCAGGCGCGGATCATCAATAGCACCGAGTCGCTCCGCCGTATCGTCGGTGCAGCAGTCACCCACAACAACGACCTGAATGTTCTTGTAGGTCTGACTCAGCAGGCTGGCGACACAGCGCTCGGTCACCAGCTCGCCGCGGTTGTACGTACCCACGCAAACGGACACCAGCGGCTCCGGCTTGTCGTACACCACCAGAAACTCGTCGGACTTGCTGTCAATCGAGAACTGCTCAACCAGCGCAGGATCGACGTCGATCCGGCAACGCGTCAGGTCCACTTCTTTGCGCAGCTGGGTTAACAGGCTGATATCAATCCCGGAGCGCTGTACCCGCTTAATCCGCTTCTTCAGCAGCACGAACACCGTGGCACCCACCAGCAATGCAATCAGCAACTGCGAAAGCACAATCCCAACAATACTCATACAACCATCATCCTGTTTAAACTCTGATCAACGGCAGCTTCAGTCAGCCTGACCGTTCAGCAACTTGGCTTCCAGTTCCAGCAGACGTTGCGAGCGCTCCCGCAATCTGCGGGCCGGCACACCCACATAGATACCCCAAGGGTCGAGGTTCTTATTGACGAACGTCAATGCGCCGGTTGCCACTCCATCGCCCAAAACAACATTCGGCATAACCACGGTGCCCGTGCCGAGTATGCCGTGACGTCCGACCGTCACCGGGCCTTCCTCAACTCCCAGATACTCCTCGGGCACCATCGGGTTGGTCAGGTACTCGCCGGAATAGTCATCGGAACGGGTGTAAATACGCACCCCCTGAGACAGATTTGCGAAGTCATTCAAAACGACTCCGCCGCCGGCGGACAACAATCCGTAGGCACCGACGTGTATATACGAACCAATGTCGATAGAGCCATTACCACCGGCAATCAAACTGCAGTAGCCATCAATGCGAACGTTGCTGCCGATGGAAATGTTCTCGAGTCCGATGATGGTGCAGTTCTTCGCAATGGACACATTCGTGCCCAGCGACTTAAACCCGGCATCCGCCAATTCTTCACCCGTGTAATAACCCGGATCAAACGGATTGTTCATCAACGATTCTCCCCTGCCACCATCAGCGACCCGTGCTGCTTACTCCGGCGCATTCAATACCCGCAGATGCCCATCGGCAGCCAGACGGCTCAGATACGCGGCCGAATTTGCCGACTCACGCACGTACAGCAGCAAATAGTAACCGTCTGCACCGGAATTCTCACTCACCGGGAACGTACCGGCATAGGCATAGCCCGCATCAACGGCATCAGCGTCGGTCAGACCTTCCCAGCCATAGAGCACTGTCCGACCGTGGCTTCGCCGCGACACCAGCAGCAGAAGATCCGGCTCATGCTCGGCAATCTCAAGCAAAGCCGCCGGACCACGGTCAGCTGCCAGCGCGATCCGCCGGTTGTTTAATCCGCCGAGATCCACGGTATGCAAGCCGGTATAAAACGGAATAACGCCACAGTCATTCAACGCGATACCGCTGACCGACTCACCGGCAAGCGGTGTCAGCGACTGCGCGACGGCCCGCTGCGACTCGAGCAACGGCGCATACCAGTCGAGTGCTTGCGCCTTGACTACCGGCAAGCGCTCGGCCTGATCGGAAAAGCCGGTCCAGACCAGCCAAACGGTCAGACAACCAACACCTACGCTAACGAACTTGCCGGAAGGCCAACGCTCCGCCGCAAACTGCAGCGCTGCGCCAATGGCAATAAACAATAAGCACACCCAGACCCCGGCGACCGGCGCAAAGTAGCGCCCGGCGAAACCCATAATGTGCTGAATGGAAGCGTAATAGAGTGTCTGGCAGACCAATGCCGCAAACACGATAAGAACAAACCGGCCGTTACCGGATGCCCGCAGTATGTCGTCGCGCCGCAGCCATGCAAACCCCAGCATGAACGGCAAAAGCGCGCTCAGAGACAACGCAAAATCCGCAAACTCCAGCCAGCCGGCCAGCCCGGCAACATCGCCCTGCTTGATGTAAAACGGCAATGGCAACGGCAACCCGTAATAGGCGTACCGGGCAATCAGGTACACCGTCCCGGCAAGAAAAGCAGCAATCGCTGTGCGCACAAACACACGGCGCTGCGGCAGCGCCAGGGCGCACCCGATCACGACCAAACCCACAAACAGTGCCAGTTCCGGCCGGAACATCGGCACGATCACAGCGGCAGCTGCCAGCAACATCCATTGCCTTGGGGATGATTCAGCATCTCCCCGCGCGGACTGAGCGGCCAACACAAACAGCAGCACCGCTAATCCCGCTGC
>CAYLLI010000186.1:0-4317 GCA_964384295.1 uncultured Chromatiaceae bacterium
CTGACGTCATAACGTTCAACGACAAAATCGCGTTGTGCCGATTCCGAGGCAAGCATCTTGCGGTCGGTATGAATCGCCTGAAAGATATCGCCGTGAGCCTCATCCAGAATGCCGAGTGCCTGCAGCGTGTAGAACAGGCGGGCATGGATTTCGTTGGTCGGGTTCCACATGACCGGCAGCTTAATGAAGCTGATGTCCGGCCCCAGTGTTTTTTCCCACTTCTGGAGATAAGGCTCAAAGCTGTAGCAATGCGGACAGCCGTACCAGAACACTTCTGCCACCTCGATCTTGTCAGGGGCGCTGCTGGTTCCCTGTGCATTGGTAAAGCGTTCGAAGTGCAATCCTTGCTTGTACTGATACTCGCCCGCAGGCCGTGAAGCCGGAGATTCAGTCTCTGTTGCCTGGGCCTCCATTGCAGCCGGTTCGGCCGGTGCTGCAGGAGCGGGTTGCGTCGCATTCGAAGCCGGTGCCTCAGAAACATCGGCCTCCTGCGGTGCCGGTCCGCACGCGGTCAGAAAAGCAATAGCTGCAACAGCGAGTATGTTTCTAAGCATGGCGAGTAATCCGTTGGTCAATTCTTAGCGCAGGCCCTGAATGTAGGATGCAACAGCCTCGATCTCTGCGTCGGTCAGACGCTCGGTGATGCTGCGCATAATGGCCGCATTGTCAGACTTACGTGCGCCGGAGCGATAGTCTTTCAGCTGTTTCGCAGTGTAGACAGCGTGCTGACCTGCCAGTGACGGGTAGCCTGCCGGGCCATTACCGCGACCGTTCGGGCCGTGGCACGCGATGCATGCAGAGATGTTGGCTTCCATGTTGCCGCCGCGATACAGGCGCTCGCCTGCGCCGACGAGTGATGGATCAGACACCTTGCCCGCCATTTTCTGACCGGTGAAATACGCAGCCAGATCTGCCATATCCTGTTCGCTCAGGTTCGTTGCCTGTCCGGTCATGACCGGATCGTAGCGACCGCCGTCGGTGACTTTGCCGTCAGAGCCCAGCGGCTGCTGAAACGCTTTCAGCGTCTTTTCCAGATAGGCGGTGTTCTGACCGGCAAGGCTCGGCCACTGAGGATTGGCACTGTTGCCGTCGGAACCGTGGCATGCGATGCAGGTGGCGGCTTTCTCCTGGCCGTCTTCGGCAGAGCCGGCGGCGAGGCTTAAAGAGCTGAAAAAAGCCGTTGAAGTAATGGCGAGCAATGCCTGCACGGCCACTTTGAAAAGAGTTGATTGATTGATCACGTTCGCAAACCTGCCTGAACTGAAATGTTTAATGGTGTTGGGGTTTAATGCCGGAGCCGCATGCTACACTTGGCCCGCCGGCGGATTCTACACCAAATCGAGTGAGAATCGGCTAAAACCCGCCATTTTCGAGCCTGATTCATGTCTCACTATCCACTCGCGAGTTTCATCAAGAGTGCCAATTTGCCCCGCCAGTTTGTTCCCGACGAGGGCGCTGAAGTCGCCTTTGCCGGACGCTCGAATGCGGGCAAATCCAGCGCGATAAACGCGATAGTAAACCGCCGCGGGTTCGCCAAAACCAGCAAGAGCCCCGGCCGGACTCAGTTGGTGAATTTCTTTGCCCTTCGGGACCAGCAGCGGTTGGTGGATCTGCCGGGCTATGGCTATGCCAAAGTTACTCTCAGTACTAAAGACCACTGGCAGGCGCTAATGACTCAGTATTTCTCTGAGCGACAATCATTGGCCGGCATGTTTGTTGTCGTCGATATCCGGCGACAGCTCGGCGATTTTGACTGGCACATGATCCATTGGGGTCAGGAATTGGGCTGCCCTGTCCATGTTCTGTTAACTAAGGCGGATAAGCTGAAGCGGGGACCGGCGAAAAGCGCCTGCCTGACTGTTGCCAGAGAGCTTGGCGACCTCGCCTCCGTCCAACTGTTCTCGTCTTTAAAGAAAGATGGGGTGACTGAGGCACGGCAAAAGCTGGATGATTTTCTGACGGCCTGATGGCGAGACAGCGCTGCATTTACACTGCCCGGAAATAAGAATGCCCCGGGTGTGTAAGTACAGGGGTTACACCCGGGGCTACAGCAAGTGGCTTGGGGAAACCGTTCTTACTGTCCCGCTTAGGGAGGCAAGCGGGGGGTGCTAGCACCCAGTCCTTATGATACCAAATTCAGCTCAAAGTTCCGACTTTTGAGCTGTCTTGAATCGCCGCAAATGACCCGCTGCAGCAGCGGCTAGTGGGCTTCGTCCCAGTTCTGGCCTGTGCCCACGTCAACTTTCAGCGGCACGCTCAGGCTCGCCGCCTGCGCCATCAGTTCGGCCAGCTGGCCGCTGACGAGATCCTGCTCGGACGCCGGTGCTTCGAGCACCAGTTCATCGTGCACCTGCATGATGATGTTGGCTTTGGTGTCTGTGGTATCCAGCCATTCCTGAACCTTCAGCATTGCCATTTTGATAATGTCGGCCGCCGTTCCCTGCATCGGGGCATTGATGGCACTGCGTTCGGCGTACTGCCTTCGCTGACCGTTGCGGTTGTTGATATCCGGAAGATAGAGCCGCCGTCCGAAAACCGTTTCGACATACCCCTGTTGCTTCGCGGTCTCACGAATTTCCTGCATGAATTTCTGCACGCCCGGGTAACGCTCGAAGTACGTATCAATATAATCCTGTGCTTCGTAACGGTTGACGTTGAGCTGTTTGGCCAGACCAAACGCTGACATGCCGTACATGAGCCCGAAGTTGATCGCTTTGGCGGCGCGCCGTTGGTCGTTGCTGACATCGCTCAGGTCGGTTGAGAACACCTCGGCGGCTGTCGCTTTGTGAACATCCTGATCATTCGAGAACGCATCCACGAGCCCGGTATCTCCGGATATGTGCGCCATGATGCGAAGCTCAATCTGTGAGTAGTCGGCGGCGATCAGAATGTTGCCCTTGTCCGGCACAAACGCTTGCCGGATTCGCCGGCCTTCTTCAGTGCGTATCGGGATGTTCTGCAGATTCGGATCTGACGAAGACAGCCGGCCGGTTGCCGCCACCGATTGGTGATAAGACGTATGTATGCGTCCGGTGCGGGGACTAATCATGCCCGGCAACTTGTCGGTATAGGTGCTTTTCAGCTTTGCCAGTCCGCGGTAATCCAGAATGAGTCGCGGCAGTTCGTAGTCCTCGGCCAGCTCCTGCAGAACGTCCTCTGCGGTTGATGGCTGGCCCTTAGGTGTCTTGCGGATCACCGGGAGTTCAAGTTCTTCAAACAGTATCGCTTGCAGCTGTTTGGGCGAGGCCAGATTAAAACTGTGTCCGGCTACTTCATGCGCTTTTTGTTCGACCTTCTGCAGAGTCCGCTCAATCTCGCCGCTCTGCTGAGTGAGCAGAAAATCGTCCACCAACACGCCGGTTTCTTCGATTCTTTGCAGCACCGGCACCAACGGTTGCTCGATCGTTTCGTACAGCTTCTTCAGTGATTCGATGCTGCTGATCTGTTCCCACAAATGTTGGTGCAGCTGGAGGCATATATCCGCATCCTCGGCGGCGTAGGGTGTCGCGACCTCAATCGTCACTTCATTAAAACCAATTTGCTTTGCGCCTTTGCCCGCAACATCTTCATAGTGAATCGTGTCGACACCCAGATAGCGCTGCGCCACCGAATCCAGGTCATGGCGACCCGCGGTGCTATTGAGGACGTAAGACTCGATCATTGTGTCGTAGGCCATGCCGTTCAGCGTGATGTCATAGTTCGCCAGCACATGGGCATCGTATTTCAGATGGTGTCCCACCTTCTTGCACTCAGCGTTTTCAAGCCATGGCTGCAGCTGTTTCAGCACCCAGTCACGATCCAGCTGTTCCGGCGCATCCGGATAGGTGTGGCCGACGGGCACATAGGCGGCTTTACCCGGCGTTACTGCAAATGACAGGCCAACCAGTTCTGCTTCCATGTAGTTGATGCTGGTCGTTTCAGTGTCAAAGGCCGTCAGCTCTGCGGACTCTATTTGGTCCAGCCAGCGCTTGAACTGTTCTTTTGTTAGTACTGTTTCGTAGTCGCGTGACTCGACGACTGAGCCTGTGGTGTCAGCCGCTGCGGCAGGAGCGCTTGGTTCATCGGCGCTGTTGCTGCCCAGTGTTTTGAGAAGACTCTTCAGTTCCAGTTCCTGGTAAAGCGCCTTAAGCCCCTCTGTGTCGGGGTCAGAGCGTGTCAGCTCATCCGGCTGAACCGGCAGATCCACATCAAGTTCAATAGTGACCAGTTGCCTGGAAAGCTTCAGCTGGTCGAGGTTTGCGCGCAGGTTTTCGCCGATCTTGCCGCCAATGGCATCGGCATTCTGAACCAGCGCATCGAGAGTTTCATACTCGTTCA
>CAYLLI010000187.1:0-4255 GCA_964384295.1 uncultured Chromatiaceae bacterium
TACCTGCAGCAGAATGTTGAAAACGTCCGGATGGGCTTTTTCAACTTCATCAAGCAGGACGACGGAATAGGGTCGCCGTCTGACGGCTTCGGTCAAATAGCCACCCTCTTCGTAACCGACGTAGCCCGGCGGTGCACCAATCAACCGTGCCACCGAATGCTTCTCCATAAACTCCGACATGTCGATGCGGACCAGCGCGTCTTCGCTATCGAAGAGGAAGTTCGCCAATGCCCGCGTCAGTTCCGTTTTACCGACACCGGTGGGCCCTAAGAACAGAAACGAACCATTGGGCCGGTTCGGGTCGGCAAGCCCCGCCCGCGAACGGCGGATCGCATTCGACACGGCAACAATCGCCTCGTCCTGGCCCACCACGCGCTGATGCAGCTCGTCTTCCATGCGCAACAAACGCTCGCGCTCGCCTTCGAGCATGCGACTGACCGGCACACCGGTCCAGCGTGACACCACCTCAGCCACTTCCTCGTCGGTCACCCGGTTACGCAGCAATGTGTTTTCCTGCTGCTCGGCCTGACCGGCATCCTGCAACGACTGCTCGAGCTCCGGAATCTTGCCGTACTGCAGTTCGGACACCCGCTGCAGATCCTGCGCACGCAGCGCTGTTTCGAGCTCCACACGGGCCCGGTCGAGTTCTTCTTTAATGTGTGTGGTGCCCTGCACGGCCGCTTTTTCCGCTTTCCAGACTTCCTCGAGATCGGAATACTCTTTCTCGAGCTCTGCCAGCTGCGACTCCAGGTCGCTTAAGCGCTTTTTCGACGCCTCGTCGTTTTCTTTATTCAGCGCTTCGCGTTCAATTTTCAACTGAATAATGCGTCGTTCCAGACGGTCCATGACCTCCGGTTTGGAGTCGATCTCCATGCGAATGCGCGAGGCAGCTTCGTCGACCAGATCAATCGCCTTGTCCGGCAACTGGCGGTCGGTGATGTAGCGCTGCGACAGTGTTGCCGCACTGACAATGGCAGGGTCGGTAATCTCAACGCCGTGGTGCACTTCGTAACGCTCTTTCAGGCCGCGCAAAATCGCGATCGTGTCTTCTACGGTCGGTTCATCCACCAGCACTTTCTGGAAACGACGTTCCAGAGCGGCATCTTTTTCAATGAACTCACGATACTCATCCAGTGTGGTTGCACCCACGCAGTGCAGCTCACCACGCGCAAGGGCAGGCTTCAGCATGTTGCCGGCATCCATAGCGCCCTCGCCTTTACCCGCGCCCACCATCGTGTGCAGCTCATCGATAAACAGAATGATCTGTCCTTCCTGTTTCGCGAGATCATTAAGCACCGCTTTCAGGCGCTCTTCGAACTCACCGCGATATTTCGCACCGGCGATCAACGCGCCCATGTCGAGCGACAAGACGCGCTTGTCCTTAACGCCCTCGGGCACTTCGCCGTTGACGATGCGTTGCGCGAGGCCCTCGACAATCGCGGTTTTACCCACGCCGGGCTCACCGATCAGCACCGGATTGTTCTTTGTCCGGCGCTGCAGAATCTGAATGGTGCGGCGCACTTCGTCATCGCGACCAATGATCGGGTCGATCTTGCCCTGTTCGGCACGCTCGGTTAAATCGATCGTGTATTTTTCGAGTGCCTGACGTGACTCCTCGGCATTGGGATCGGCAATGCTTTCCCCGCCGCGCAGTTCATCAATGGCTTTTTCCAACGCACCACGGACGCAACCCGCATCACGCAGAGCCTCGCCCACGCTGCCTTTGTCATCGCAGGCGGCAAGCACAAAGATTTCGCTGGAAATAAACTGATCCTTACGCTGCTGCGCCAGTTTGTCGGTCATGTTCAGAAGCTTGCTCAGATCATTCGACAGGTGCACTTCACCGGCAGAGCCCTGCACCGACGGCAGTCGCTCGACGAGTTCGCCCAGTTTCGAACGCAGCACATTCACACGCACGCCCGCTTTGGTCAGCAAATGACGCACGCTGCCGCCCTGCTGATCCAGCAGTGCGACCAGCACATGAGCCGGCTCAATAAACTGATTGTCCTGGCCGACCGCCAACGACTGTGCGTCGGCGAGCGCCATCTGAAACTTACTGGTTAATTTGTCCATCCGCATTGGAATGCCCTCATATTCGGTGTCTTTTGACTATGCATTGAATATGGGGATATACGCCGGTTTTTCAAGCGCTTGGCGGGTACTAATTTAGCGGTTTTCCAGCCATATCAGGCTCGCCTGACGACCCGTGATGCCGTCGCGGCGGTAGGAATAGAAACGCTCATCCGACAGGGTGCAAAAGTCACCACCGTAGATTTCAGCCACGCCGGCGGCGGCAAGAATGATCTTGGCCGTGCGATACAGATTGAAGTACCAGTGCCCGGGCCGGCTGAATTCAAACGCATCTTCAAAGTCGCTGTCAGCCGCGCTCAGGCGCAGGAAATGATCGCGAACGCGGTCGTCAATTTCATAACTTAAAGGGCCTATCGCAGGGCCAAGCCAGGCCAATACGTCCTGGCCTGCAAACGGTTGCAAAGCTGCCTGCAATACACCGGTCTCAAGACCACGCCAGCCGGCATGCACGGCCCCGACCCGACTGCCGTCGCTCGCGCACAACAGCACCGGCAGACAGTCGGCGGTCATCACGGCGCAAACGACGCCGGGAACATCGGTAACGGACGCATCGGCATCAGGCTCACCGACCGTATTCGCCGCATCAACCACCGTGTTTCCGTGCACCTGATTCAACCAGCACGGTGCCGCCGGCAGACCCGCCGCTGTCATTAAACGATCGCGATTGGTCTGAACATTGGCTGGGTGGTCATCCACATGCGTGGCGAGATTCAAAGCGGAGTAATCGCCATCACTCACCCCGCCGGCGCGGGTCGTTGCCAGCGCTTTGACGCGTTCAGGCGCAGGCCACTTGGGTTCGATCAATTCGATGGCTTCACTCATAAAGTCTTTCTACTCCTGAGCCACCTCGGGCCAGCGCATTGCGTTGAAATCATCCGCTGAATACTCTCCCTCAGACAACGTTGCCAGCAGCGCCTGCAGGTCGTCGGGTAAGTCAGCAAACAGTTCAACGGGCTGGCCGGTGATCGGGTGATCAAAGGCGAGACGGCTGGCATGCAGCGCCTGACGCTTGAAGTCGCGCAGCGCCTGCAGCTGAGCTTCACTCGCGCCACGCGGGTTGACCAGACGGCCACTGTACAAAGGGTCGCCTACCAACGGATGTTTCTTGTGCGCCATATGCACGCGAATCTGATGCGTGCGGCCCGATTCCAAACGGCAGCCGATAAAAGTGAAATGTTCAAAACGTGCGAGCACCCGGTAATGGGTGACGGCGGGTTTGCCGGAATGGTGCACGGCCATTTTCGTGCGTTGAGTTGAATGCCGGCTGATCGGCGCATCCACCGTGCCACCGGCTGTCAGCCTACCCAGACAAAGTGCGCGATACTCGCGGGAGATATCCCGTGCTTCAAGCGCGCGCACCAGTTGCGTGTGCGCCTCCAGTGTCCGCGCAATCATCAATAACCCACTCGTGTCTTTGTCGAGCCTATGAATCAAGCCGGCGCGCGGCAGCACGGCCAGTCCCTCATCGAATGCCAGCAACCCGTTTACCAGAGTACCTGCCGGATTACCGGCGCCCGGATGAACAACCAGACCCGCCGGTTTATTCAGCACCAGCAGATGCTCGTCTTCATAGGCAAAGTCCAGCGGCATCGGTTCAGGCGCCGCCGCTGTCACCTCATCGGGTTCTGCTGTCAGCGCAATGATTTGCCCTGCCTTAACGGACTGCTTGGGTGCAACCGCAGCCCCGTCGAGGGTCGCGCTGCCGTCGAGCACCCAGCTTTTAAGCCGCGAGCGGGAAAACTCCGGAAATAACTCGGCAAGCGTGCGGTCGAATCGTTGTCCGTGAGATTCCTCCGGTACAGCAACGGTTCTGGCTGATGTGGGGGTGTTGTCCGTCATACTCGTTTCACTGTCGGGCGCTTTGCTCAATGCCTGAGGAATGCTCAGTTTACGGTATACTTCACCAATTCACAGAGCGGCGCTTGCTGACTCATCGGTAAAAGTCGGCTCTCACATACCATTCATGCACAAGCAACACACCATGCAACGCCTCGTATTCCCGCTTTTGCTGCTGCTCACCGTAAGCCTGTTAGTCACCGGCTGCAGCCGCAACAAAAAAGACACGCGCGACATGACCGCACTCGCCAAAGAGCTGATGGCGCGTGGCGACAAATCATTGGCTGCCGGCAACTGGACGCCTGCCATTCAGGCCTATGAAACCCTC
>CAYLLI010000188.1:0-4214 GCA_964384295.1 uncultured Chromatiaceae bacterium
GCCCCACCAGAGCTGGCGCGAGATGCACCAGTCCTGAATATTGTTCATCCATTCGAAATAGGTTTTTGACCAGTTCTCCGGAATGAACTTGATGCGGCCGTCTTCGACAGCCTTTACGGCCGGCTCTGCCAGCGGGCCGGCTTTCACAAACCATTGGTCCGTCAGATACGGTTCAATCACCTGACCACTGCGGTCGCCCCGCGGCACCATCAACTTGTGGTCGTCGGTTTTTTCGAGCAGCCCGAGTTCATCCATGTCCGCCACAATCGCTTTACGTGCATCGAAGCGGTCCATCCCGCGATATTTTTCGGGCAACAGCGCATAGGTGTCGGCAGAATCGGTGGCCGCATCGGCGATGCGCGCGCCGTCCTTGTGCGCCGCTTTGTGGCCGAAAGTCAGATCGTCTCCGGGTGATGCTTTGATGCGGGCATCGATGGTGAATATGTTGATCAGGCCACCGTGCGGCACGATTGATAACGTGTCTTTATGGCGCGTCCAGACATCGTAGTCATTAAAGTCATGTGCAGGGGTGATCTTGACGCAGCCACTGCCGAACTCGGGGTCGACATAGTCATCGGCAATCACCGGAATGTGGCGCCCGGTCAACGGCAGGCTGACCTGCTTGCCGATCAGATGCTGATAACGCTCATCATCGGGATGCACGGCTACCGCGGCATCGCCCAACATGGTTTCGGGGCGGGTAGTCGCTACCGTAAGGTGGCCGGAGCCATCCGCGAGCGGATAGCGGAAGTGCCAGAGATGGCCGTTTTCTTCCTCTGAGAGTACTTCCAGATCAGATACCGCTGTGTGCAATACCGGATCCCAGTTGACGAGGCGTTTGCCGCGGAAAATCAGGTCTTCTTCGTACAGGCTGACGAAAACTTCAACAACCGCTTTCGACAGCCCTTCATCCATCGTGAAGCGCTCATTTTCCCAATGCAGTGAGCTGCCCATGCGGCGGAGTTGATTCGAGATGGTGTTACCGGACTGCTCTTTCCACTCCCAGACTTTCTCCAGGAAGGCTTCGCGTCCGAGATCGTGCCGGCTGATGCCGTCCGCTTCCAGCTGTCGCTCGACGACCATCTGCGTTGCAATGCCCGCATGGTCGGTGCCCGGTTGCCACAACGTGTTATGGCCCTGCATCCGGTGATAGCGGGTCAGCGTATCCATGATCGTGTCCTGAAACGCATGCCCCATGTGTAGCGTGCCGGTCACATTCGGCGGCGGAATCATGATGCAATACGGTTTGCCTTTGCCTGAGGGGGCGAAGTGACCGTCATCTTCCCACTGTTGATACCAGCGTTTCTCAATAGCGCCGGGTTGGTACGTCTTATCCATGAATGTTTTCCGCCGGATTAGCGATCCGTATTCTCGTTGTCGTTGTGCGCTGCGTTCAGGTGTTCCTGAAGAATAGAGTCGACCAGCTCGGGAAGCTGGTCGCGCAGCTGGTTCGCGAGATCTTCAAGCAGCGCATTTTCCATTTCGCGAATGGCGTTGTACAGCAATCGTTCCATCAGCGTGTAGGCACTGTCAGTGAGTCGAATGCGCAACTCGTTCATCTGAAACTCATTCAGCGCAGGCGGCTGGCTCTCGGGACTGCCGAGCTCGACTGTTTCAGTCAGTACCGGGATATCCACAGCTTCAGTGAGTACCGGTATGTCGTCGTCATTCGTCATTGCGCTTGACCATTGCCAATCTTATGAGTTTGCGGGGCAAATCCCGCCTGTTTGTAGTCACTGAAGCGCTTCCGGCCTGCGCCACGCACCTGTTCCGAACCGTCAATCACTTCTGCTACCCGCTGAAAGCGTTCCGCCATTGCGGGCACCGTGTCCTGCAAATTGATCAGGACGTCAGTGCCTGAGTCGTTTGCGTCAGAACCGGGCAGCTCGTTGCCAATAATAATCGCCGCCGCAGCCGGCTGACCACTTTCCGTTTGTTGATGAGGCACAAAGGCATCGTCGCGAAAGGTCCAC
This sequence comes from uncultured Chromatiaceae bacterium, assembly GCA_964384295.1. GTDB lineage: Bacteria > Pseudomonadota > Gammaproteobacteria > Steroidobacterales > JABIQA01. Next base: position 1,974 of record CAYLLI010000188.1, read on the forward strand.
AGCAACTTGTCGAGCTCACCGGATTGCGCTTTCGACCGGGTCAGCAAAAACACCCGGTGCCCTGCCAGATAAGCTTTCTCGCACAGTCGACAGACAAAATTCAGACGCGCTGAAGGAGCTGTCGATTCCAGCACGTAGAAATCAATGCGCGTCGCAGGGTCCTGCAACTGTCTCTCCCCGGCGGTTTAGTCTATTGCTGCAGCAGGTACTCGACCAGCAGTTGCACCGGGCGACCGGTGCTGCCTTTGGCTGCGCCGCTGTGATACGCGACACCGGCAATATCGAGGTGCGCCCATTTGGTGTCCTCGGTAAAGCGTGACAGGAAGCAGCCGGCGGTAATCGTGCCGGCATCTCTGCCACCAATGTTGGCCATGTCAGCGAAGTTGCTCTTCAGCTGATTGTTGTAGTGCTGATCCAGCGGCAAGCGCCAGGCAGGGTCATCGGCATTCTCGCCTGCGCTCAGCAGTTCTTCCGCGAGTTCATCCGAGTTTGCCATCATACCCATGCGATATTTGCCGAGTGCAATGACGCACGCGCCGGTCAGAGTCGCGATGTCGATCATCGCTGCCGGCTTAAAGCGCTTGGCGTAGGTCATTGCATCGCAAAGAATCAGACGGCCTTCGGCGTCGGTGTTCAGAATTTCAATGGTCTGGCCGGACATTGAGGTCACTACGTCGCCCGGTTTCGTTGCATTGCCGCCCGGCATGTTTTCGCACGCGGGAACCACGACCACCAGATTGATCTTCATCCCGATCTCAACGACTGCGCGCATCACCCCAAATGCCGAAGCAGCGCCGCTCATGTCGAATTTCATCTCGTCCATGGTTGGTGGCGGCTTCAGTGAGATGCCGCCGGTATCAAAGGTGACGCCTTTGCCGACCAGCACAACCGGACGTTTCGATTTCGCGGCACCCTGGTACTGCATGATGATGAGTTTTGCGGGCTCGGCGCTGCCGGCGGTGACAGATAGCAAAGAACCCATGCCCAGTTTCTTCATGTCGCTTTCGCTGAGCACTTGAGTGGAAAGCACTTTGCTCGTTTTGGCGAGAGACCGGGCCTGCTTTACGAGGTAGCTGGGTGTGCAGTAGTTGGCCGGCGTGTTGCCGAGGTCGCGCGTGAAGCTCATGCCAACGCCGATACCGTTGCCGTCTTTAAACCCTTGCTTGGCTGCCGCGGAATGCTTGGCAGCGACGTTGATGGCGATCTTTTTAAGCTTAGGCGCGGCGGCTTTCTTCTTGCCGGGGAGAGCAAATGAGTAGGCTTTGTGATGCCAGGTCTCTGCGATGATCCGCGCGCAACGATACGCGCCGGCGTTCTGCACTGAGTCGCTGGCCAGATAAAACAGCGCGTCGGCATAGTTCTTGCTGCCGAGCTGGGCGCATGCGGTTTGCACGGCCTTTCGGTATTCAGCCCGGTCAAAAGCCTTCTGGTCGCCGCAGCCGATCAACAGAATACGCTCGGCGGGGAGTTTGCCGGTTGCCGTCAGCAGCATGGTTTCGCCGCTTTTTCCCGAGATATCGCCGGCTTTGATGACCTGGCTGATCGCTTTATCAGCGAGTGAGTCGATCGCTTTGCCGGTTGCGCCAAGTTTGCCCTGGGCAAATACCGGAACCACTGCGACCTTGCAGGAAAGTTTCTCGGGTTTGCCTGTGGTCACTTGAAATCGCATGGATATCTCCTTTGGTTGTTTGGTCGTTTGTCCGTCGCCCGACAGGTTAGTTCCTGAGCGGCAGGCTTGACTCGGTTTGTACCGAGCACCCATGATTGAGCGGCAGTTCTGTCAGATTCGTGCTGGCAGCTAGTTTACTTGATATTCCGCCCATTGATATGCCCAGTATTCTGAATCGCTACGTATTTCGAGAGACGCTGATGACCTGGGTGGCGGTGACGGTTGTGCTGCTTCTGGTGCTGCTGACAGAGCAGTTTGCCCAGGTGCTCGGAGATGCGGCCGGTGCGAAACTGCCGCGCGAGGCAATCTTTGCCCTGATGGGGCTGGGCTCCATTCAGTACCTGACGATACTGATGCCGATCAGTATCTTTATTTCCATTATGTTGTCGCTCGCCCGGTTCTATCGCGATAGCGAAATGGCGGCCATCATGGCGTGCGGCATTGGTCCGGCTTCGCTGTACCGGCCGTTGTCGGTCATTGCCATCGTGCTGTCGTTGCTGGCGGGTTGGCTGTCACTGGATATTGCGCCCGGTGCCCGCCGCACGATTCAGGAAATCAGTTTTGAGGCAACC
>CAYLLI010000189.1:0-4208 GCA_964384295.1 uncultured Chromatiaceae bacterium
GACGTGCCGTGCGCGACAATCTTGTCGATGATGTCATCCGGTACGCGCTTAATCTCTGCGCTCTTTTCATAGTACGCGGTGGCAAAACTGCCGATATTGTCGCTGACGATACGCGCTTCTTCTTCGCTGACAACGTCGCGAATGTAGTCCGGATAAATCGTGCCGCGAACGCACAGGTAGATGCGTGCTTCCTTTACCGCTTCCGCCGGGTCGTCTTTAACGTGCCAGGCCCAGAAGTTATTCAGCGGGTAGTCCGCAGGTGAAATGCCGCGCTCTTCAAGCACCGGATCAATAACGGCGCGGGTGCGCTGAATGCGTTCGGGTGTGAAGTCACTGACCATGATGCCGTCGGCATAGCCGGCAGCATCGGCGAGAAATTTAGGCCCGTTTGCACCGACGTAAACCATCGGTTTCGGTTGGGTGACCCAGCGGGTGTCCATCCAGCTGACGGGAAAGTTCTCGCCTTTGTAGCGACCGGCTTCACCACTGGCGGCTTTATTCAGAATCTCAACGCATTCGCGCACCGGCTGCAGCATTCGCTTGGGCAAAGGCGCCAATGTTTCTGCGACACCACCGCCGGCACCCACGACAATCTGCGCACGACCGCCATTGAGTTCGTTCAACGTGAGTAGCGATATCGCCATCTTCAGCGGGTGCAACTCAAACGGGCTCACGGCAATCGGTCCCATTGGAATGCGCGTCGACTGTAAAGCTAGTTTAGAAAAGTTGACGAACGCGTCGCGGCCGTTTGCAGTGTTGGCAACCCAGACACCCCCAAGGCCGCAGTCTTCGGCAAGGCCGCCCAGTCGCGCGAACTCGTCTGCCGATTTATCCGACTCGATGATGACGTCAATGCGCATAGGAGTTTCCGTGGTTTGGTTCCGACTTTGCTACTGTAACGTGTAACCCTTCACCCGTCAGGTTTATGATATTCGCGCTCTCAGCCGGTATGCTCTGATGATGTTGGTTCGAATCGTTTTGCTGACTTTTCTGCTTGTTGCCCGTGCCGCTTTTGCCGAGGCGGTCTTCTCGGGCAGCACCGGTGCGCCGCTTGACCGGGCAACGCTGTTGGCGAAGGTGCGTGCGGCCGATGTGATCATCATTGGCGAGAGTCATACCGATGCCGGCGGGCACGCCTGGCAACAGGAGTTGTTGCAAGCGCTGTTTACCGAGTCGTCGGATTGGGTGTTGTCGCTGGAGGAGTTTGATCGTAGTCAGCAATCCGATCTGGACCGGTTTGCGAGCGGTGACATAACCGGCGAACAGCTGCGTGACGTGCGCGTGTTTGTCGGCCAGGTCAGCCGTGAAAAATGGCCCGACTGGTCGCTGCCAAAGCTAACCTCAGCACGCGCTGCCGGAGCCGCATTGCTGGCGAGCAATGCACCGCTTAAGTACTCGCGTATGGTCCGCAATGCCGGGTGCGATGTGCGGCGTTCGTTACCCGAGGATGAGCAGGCCTTGTTTGATTGCCCCGCCAAATCGCCAACGACTGACTACCAGACGCGCTTCTACCGGACGATGGAACGAATGTCCCGAAGCCAACACACCGGCGGTATGAAACCGCTGGAGCCGGAACAGTTGGCAAAGCTATTTCGTGCGCATCGCGTCTGGGACGCGACAATGGCAGCTTCTATCACGCAGGCTCGCGCCGCCGGCAGCCCGAAGATTATTCATATTGTCGGCAGCTTCCATTCGGATTACGAAGGCGGGCTTATTCAGGAGCTGCGCGTGCGCGATCCGGCAGCGTCGATTCTGACGATTACGATCCGACCCCGGCGGGCGCAGAGCTTGCCGGATGCGGACCGTGGGCGTGCTGATATATTGGTGTACAGGGGGCAGTAACCATGACGAAGAAAGAATCCAGCGGAAACGACAAGAACGGGGCAGATGTCGGCGGCGTGTCCCGGCGTCAGGTATTCGGTCTTGCGGCGGGCGCTGCCGGACTGGCGCTGACAGCGGGCTGCGGTGGCGGGAAGCAGGTCTCCACGGCCGGTCTCAGCGGTAATCTGCGGGCACCTTATAAAAACATGCGTGACTATATGGCGGCACTCGATGCCAAGGGCCTGGTGTTGCGCATTCCGCGGGTGGATCAGGATAACTATGAAGCGACGGCACTCATGTATCGCGCGCGTGACACCCACGGCATGCGCGGCGCCCCGGCGTTTTTGTTTGACGAGGTCAGGATTGACGGGCGCTGGATCAAGGGGCCTCTGCTGGTTAACGAAAGCGGCAATCTGCATGCTGAGTGCGTTGCTTTCGGTATTGACCCGGTGGATGACGGTCCGGCCGGTGCCGAGCCGTTCAACAGTTACCGCGCGGCCCGTGATCACGTTGAGCAATTGTTGCTTGCGAATGACGGTGAGTATCCGGTGATTGAGCCGCTTGAGGTCGATTCCGCGACAGCCGCATGCAAGGAAGTGGTGCTCACCGGCGATGCTATTGATCTGACGCAGTTTGCGTTCATTCAGGGTAACCCTGCCGATGCCGGCCGCTACATCAACACCGGTCAGGTCTATACCGAGCACCCGAAATACGGCGTGAACTTCGGCACCTACCGGTGTCATCTGCGCGGACCGCGTGAGTTGGGCCTCAATTCCGAACCTGGCCAGACCGGCTACCGGCATCTGAAAGCGGCACAGCGGCGCGGCGAGAAAATTGCCAAGGTGTCGATTGTGCTGACTTCAGACCCTTATGTCTGGATGGTGTCGGGCAGCAAGATGTCATTCGGCAAAGGCCGCCTGGTTGACGAGTTATCGATAGCCGGCGGTTTGGCGGGTGCGCCTATTGAAACCGTGCGTTGCGAGACGAACGGTTTTCGGGTGCCCGCGAATGCCGAGATGATCATTGAGGGTGAGGTGCCGTTGGATGATATGCGTCCCGAAGGGCCCTATGCCGAGATGGTCGGATACCAGGGCAAGGTGAAACAGGAGGTGTTCTGGATGCGCGTTACCTGTGTCACGCATCGGCGCGATCCGTGGTTGATGAATAACTTCACCGGCGAGCAGGCAGGGGCCTTGATGGCGGCAGGACATGCGCGCTCGTTCCTGCGACTAAAACAAGAGCATCCGGCGGTCGTGGACTTCTTTCCTGACACGCGCGCCGTCGGGTTTGCGTTTTGCAGTATTCGTAAAGAGCGTCCCGGTCAGGGCTTAGAGATTGCCAAAGCCATTGTCGAGCGCGACTATTTTGCCAAAGTCGTCATCGTGCTGGACGATGATATTGATGTGACCGATCACGATGCTGTGCTTGCAGCGGTTGGCGCCCGTTGGCAGCCCTCCGGCAATCTGGCGGTTTTTGAAAATATGCCCGCGCTGCCTTTAGATCCAAGTTCAGTGCGCACCGGTAAGAGCAGCAAGATCGCGATCGACGCGACCCGTCAATGGCCGGAAGAAAACGGCCCGGCGGTATTTCCGGAGAGCAACGAGAGTTTGTTGCTGGCAGGCGCACCCGATGCTTTGACCAACGTCGATGCGAAGTGGGGTGAGTTGCTGCGTGCATGGCGACCGGACCTGAGCTGACTCAAGCAGAGCGGCAGTGCATCGGTTTGCAGCGGCTAAGCGAATTGTTTGTTAATCGTGCTGGCGAAACGCTGATGATAAGGAGCGAAGAATGAACGCGTGGCAGAAGGAAGGGCAGCCGGACATAGTCTATAAGTTCATGAACTGGCTCGAGCAGCGCAACCCGCACGAGCCTGAGTTTCATCAGGCCGTTTATGAGGTGGGCATTAACGTGCTGCCATTTTTGCGCGAGCATCCGGAGTACATGGAAGCGGCAATTTTTGGCCGGCTGACCGAGCCGGACCGGGTCATCAGCTTTCGCGTTGTTTGGATGGATGACGCCGGCAAGTACCAAATTAATCGCGGCTATCGGGTGCAGCATTGCAACGCGATTGGTCCCTATAAAGGCGGCATTCGGTTTCACCCGAGCGTCAATCTCAGCATTCTTAAGTTTCTGGCGTTTGAGCAGACGTTCAAGAACAGCCTGACCGGCCTGCCGATGGGCGGTGGCAAGGGTGGGTCTGATTTTGACCCGAAGGGGAAATCCGACGGCGAAGTCATGCGTTTCTGCCAGGCATTTATGAGCGAGCTGTATCGCCATATTGGCCCGGATACCGACGTGCCTGCCGGTGATATCGGCGTGGGTGCGCGGGAAGTCAGTTATCTCTTCGGCCAATACAAACGCTTGTCGAATACGTTCACCGGTGTCAT
>CAYLLI010000190.1:0-4172 GCA_964384295.1 uncultured Chromatiaceae bacterium
CCGGCTGCAGCCGCGCGACATCGGTGCTGCGCATCGTGGCAACGCAGTCGGTCCATGCGCTTTTGATCTGACCGAGAATGTTGGTCTCGGCAGGAATGGCACTGCGCAGTCCGGTGGCGACTTCGAGGGCGAACCGGTAGGCATCGGTGCCGCGATAGAGTTCGAGCGCATTGCCGGCGGCAAAACCTGAGATGCTGTCTGATAAGTCCGGCGTTGCCGGGATCGCCATTTGCCGCATGCACGACTCAAGAAAGAAGCCCGGCGCGTCGGGGCTCGGGCAGTCGGCCAGCCAGTTCGCGACGCCTTTCTCGTCCTTCAGCTGATGCAGGACGAGCAGGTCATCAATGTGCAGCGCGTTACTCATTCACCTGTTTTCCCTGTAACGCGTTGAACGCGGCATTCGACCATTCGGCAGAGTTTGTGCTGTCGGTATGAAACCAACTGAGCTCATCCGCCAGTTCAGTCACCTCGCCGACAATGATGACGGCGGGTGCTTTGATGTTGTTGTCGGCAACCAGCCGGGGCAGTTCGCTCAGCTTGCCTCTGACGATGCGCTGCCCGGGTGTGGTGCCGTCCTGAACGACCGCGATAGGTGTGTCTTCTTGTTTGCCGGCGTTGATCAGACCTGTGCTGATTTCATCGGCTTTTGCCACGCCCATGTAAAGCACTACTGTTTGCCGGTCGGCAGCCAGGGCATTCCAGTCGGCGGGTGGCTGGTCGTCGCGGTCGCGCGCGGTGACGAACACCACAGAACGTGCCATGCCGCGATGGGTGAGTGGAATGCCTGCGTAGCTACTGGCGCCACTGGCAGCGGTAATGCCCGGTACGACCTGCCAGCGAAGCCCGGCGGCCGCCAATGCCTGAATCTCCTCGCTGCCGCGCCCGAAAATAAACGGGTCGCCGCCTTTGAGCCGGCAGACCCGAAGTCCTGCGCTTACTTTTTCCACCAACAGCCGGTTGATCTCTTCCTGACTGCCCGCAGCAGCGCCGGCTTCTTTGCCGACCGACAGTTTCTCGGCATCGCGGCGTGCAATGTCGACGATTCCCGGCGAGACCAGGCGGTCATACAGCACCACATCGGCTTGCTGAATCAGCTGGGCTGCCCGCAATGTCAGCAGGCCCGGATCGCCGCAACCGGCACCGACGATATAGGCCTCGCCGTTGCTTTTGGGATTACCAATATCACGCAGCGCTGCATGCAAATCGTCATTCGCACTGTCGATATCGTTATTCAGGACTTTATCGGCAGTCGGGCTGGCGAGAATGTCGCGCCAGAAATGGCGCACGGCATTGCTGTCTGCAAAGTGCGACCGGACATGACTGCGCCAATGGTCGGCCCATTCCGCCAGAGCACCAAGGCGTTCCGGAAGGCTCACTTCGAGCTGCTGCCGAATCCGGGTTGCGAGCACCGGACTGGCGCCGCCGCTGGTAATGGCCACCTGAATCGGTGAGCGGTCGACAATGGCCGGCATGACAAAGCCCGATGCGTCCCGGTCATCAACAACATTGCACAGCGTGTGTTGTGCTTTGCAGAGTGCTGCGATTTCAGCGTTCACAGCTGCATCGTTCGTGGCAGCAATGACGAGCAGAGCTGAGCCAATGAGTTCCGGCTGAAACACAGCGTTAACCCACCGGACCTTTCCGGCATCCGCAAGCGTTGCAACTGCAGTGTCCAGTTCGGGCGCATTGACGGTGACGGTTGCTCCTGCGCGCAGCAGCAGATCAATTTTTCGACCGGCCACGACGCCGCCGCCAACCACCAGGCACGGCTGATCCTGCAAATTTGCGAATAGGGGGAGCGTATTCAATTCGAGTTCCGGTTGAGCGTTGGCGGTCGTGACGCCGCCTCAGTCAGTATTCAGGGCGCTACCTTAATGCCTGCGCAAGTCGCTGAATAATAATATCTTTGCAGGGTCTTATTGCCCAGTGCTATATGCGGGCGAAACTGGCGACTGGTCGATTGACAGTCCGTTGTAACTAGTGGTTATATACACGCTGAATTCATTGAAAATGCTGGGTTTAAGGCGCAGGCAGCTGCGCCAAGCACATATAACCATTGATTTTATGGCGGTCTGTACGGTCGCCGCCGCATAACCCGGCAGGTAGACAGCCTCATGACATTACAACAGCTTCGTTATTTGCTCGGCATCGCCGACAGTAACCTGAACATTACGGCCGCAGCGGAGAAGCTGCACACAAGTCAGCCCGGAATCAGTAAGCAACTGAAGCTGCTTGAGCAGGAGCTCGGGATTCAATTATTTACCCGTAAGGGCAAAAGTCTGGCCGCAATCACTCCCGCAGGGCATGAAGTGATTGCCCGTGCGCGTCGCATTATGCGCGAGACGGAAAACATCCGCAGTCTTGCCAGCGATTTGTCGTCGGAACAGGAAGGTACCTTGTCGATCGCAACCACCCATACTCAGGCGCGCTATGTGTTGCCGGAGGTGGTGCAGGCATTTCGCAGTCGCTATCCCAAAGTGAATCTTGAGTTGCATCAGGGCACGTCGGAACAGATCGCCGAGTTGGTCGCGTCCAACAGCGTCGACTTTGCGATCGCCACCGGGTCATACGATTTGTTTCCTGATCTTGTGTTGTTGCCGTGCTATCACTGGGAACGCATTGTTGTCGTGCCTAAGGATCACCCGCTGGCCGCGAATCAGGGCAAACTCAGCCTGAAAGATCTGGCCGGCTATCCGCTGGTGACTTACGTGTTCAGTCTCACCGGTGAGTCGTCATTTAAGCAGGCGTTTGCGGCTGAGAATCTGGAGCCTGATGTCGTGTTTACGGCGCGCGATGCCGACATCATCAAAACCTACGTGCGCATGGGTATGGGTGTTGGCGTGGTGGCTGCAATGGCGTGGGAGTGCAATGATAAAGACGACCTCGTCGCCATTGATGCGCACGGGTTATTTCCGCAAAGCACGACCTGGATCGGATTCCGGCGCGACACGGTGCTGCGTGGTTATATGCTGGAGTTTGCTGAACTGTTGGCACCGCATTTGTCGGTGGACATTACCCGCAAGATCGGTGAACTGGAGACGCAGGCTGAAGTGGACGAACTGCTCGCACCCATTGCGCTGCCGGTACGAGGTGGCTGCAACGAGGAGTTTGGTTCGGCCGCCTGAGCCTTCAGCTTTCCTGAACGAAAAAAAACCTGAGTCGTTGCCGGCTCAGGTTTTTTTGTTGGGTGTGGCGTTTACAGATTCGACAAGTCGATCTTGTGCAAGCCGCATTCGCGGGTGAGGCCGAAGAACCGGGTCTCTTCCACGTTGTTCACGTCGTGCAGTGACTTCGTGGTGTGCACATCGCCAATGGACACGTAGCCTTTCTCCCAAAGCGGGTGATAGGGCAGATCGTGTTTCTTCAAATAGTTGTAGACATCGCGATCGGTCCAGTCGGCAATCGGGTGCACTTTCCAGCGCTCGCCATGCCAATCCAGAAACTGCACGTCGGCGCGTGACTGACTCTGTGAGCGGCGCAAGCCGGCGAACCAGGTACCGGTGTCGAGCTCGCGCAGTGCGCGTTCCATCGGCAGTACTTTGTTGTCGAGGTTGTAGGCTTGAATACCGTCAACGCCCTGGTTCCAACGCTGACCGTGAACCGCCTCCTGACGAGCGGGGCTCATCGGATTGCTGTAGGTCTGCAGATTCAGGTTGAGCCGCTCGCTCAGTTGTTCGACGAACCGGTAGGTCTCGGGGAACAGGTAGCCGGTGTCGACAAACACGACCGGAATATCGGGCTTCTGTTGCGTGACCAGGTGCAGCGATACGGCCGCCTGAGCACCAAAGCTGGAGCTCAGGACGTGTTGATCCGGCAAATGCTGCAGCGCCCACTCAACGCGCTTCTCGGCAGACAGCGAAGCAAACACGTCATTGCAATGGTCCAGTGCTGCCTGACGGGTCTGATCCTCGTCAAACGCAAAGCCTTCCTGCCGGCAACCGAATACCAGGGTGCTCGGATCTGCAATGCCGTTTGTTTCAAGTGTTTTTGCTGCGTCGCCCATGGCGTCACTCCGATGCCGGTTATAAGCCGGCGGTCTAATTGGGACGGCATAAGTTATAGGGACAGCTGTCTGCTGTGAACGTAGTTGTTGTTATCCCGCTATAACCCCAGATTATATGGCTGAAGTCTATATATTGTGCGGGGTTCAGAGCCGCTGCGAGACGCTTGGC
>CAYLLI010000191.1:0-4167 GCA_964384295.1 uncultured Chromatiaceae bacterium
GAAAACAACGTCGTGATGTTGAATGTACGTATCGCGACTCCGCCTCCGGGCGCTGATCCGTCGATTCCTGCCGGCCAGATGTCGTCGTACATCTTTAACCTGAAGCCGGGCGACAAAGTGACTATCTCCGGGCCTTTCGGTGAGTTCTTTGCGAAGAAGACCGAGGCCGAAATGGTGTTTGTCGGCGGTGGTGCCGGTATGGCGCCGATGCGCTCGCACATCTACGACCAGCTAAAGCGCATTCACACCGATCGGAAGATGTCGTTCTGGTATGGCGCACGCAGCCTGCGTGAGATGTTCTACGGCGACGAGTTCGACAAGCTTGCTGAAGACAACGACAACTTCGAATGGCACGTAGCACTGTCGGATCCGCAGCCAGAAGACAACTGGGAAGGCGACACCGGCTTTATTCACAACGTGTTGTTTGAAAACTATTTGAAAGACCATCCGGCACCGGAAGAGTGTGAGTACTATCTGTGTGGTCCGCCGGCAATGAACGCCGCGGTCATTAAGATGCTCACCGACCAGGGTGTCGAGCCCGATAACATCATGCTGGATGACTTCGGGGGCTAATGCAGTGGGTTTATTTCTGGTGACATTTGCAGTGATGTCGGTGGTCATTCTCGGAATGTCCGTCGGCGTGCTGAATGGCCGGAAGGCAATACAGGGAAGTTGTGGCGGACTGAGTGCAGACGGCAAGTGCCGTTTCTGCGCCGGCGACGTCAAAGAATGCAAGAACCGAAAGCAGGATGCGTGATTGACTGCGTATTGAGTCAGTCGGGGTGCAAGCCCCGTTAATGCGTGGTGCCAGTGAGGGGAGGTGGCTATGACCACAACGGTACGTAAACTGATTTTAGTCAGAGATCACATGAGCAGTGCGGAGATTCGCTTCACGCCTGACATGGAAATTCTTGAAGCGATGAACACGCTCATTAAGTACCGCATCTCCGGTGCACCCGTTATGGATTTGCAGGGCAATCTGGTCGGTATTCTCACCGAGAAGGACTGCATGCGCGTCGCCATCAACGCCTCGTATCACCGCGACTGGGGCGGGCGCGTTTCCGAATACATGACCAAAGACGTTAAAACGATTGATGTCGACGCCAGCATTGTTGATGTGGCGAATATTTTTCTGAACGAGAATTTTCGCCGCATGCCGGTGATGGACCGACACCGGTTGGTCGGGCAGATCAGCCGGCACGATGTGCTGAAAGCGATGCAGACACTGCGTTAACGTCATTGCTTACTGGTATGCTGCACTTAACGACCCGCTAACGATTTTTACGCCGCAGGAACGAATCACTTCATGAGCGCCGGAACACTCAGTACTCACCAGAAAGCTCTTGCCATCAATCTCGACCACAATATCTACGGCGCCATTGCTGAAATCGGCGCCGGTCAGGAAGTGGCGCGCTGGTTTTTCCGTGTGGGTGGGGCTGCCGGTTCGGTAGCAAAAACGATCTCGGCATACGACATGAAAGTGTCGGACGAGGTGTACGGCAAAGCCGGCCGCTATGTGTCGCGTGAACGCGTGACCGCCATGCTCGATAAAGAGTTTGCTCTGCTGCTGACTCGCTTAGGTTCCGACCGCCCGGCTGAAACCCGCTTCTTTGCTTATGCCAATACTGTGGCCGCTCGCAACTACGACGGTACCAACGAGTGCCACGGCTGGATTGGCCTGCGGTTTCAGCACGAACCCGGTGCTGAACCGAGCACCGCGATACTGCACGTGAATATGCTCGACCCCACGAACCTGCAACAGCAGGAAGGCCTGGGCATTCTGGGTGTCAACCTGATTCACAGCGTGTTTCTGGCGGGCGCCGACCCGGTCGACGGCCTGAAGCGGGTGTCGGACAACCTGCAGGAACATGATATTGAAGTGGACGTGGCGTCGCTCGACGGCCCGGCGTTTGAATCGGTGGATGCTGCGCATACCGGCATGAGCATGCTGGCCAGCGGGCTCGCTAAAGTGGTGCTGTTTAACCAAGACGGTGAAATGTGCCCGCCGTCGGAAGTGTTGCGTAAACGCCCGTTGATTATTCGGCGCGTGGCGATGAGTCAGCCGTTGGTCGCCAACGAGAAGGTCATGGACATCGCGCGCAAGCGGTTTCTGCAGGAGAACCCGGAGCACGAAGACCCGCTCGGCACGATCGACTTTTCGTTCTCAACCGTGCACGCCGATCAGCCGGAACGGATCGAAGAGTACGCCGAACGCGTGCGTAAGACACTGGCCCAGGGTGAGTGGGTGATGGTCAGTAGCTTGAAACACAACTACGCCTTTACCGATTATTTGCGCCGTTATTCAAACCAGCCCCTGCGTTTCGTGGTGGGTGTGTCGGCGTTTGCGATGCTGCTGAACGAAGGCTACTACCGTGATTTGTCAGGCGGCATTCTTGAAGCCACCGGCCGGCTGTTCACAAACGACGTGAAGATTTACGTGCACCCGATGAAGAGCGACAACTTCTACAAGCACATCGAGTCATCGGAGATCGATCCGAACTGGATCTCGGTGGGTGGCAATGATCTTATCGCGCTTGAAGACCTGGAATTCCGCCCTCCGACCAACCTGCTGTATCAGTACGTGTGTGCAGCCGGTTGGGTGTATGAGGTGCATTAGCCTTAAGTTAGCCCGTTTTCTTCTTGCGACGTTGTTGCTGCTCGGCCAACGCCTGTTGCCGAACCGCTGTCGCTTCAATTTTTTCTGCCAGCCACATCTTAATTAGCGACTGACGCGCAATGCCGATTCGTTTGGCTTCGCGATCCAAACATTGAATCATCCACTCCGGGCAATCGACGTTCACGCGCTTAACCGTCGGATCGGTGTACACCGCATTCTCGACATCCATGAGTTCAAGCAAGTCCGACTCATCATCTTCAAAGCGCCGGTCAAACTCTTCAGTGGAGTAAACGGGTTTCTTCTTGCGTGCCATATTGGTGACCTTCTAGCGATTCGATCTCAAAGCGCCGTGCTCGTCTGACCGAGATAATGCGGACTGCTTTGCCACGATAGGTAATAGCAGCTGTCCAGTATTTGCCATCAATGCTGCCAACGACCAACCAGCGCTGCTCGTGAACAAGTGATTTCGACGGGGTTGTCAGGTGTTGGCTCTGCCAAATCCGCTGCGCTTCAATGAAGTCGATGCCATGCTTAACTTTGTTTGAGCGGCTTTTTCTTCATCAAACTCGAATATAATTTTTATACCATTTTTATCCATTTTTCACAATCGGACTAACCCAGCGGCCCCTGAACCCCGCGCCCGCCCTTGTTCAGCACATGCGTGTAGATCTCGGTGGTGTGGATGTCGGTGTGCCCGAGCAGTTCCTGGATGGTTCGCAGGTCGTAACCACGCTCCAGCAGTCGGGTGGCAAAACTGTGCCTCAATGTATGCGCCGTCACGTGTTTCGGAATGCCAATATCGCGCCGTGCTTTTGTAATGGCCTTGCCAATTCGGGACGCGTGCAGATGATGCCGCCGGAAGACGCCCGTTATCGGGTCGGCGGCAATCCGTGTGGCCGGCAGCAGAAACTGCCATGCGGTTTCTTTCTGTGCATTCGGGTATTTGCGTGCGAGCGCCAACGGCATATAGACCTCGCCAAACCCCTGTGCCAGATCACTCAGGTGCTGAATCTTCACGCGCTCTATTTGCGCGCGCAGTTCACTGCACAAACTGTCCGGCAAAATCGTACGCCGGTCTTTGCCGCCTTTACCCTGGCGCACCACAATCTCGTTCATCCCGAAGTCGATGTCTTTGATACGCAGCGCCAGGCATTCCGCCGAACGAAGCCCGGAGCCATACATCAGCTTTGCCGCCAGCTGCGGCAACCCGCGCATCGCATCAATCAACTGCAATGCCTCGTTATGCTCCAACACCTGCGGTACGCGCCGCTTCGGTCGCGCCCGTGAAAAGTTTAGGTCGCCCAGGTCCCGCTCAAAGATATGCCGGTACATATAGATAATGGCGTTCAGCGCAATCGCCTGAGTCGCCGGCGACACACCCCGCTCAACCCCGAGCCAGGAAAGGTACTGGTCGACTTCCTCCGGCCCCATCTCCTTCGGATGCCGCATGCGATGAAACCGAATGAAGTTCCGAATCCAGTGGAGGTAGGTTTGCTCGGTGGTATACGCAAGATGCCGCTCCCGCATCGAGCGACGAATAATGTCCATCA
>CAYLLI010000192.1:0-4151 GCA_964384295.1 uncultured Chromatiaceae bacterium
CTGCGCAGAGTTTCGTTTTTCTCCGATTACGATTGTTCCTGATGAAGTGCTGTTTATGGAGCTGACCTGGGATGGCTCCGGTGCTATCGGGGCTTCACGCAGCAACGAATACGCTGGTGGCACGGTGTTTTGTTTGCAGCCCTGTGGCAATACATTCGGTGGCGACATCAACTTTGTCACCTATGCATCTCCTATCCCGTTGCCTGCCACTGTCTGGCTGCTTGGATCTGCCCTGGCCGGACTGGGTTGGGTTCGACGCCGATAGCGCCTGAGACAAGCTTGAAAAAAAGGCCCGCTGAAGCGGGCCTTTTTCATTCTCTGTTGTTGCTTATGCAGCAGCAGACAGTTCGTGTTCGTTCACAAAGAACACCGATGACTTCGCCATGTCAATAAACTTGCTTTCGTTGTCGCGAAGCTCTGCGGCAATCGCCTGGCCTTCCGGTGTTTTCATCGCATCGATCAAATCCTGCTCCGACGCAAATGTGATCTCGGCAATACCGTCATACGCGGGCAATGTGCCACGGGCTTCACGCATTTCGTCGTTGATGGGCGTGTTCATCGTGTGCGACTGCACGTACTTTACGGCTTTCAGCGCCTCTGCATGTTTCTTAAAAAGCGGGCCGTGGTTGTTCAGCCAGTACTCGTAGAATTCTTCCGGTGACAGGTCCGGATGGCGGGTTACGCACATAACCAGTTTCGCCATAGCTCTTACTCCTTCATTGATTCGGTGTTCAGGCAAGGTTTCGCCGTCGGGCGTTGTTCGGATTGCGGCGCCTGCTGCGGCACGGTTTGAGGGGCTTCTTGAACCCGGTTCGGGCGTCGGCAGGCGAGATAGTTCGCCCGCGCTGAATCCACAACTACCGGTTTTTTCGAACATTTTGTACGGTTATTCCAGAATGTCGCGTCTTGACGGGTTCTAAACCCTCACTTAAGGTGGCGACCCGCAATTCACCGCCCATGTCGGGCGGCTTATTTACGGAGTTCAGATATGTCTACGACCATCACAGAGCAGGAACTGGCTGAAGCACGAGAAATTTGGGGAGATGCCCTCGTCGCCATATCAACCGCTTTCGATAACGACGGTATCGAAGCTGCCACCAAGATCGCCAATGAAGCCCTGGATGCGGCCTACGGTTACAACCTTGGTCCGGTACTCTTTAAACCTACACTGGCGAGCGGCAAGCAAACCTTCCGCCCGACCCGCGACGGCGCACTGTCTTACTTTGTTGCGCATAACGACGAATACCCGAACGACGGCGGTTTCGCACTGAAGAGCTGGCGCTCTGTGGTGTCTGAAACTTCTGCGAGCTTCATTCAGGGCGATGTTGGCATGTGGATGGGCTGGGTAACCTTCACAGACAAAGACGGCAACGTCACCAAAGTCGACAAGAGCTGGGGCTACAAGAAAGATGAGAACGGTACTCTGCGTATCGTGCTGCATCACTCTTCACTGCCTTACCAGCCGTAAGCACAAAACTTTTTGAGTTTTGAGAAAGGCGCGCCCGCCAGCGGGTGCGCCTTTTTTATTGCCTGAGTCACGTGAGCTGTGCCTGGCGAAATGCCAACACCGTTCTAGACACCCGCAGTCATCTGACTATGATGATGACAGTCTTGTTGCTTCAGAGTATTGCCTTGGAAGTCATTCTCGATAACGAGTATTTGAAAATCACGATGGCGCAGCGTGCGTCAGACAACGTGGTGTTCTGCTTTACCGGTATCGGGCATGCGATGGGCGGCATCGACGTGCAGCGCGAGGAGTTCTATCGCATTACCGACTCCGCCACGACGATCTTTCTGATCGATAAAGAGCGTTCCTGGGGCAACAACATCGATTTCGACGAGCTGAAAACCTTCTTGAGGCCTTACATCGAAGGCAAAACGCTGTACGCATTGGGCAACTCAATGGGCGGGTTTCTGGCGGTGATCGCCTCGCATTATTTTGATTTCGAATCGGTCGTCGCGTTCGTGCCTCAGTACAGTGTGAACAAGGCTGTCGTGCCGGAAGAGGACCGGTTTGATGAGTACGTGAACCACATCAGCAACTGGCAGTTCGAATCGCTCGACGGTTTCTTCAATGATGAGACCGAGTATTACGTGTTCAATGACACGTCGAGCTACGAGAACGCCCACATGAAGTGGTTTCCGGAGCTGCCGAATCTGCACAAGATTGTGGTGAAGAATCCGGAGTGGAATCATCGCTCGGCCGCGATGCTGAAAGAGATGGGCGTGCTCTACGACTGTATTCTCGGCTGCTTTGAGAAGCAGAGCGCGGAAGCGATCAAACGGATTATCACCGCAGCCTCCCCGTCAAAGATTGCGTTCGTCGACTACGGGGAGAAAACGGGCACTTAGCTGTGCTCTTCCTCAATCCACACCGGCGTGCTGCGCCAGGGCTGGCTGCCCAGATGGCTGCCGAAGTCTTTCGGCGCTGCTTTTAAATACCCGAACTGACTGAGAATCAAACGGTCGCCTTTTTCGTAGAATTCCGGGCGGCCGTGCATAAAGCGGGTGTTGTCCACCATCAGTACGTCGCGTTTTTGCCACTTGTGCGTGTACGCCACGCTGTAGGCCAGGTCGTTCATCTCCTGACACAACTCTTCGGGAATCTCGCTACCGTCGTCCAGCAGCGGGAAGTTGCGGGCGTTGTGGCGAAAGCGGTTAAAGAGAATGTGGTTACCGAACGCCAGATCATCCGTGAACATCGGTTTGTGGAGCGTGGGCGCGATGTACGAGCGGACGTAGTCGCCCTTCTCGGTGATGTTGAACCGAAACGGCTTTTTGTCCGCGAGCCGTTCCATGTCAGCTTCGGTCGGGTTCTCAACCTCTAACCAATAGCCGCAACTTTCTTTTGACGTGGGGTGCCGGTACAGCAGTTCGCGGCTCAGCAACATGTCCCGGGTTGCCGGGTTCATCTGCTTCACCATCTCGGTGCCGTCGGCCAACTGCGTTTCGCCGCCGTTTTTCGGTGCGCTCATGCAGGCAAAAAAGATGACGTCCGGTTTCCAGGGCTCGCGGGAAATTTCCGGATGAAACGGAAACAACGTGCCGCCGATATTCACCGTTTGAATGCGGGCGTCTGCGGACACGTTCTTTCGGCCCTGAGCCCGGTTGCGCACGAAGCCCGTGCAGAACTGGTCACCAAAGGCACGAAAGTTATTCTGATTAACGCGAAAGCCGCGAAACAAAATGGCGCCAGCCTCCTTATACAGTGCCAGCACTTCCCCGGGGTCGAGCTTGTCGAGCCCGTGCCAGAAGCGGTCGGGTACCACGGTGGGTGGATGATGCGGCTCTGTCGCCGGAATAACTTTCATGGTCTGCGCTCCCCCGCGCTTCACAATAGCGTGCTTACTCTACCACCTGCTGTGATGAAGCAACATTGCTGCAAGCCTCACAACCAGCGACGGGAGCCGCCTTCGCCGGCGGGTCTGCTGCATGCAGCAAAGCTTTACATAACAGCCCTTTCGAGCGATCCGGGCTGCAGGTCACAGCAAAGCGCTGTGCAATATGAAACGCTTGGTTTATAGTTTCTGAAGAGCACGTTAGCGTGTTCTTAGTAGTTCGCGGGGTGTCTGTGTCAGCAGATACGGGGAGACATGTCGCGCCAAAAATCATTCAAGAAAAATGATAAACAGAGTTCGTTATGGCGAAAGTTACCGAACCCGAAATCCGGGGCAGTTACGTAGTTATTGAGCCGGATACTTCGGGTCAGAAGTTGACCGATATTCCGGAAGGCGTGATTGAGGAACAGCTCAATGTTCACGGCGCTGTGCTGTTGCGCGGCTTTAAGAATCTTAGCAAGCGACGCTTCCGGCAACTGGGCGACCGCCTCTGCAGCGGCTTTGTGATCAACGAGTCCGGTGGCAGGCAACTCGTAGGCCTGGATCGCCGTGTTCAGACGGTTTCTGAAGGTCCGTCGCACCTGCCGTTGCACCCCGAAATGGAGCGTGTGCCCTGGCGCCCTGACCTGTGCATTTTTGGTTGTCTTGAAGCGGACGAAAGCATTGCCAGCGGTGGTGAGACGTTGCTGTGTGACGGGCGTCTGGTACTTGAGAAAATGCGCCCCGAGACCTTCGACCTGTTGAAGAACAGCATCCTGCTGTATCGCGTGCGCACGACCAAAGAGTACGTAGAGCGCTGGATCGGGGTGGAAG
>CAYLLI010000193.1:0-4123 GCA_964384295.1 uncultured Chromatiaceae bacterium
ACGCCAAAGGCCCCCACGGCTCATCCATATTGGTGCCATCGGTTTCAAGCGTAGTGGGCTCGGAGTCGCTGAAGAAGTTGGGCTGTCCAATCACAACGCTGGCAGGTTGAAAGCTGGCGAGAGGCGGCGCAAATGTGGCGCCGGAAGAGTCATCTCCGCCGCCGCCGCAACCGGTAAGCCAGGCAATCGACACGGTCAAAATAGTCAACGAGCGATACGCTTTCATAACAATCCCTTGCTCAGATTCGAAGCCGGGACTTCATAACCCGGCGTGGTGGTAGTCCTTTTGTACGTCGGTAAACTCTGTCACAGGGACAGGTCCGGGTCTACCGCAATCTAAGAAAAACTGTGTCCCAAGCCCGCGAGTGCTGGTCTGCAGACCCCACTCGCTGAAGCGGGCCCGCGGCCAGACAATAACGATGCCAGCCGAAGGAAATCCCGGCCGGACAATATCATTGAGACAGCGATTTCCCCTAAGCAGCGTCTTGCTTATTCTCTGCGGCGACGGCCTCACGGTAGGGGCGCCAGCTGCTGAACAGAATCAGACCACCGGTCACCACGGCAAACGTGTTCACACTCGCGACGGAAAGTCCCACGGCCATCGGGTCACCAAACACCAGCTCGGTAACCAGACCCACCGCTGTCGGGCCCAGCCCGGCGGTAATCAGGTTCAAAAACAGCATCCAGACCGCGGCAATCTGACCGCGCAAACGGTTCGGTGTGACCAACTGCAGTGCTGTGGCTGCAAGCCCCATCGTAATGCTGGCACCAAATGCAAACGGACAGGCAATCAAAAGAACGAGGTTTGGATCTTTTACCGTCGTTGCGAGCACAGCGAAAGGAATCATAAACAGAGCGGCAAACACGCCCACCCGTAACGGCGCATCGGAGATGCCGCGCTTCAGCAGCGTATCCGAGAGCCAGCCGCCGGCGATAACGCCAATCGGCGAGAAAATCAGCACGATCAATCCCAACTTGAAGCCCACTTCCGGGGGCGACATACCGACGACCCGCATCAGATACGCCGGCACCCACGTCGCAAGCGTTGTCATAGGCAATGCCAGCAATGCAAAGCCGGTAAAGTGCGCGAGAAATACGCGCCAACGCTGCAAGCCGAAGCCCACAGCCTGGCCCACGCTGATCTCATCAGCCGCCGCAGGCGCAATACCCTGTCGCGCAGGCTCTTTCACCGTGAACATTAATGCGGCAACAATCACACCCGGCAACCCGATAACGATAAACGCCAACTGCCACGGGGCTACAGTACCCAGCAGCGGCAGACTGACGTCATCAGCCGTCGCCGCAAAGCGAATCGCCAAACCACCGAACATCAAAGCAAGCCCTACACCCAGAAACGCGCCGGATTGATACACGCCCAGTGCGCGTCCCAGTTTCTCCTTCGGGAAGCTGTCCGCAATCATTGAATAGGCGGATGGTGACAACGTGGCCTGACCGATACCGACACCCGCGCGGGCCAGAAACAGCTCGATGAAATTACGACTTAAGCCGCAGAGCGCTGTCATGACACTCCAGAGAAAAATACCGGAGCCGACGATCGCCCGGCGGGAGTATTTATCGACCAGCCTTCCGATCGGCAAACCCATCAGCGCATAGAACAATGCGAAATATAGCCCCATCAGCAGACCCATGTCCGTCTCGCTCAGATCCAGATCGGCCTTAATCGGGTCGACCAGCAGGCTGATGATGATCCGGTCGGCAATGGAAAAAATGAACGCCATAACGAGCACGGCGACGCCCCACCAGGCAATGGCGGGGGACGGCCAGGATGCAGTTTTCGGGCTGGCGGAAGTAGTGTCTGACATGAGAAAGCTCCTTTAGCCGCAATCCTATGCAAGAACCGCCGCATTCCCACTGTTTGCGAAGCCTGCGACCAAAGTGCGGCACGGGCACCTATAAAAAAAGCCGCTGACTGGCAGCGGCTTTTTCGAATCAGGCGAACACCTGAGTAATTACGGGTTTTGAGACTTCAAAAACGCCGCCAGCTCATTCAGCTGATCATCGCTCATCCACGCAAACCCGGGCATAACGCGCCCTTTCACCGTATCCGGGCTGTCAGGCGTTCTGCCAACCTTCAGCATGGCGACAAGCTCATCCTGAGACTTACGCTTAATGAACGCTGAGCCAACGAGAGTCACGCCGAGCGGTTCTACGCCGAGGCCGTCCTGACCATGGCACGCGACGCAATGCACGCCAAACAATGCATTCTGATCGGCTAGCATACCGGCGGACGCCATCGCTGCTTCTTCAGCCGGTGCCGCACCGTCAACCGGTTTCGGCAGACGCTGCACCATACCAAACGGAGCCACACCTTCTTTGTTGTAGGTACCGCCAACATCTCTGGCCTTTCGCGCCTGCATACCAAACGGCGCAACGGCGGCCAACTGGATCCGCTCGGGCTCAGCCTGCGCCGCATCAGCGACATCAATGTAGCCGGGAGCACGAACACCCCACAAACCCATGCCTACAAATGCCGCAACCATGGCTGCAGCGCCCAGTACTAAATGTCGTTTCAAGTTCATAGATATCTTCGGTAATGAATTCACAAAGCTAAGCAGCAGAATGCCGGTACACAGAATAACCGACAAATGCAGAATAAAAATCAGCGTCTCAGGAGACAACATGCCCCCCTCATCAAACGCCCACTCCATCTGATACGCCAAATCTTCCGGCAAATACAGCAGTGATGCATAGTTCCACTGCAGATCCATCCATTTCTGGACAAACGTGAACAGGCTGGCGGTCAGCGCAAACCCCAACGCATAGCCGGACTGCCGCAGCGTGCCAAACAAACCGGACACCATACCGGCACGCTCCGGCGGCGCATTGGCCATCATCAACGCGTTGTTCGGCGAGAAGAAGAAACCGGTGCCCAGACCAATCAGTACCATGCCCGGCAGCATGGTTACCGGCGTTGACTCAGGATTCAGCAGCAACAGCGACAAATAACCGAGTCCGGTCAGACCGGCGCCGATCATGCACAGCCGCTCCGCACCAATCGAGTCCGCCCAGCGTCCTGCAAACGGACTAATCAACAGTGTGGCCAGAGCAACAACACCCAGTGCGAGACCGGCATCCCAGGCCGTCATCTCAAGGCCCTGAATCATCACGATCGGCAGCACGAACAGGTAAATCGGGAAACTGGCAAACAGGGCTGTGAAACCAACCGCAGCCTTGGTGAACGTATCACTACGACTGAACAGGGTCAGATCAATCAGCGGTTCAGGTGCCTTCTTCTCCTGTCGAATGAACATCCAGAACAAGACAAAACCAGCAGCAAAGATCGCCCAAACCAGCGGATCAAGATGGTTGTCTTCCACCGGCAAACGGGTGCAACCAAACAGAATGCCAAACAGGGCACCGGTCAGGTAAATAGCGCCTGCATAGTCATAGCTCTTGGCTTTTTCAGAGAACTGGAACGTGTTGCGAAAGCCCAACGCCAGAAACGCCATCACGATCGCCAGTACGGCAAACGGAATACGTGCCGCAAAGATCGCGCGCCAGTCATAAGCGTCGAGCAACCAGCCGGCAAACAACGGCCCGAGCACGAAACCGAAGGCGTTGGCCGCCTGCAGAATACCGAGCGCTTTACCGCGCCCTTCCGCACCGTACATTGCCGTACCGATAGCGAAGGTACTGGACAGGAACAGCGCCATGCCGAAACCCTGAATGATGCGCAGGATAATCAACGTAGTGATGTCAGGCGCAAACGTACAGGCAATCATCGCCAGCGCATACACCGTGGTGCCGATCTGGAAGAACCGGGCGTGACCAAACGCGTCGGCCATGCGGGCTGCCAGCAGCATCGGACCACTCGCCGCAATCAGATAACCGAGCGCGACCCAGACCACTTCACTGGTTGAAGACTCGAGGTCTTCAATCATGTCGGTCACGGCAATCGGCACGAAGCTTGAATCGAGGCTGGCCATCACCGTCGACAGCACCAGTGCCGTCATGATGAACAGAATCCGGCCGCCGGACAGTTGTGCTTGATCGTTCATTGTCTATACAACCTTAAGGTTCTTTTCAGGCTTTTGGGCCCTGAATCAGGCCACCTTCACATCAGGAATGTTGAAGAGGCTCTTCCACTCTTTCGCGATGAGCA
>CAYLLI010000194.1:0-4097 GCA_964384295.1 uncultured Chromatiaceae bacterium
GCAGCTTCCAGCACGGATTCATTCAGTTCCATAAAACCCGCCGGTACCGTCCAGCAGTTGTGGCGCGGTTCAATTTCTCTGCGACACAGCAGTATTTTGCCTTCATGCTCAATCACACAGCCGACAACCATCTTCGGGTTCTCGTAATGGACCGTGTTGCAGGCATGACAAACATACCGCAGCTTATTGTCGCCGTCGGGTGTCTCCGCGGAGAGTTCAGCACCACAGTTTGAACAGTAGTTCTGAACGACGCCCAGAGGTTTTGCGGGTGTGTCGGACATAGCGGGACCTTAGAATCAGCAGTTTTGCGGGTGCACATCTGCTGCGCGTTCGCGTCAGCGTTTAGTCTACGCAGCAGCGATGCTAAGGCGCAAGGCACAACCCGGGTTTCCCGTCCCGAATGATGCCTGAGCATGATGGTGATGGACCGCAAGGAACCGCGATCTGGTGCTTTTGTGACGCTTGTTGATGCAGTCGCCAACAGAAACCCGCAGCATTGCTTTAGTGATGGTTTATGCTACGTTTTCCGGCTGATGCCGGTATCGGTTTATTGATTGAATTGCGGAGTGCCTGTGGTTTTTCAGCGTGTTTTTGGAAGTTGTTTTCCGCCGATGGGCCGTGCGCTATTGGTGCTCGCTGCGCTCGGCCTGACTCACTGCGGCAAGAGTCCGGACAATTCGGCGATGCAGGCGTATTCACAGGCTGACGAGGTGTTGCTGCCGGGCGAAGACTGGGAAGTTGTCAGCGAGGTGCATTTGTATTCCGATGCGCCTGCGGTTAACAAAGACGGCATCATCTACTTTTCCGATGTGACAGCGATGCAAACGCTGCGCGTTGAGCCCGACGGCTCTATTTCTGTGTTCGATGAAAACAACGGCCGCAGTCAGGGCATGATGTTTGGTGCTGATGGTTTGCTGTACACCTGCAGTAACCGCGAGGGAAAGTTTATTACCTACGCGGAAGACGGCACGAAGTCTGACCTTTATGTCGACAAGACGTACCCGGTCATCGGCAATCCGAAAGCCGCACCGGAGTTTTGCAACGATCTGGTCGTTACCAGCGAAGGCATTATTTACTTCACCGATCGCGCGAACCGGCAAGTGTTGATCATCCGGCCCGGCAAAGAGCCTGAAGTGGTGGCTTCAGGCTATCGTCCGAACGGCATCATTATGTCGCCGGATGAAACACGGCTGTACACAACCGACAGCACGAACCCGCGTCTGTGGGCATTCGATATTCAGCCGGATGGCACGTTGAAAGACGCCGGCAATATATTTGACCGGATTTTTACCAGTACCGATCTTGAGGGTCAGGACATTATTGTTGACCGTCCGGGCACGGATGGCATGACGGTTGATAGTGAGGGGCGGGTTTATGTTGGCGCGTTTACCGGTATTCACGTGTTTAATCCGGACGGCAGTATTGTGGGTTTGATTAAACGACCAGACTCATTCACTTCCAACATGACCTTTGGCGGCCCTGAGTTTAACTATCTGTATGTCACCGGGGTTAACCGCGTCTACAGGCGCAAACTGAATGCGACCGGCGCGCCTTACTTTCAGCGTGCTGAAGCGCCGTAAATAGGGTGACCGCGGGTTTGGTCCGGCCCACGTCGCGCGGTAGAATGGAACTTCGGGTCAATCTCTGGTCTCTTAAGACAATGCGCCGGAACGGATTAAACACCTTCGTTAAGCTCATGCTGCTGCCTCTGGTCCTGCAGTTTGTGTTTGCGGTGCCTGCACTGTCAGGGCCGGCTATGCTGCAACCGGCCGATTGCCCCGAGATGGATAGCAGCATGCAATCGCATGCGGCGCACTCCGGATCTTCGGTTTCGTCAGATTCTATAAATCATGAGGCTGTTGATGCGTGTGACAACTGCGATGAAAACAGTTGCAACGCCTGTCCTGCTGTCATCAGTTTCTCAGCGCTGTCGGCGCTTCCATCGATAGACCTGCGTTCCCGTCATCTGTTTGGCTTAGCGGATTCCGGTGCCGTCGATGCGGGAGCTATACAGGTCAGATACAGACCACCCATAGCCAGCTAATCCCCGGCAGCATCGCTGCCTCACGCGCGCTGCGAACGCAGCGTTTCTTTGCGTATTCAGGATTAGCCTCCATGAAAGATCCGTTTGATGTGCCGGGCAGACAGCCCGGGTTGATATCACGACGCCGGTTCGTTACCGGCGCCGCCGCCGGAGCTGCGTTGCTCAGCGGTGGGTTGAGAGCAGACAGTGTTTTTGCGAATGCCGCGCTGCCAACGGCAGAGCGATTCTCGGCCGGCAGTGATGCCGGCCTTCGTGCCGGCAATCAGTTTGATTTGGGCATTGGTTACAGGGAGGTCAACTTCACCGGTCGCGCACGCCAAGCGACGGTCGTTGACGGGCTGCTGCCGGGACCGGTTCTGCGCTGGCGCGAGGGCGACACCGTTGATCTTCGAGTCACGAACAATCTCGCCGTTGACAGCTCGATTCACTGGCACGGTTTAATCCTTCCGGCAGAGATGGACGGTGTGCCCGGCTTCGGTTTTCCCGGTATTCGGCCAGGCGAGACCTTTCACTACCGGTTTCCGGTGCGCCAAAGCGGTACCTATTGGTACCACAGTCACTCGGGTTATCAGGAGCAAACCGGCATGTACGGGGCGATCATTATCGACCCTGCGAAGCCGGAGCCTTTTCACTACGACCGTGATTACGTGGTGTTGCTATCAGACTGGAGCGACACCAAGCCCGAGCGGATTTTTTCGAATCTGAAAAAGCTCGGGCACTACTACAACTATAAACAGCGGACCATGGGCGACTTTATTGATCAGGTCGGCGAAGAGGGTTGGCGCGATACGGTTAACGATCGTGCGATGTGGTGGCAAATGCGGATGAGCGATCGCGATATCTCCGACGTAACCGGTTACACCTATACCTATCTGACTAATGGCATGACGCCCGAGCAAAACTGGACCGGAGAATTTACACCGGGCGAACGCATACGTTTGCGATTTGTAAACGCTGCTGCGATGACGTTGTTCGATGTGCGCATTCCCGGACTAAAAATGACCGTGGTCGCAGCTGATGGTCAGTACGTGCAGCCGGTGACGGTGGAAGAATTCCGTATCGGTGCTGCTGAAACGTATGACGTCATAGTCGAGCCGGAGCAGGGGGCCTATACAGTCTTTGCCCAAGCCATCGATCGCTCAGGCTATGCCCGCGGCACGCTTGCGGAACACCGGGGCATGCAGGCCGAGGTGCCGGCCTTGGACCAGGCTGTGATCTTGTCACACGCCGATATGGGTATGGCCCATAGCTCGCATGCGGGGATGAATCACAGCGCTCAGGGTGAGACCGCGCATAGCGGGCATGCGGGAATGGACCATAGCGGTTCCGACGGAGAGTCGATGGATCATTCTGTGATGAAGCATGGCGGGATGCATGCTGCTCATTCCTCACAGGCGAATGCTAAACCTTCATTGGGTCGCGCGGGCTTTGGCAGTAGCGCACCGGTCGTGCATGCGCCGACGGAGCGTGGTTATCAGGTCGACATGCGGGCAGAGATGCCGCAGCAGCAACTCGATGATCCGGGAATCGGCCTGCGAGGCAACGGTCGCCGGGTGCTGACCTACGGAGAGTTACTCAGTCTTGATGGCACCGTCGACCCCCGTGAACCGGAACGTGAAATTCAGCTGCACCTGACCGGCAACATGACCCGCTACATCTGGTCGATGAATGGCATTCGCTTTAGCGATGCCGAACCTCTGGAGTTAAAGCTGAACGAGCGCGTCCGCTTCACGCTCGTGAATGACACGATGATGAACCATCCGGTGCACTTGCACGGAATGTGGAGCGAGCTGGAAACCGGTAACCCTGAGTTCATTCCCCGCAAGCACACCTTAACCGTGCAGCCCGGCTCGATGATTAGTTACCTGGTCACTCCCGATGTTCCCGGAGACTGGGCCTATCACTGTCATTTGCTGTATCACATGATGGGCATGTTCCGCCGGGTCAGGGTGACGCCATGAGGTGGTTTCTGATGCTGATATACGGCGGTGTGGCTTTGCTGTCGACGGACGTTATGGCCGGTGGCAACGACAACCCGGTGTTGGTCATGTTT
>CAYLLI010000195.1:0-4089 GCA_964384295.1 uncultured Chromatiaceae bacterium
TGTTGTCGATATCACCAGTGCGCCGACCGGCTGGGAGATGGAGTACAACCCGACGATGGCGGAAGGGTATCTGTACAACATGGTGCCATCCTTGAAAGCCGTGGAGGCGCTGGCCCGGCGCGAAGGCGTGGAGACCATTGTCAGTGGCCATCTGGCCCTTGGTTTTGATGAAAACGGCAAGATGTTTGCGCAGCCGCCGACCGGCCCGGTCACTGCGGTCCGGGAGAAGCGCGAATACTGGGAGATTCTCTTTGCAGCGGTCGCTGAGGAGATGGCGGCAGGTGCCACCGTTGATGACGTCGCGGAACGGTTGCTTCAGTCGCCCGGCTTTAAGGCGGCGTTTCTGGACAGAATGGACCCGAAAGGCTGGCGGCCTTCAGAGATGGAAATTCTGATCCGAAGGGTAGCAACCTATACGGTGACAGGCCGTTAAGATATTTTTTTCTGATTGTCTTTTTTTTCAATCATTTAGGGTTGATTTATACCTGCTGGTCTGCAATCCCGTAAGGCGGATCCGGGGCGATCAGCGGGGGCAGTTCGCCAACTTTATAGGGCCGGCAAACGGCATCGGTGGCGCGATACAGGCTGTATCGATACAGCTTTTCCGCTTCGCGGTCACCACGGTTTCGGATTAGGTTCCGTCCCAAAAGAAACATTTTGTAACCTAACCATGAACAACAACGCGTATAGGGCGCCCTTGGTCGTAACAAATTGTTACTTTCAGTCACTCTCATCATTTTCTAGGTTTGGAATCTCTCCCCATGTTTAAACGTTCTGTATTAGGACTGGGCAGCGCTGCTGCTGTGATCGCCGCACCGTTGATTGTGCTGGCACCACAGGCGGGTTATGCCCAGCAGGTCGAAGAAATCGTGGTATCGGTCCGGCGTAAAGATGAAAGTCTTCAGGAGGTGCCGATCGCGGTCAGCACCATCGGTGAAGATCAGATTCGCCGGTTCGGCATTAACAGTACCCAAGACGTTGTTAAGTACTCTGCAGGACTTGAGTTCGACGAAGGTCTTGGTGCGCAGGATACGCGTATTGTGATTCGCGGTCTGTCGCCGACCCGCGGCCGTTCCAACGTCGCAATTCTGGTCGACGGCATCGATTACACCGGCGAAGCGGTCGGTACAGCCGGTGGCGGTATTCTGGTCAACCAACAGTTGCTCGACGTGCAACGTGTTGAGGTCGTTAAAGGCCCGCAAAGTGCGTTGTACGGCCGTAGTGCGTTTGCCGGTGCGATTCAGTACGTCAGCAAAAAGCCAAGCCTGGAAGCTGCGGAAGGCAGCCTCGATGTGCAGATCGGTAATGGCAACAACGCCGATGGTTTCCGTGTTTCAGCAGCCTACGGTGGTCCGATTACGGATTCCTTTGGTTTGCGCGTGAATGGTCTGGCTTATGACCAGGAAGGCTACTACCGCGCAGCGTTGACCGGTGAGACAGTCGGCGGATCGCAGGGTGCCGGTATCGCGTTGAGCGGTATCTGGGATGCCGGCGGCGCGTTTTCTGCCACAGGCCGTGTCGCGTACTCAAGCGATAAGTACGACCCGCAGGCGCAGAGCCGCATCCTCGCGAACACCAGCGTGGACGTGAATGACTCTGTGGCCGTAAGAACTGGTCAGACACAGAACCTGCTGTTCACGAACGGTCCGGGCTTTATTGGAGGCTTGCCGGACTGCGGTGGCCCGGGAGATCTGGCAGCTCCGCGTAACTTTGCTGTTGCCAGTTGTGCTGCGACACCCAAAACTCTGGTCGTCGGCGAAATGCCGGATGCTAACGGACTGCAGGTGATTCAGCGTGAAGACCCGCGCACCGGCGGCAATTATGAAGGCACGAAGGTCGACACGATTACGGCGAATATTGTGCTGAACTGGGACGTTGGCGTAGGCACGATCTCGTCCTACACCGGTTACGCGGCGCTGGATTCAAGTCAGCTGTTTGACGGTCAGACGGACGCGCTGCCGGCAGGCAGTTACACCAACTTCAACCAGGACTATTCGTTTACTCTGGCACCCTGCGGTTTTGCAGACTGTTCGCCGACAGGTCAGGAGCTGGACTTCAACAACCAGACCCGTCTGTACAGTCAGGAACTGCGCTTTGCGACCAACTTCGACGCCCCTGTGAATTTCACCGTCGGTGGTTTGGTATGGGCAGAGCGGGTTGATCAGGTAGAAGGCAGTCGGTCTATCACGCCTGCGATCTTCCGCCGGTCGGGTTTCCCGCCTAACCAGCCGCCGGATCCACCGGTTGAATCAGAGCCTCCTGCAAACCTGAACATTAACAACGTCTTTATTCTCGATAACGCTCGGATTAAGCGTGATACCACGAGCTACTCGCTGTATGGTCTGATCGACTGGCAGATTAATGACAGTCTGAACCTGCAGTTCGAAGGCCGCTGGGTCCGGGAGAAACTGGAAGTGGGTGGCAGTATCCTTGACAGCGCTACTACAGAGGCGTTGACAGGTCTTGATGCCGCGGCTCAGGCAAATGCTTTCCGGGGAGCGTCATCGGTCGGTATCGCTAACGGCGCCGGTATTCTGCCGAACGGCACTTATACTCTGGCCGCTTTTGGCTTCCTGAATGACGAGTTTGAGGACGACTTCTTTGCGCCGAAGGCGACTCTGCAGTGGATGCCGACCGACGATCAGATGTTCTACACCTCGATCGCTAAAGGCATTAAGCCGGGTGGCATCAGTACGATTACTGCCGGTGCGTTCTTTAATCCGTCAGAAAACACGTTCCAGAAAGAAAAGCTGCTCGTGTATGAAATCGGTTCGAAGAGCACGTTGTTTGATGGCAGTGTAATTTTGAACACAGCACTATTCTTCCAGGACTACACTGATAAGCAGGTAGGTGTTACCCGTTTTGATCAGGCCAGTCAGATTGAAGTGGGTGGTATTGAGAATGCCGGTGAAGCAGAAACCTACGGTATTGAGCTTGAAGCGCTGTGGCAGGTGACCGAAAACCTGTCTTTGAGCGGCGCTTACAGCTGGCTGGAGTCTGAGTACACGCAGTTCGAGATCGAAACTCAGGCAACGAACAATATTGCCCGCAACCTGGCGGCCGGAGGCGGTGGTTGCCTTAATATCACTCCGGGCTTTACGCCGGATCAGCCAGGTATTTGTACCGTTGATCTTACCGGCAATGCGATTGAGGACGTGCCCAAGCACTCCTTTGTCGGTAATGCCCGCTGGCAGGCTCCGGTCGGTAACAGCGCGATGGAGTGGTACGCTGACGCCAGCTTTATCTTCAAAGATAAGCGCTTCATTGACGAGTTCAACGCGAAAGAGCTGCGGGCTTACTGGCTGATGGACTTCCGCGCAGGCCTCGTGGCTGATCAGTGGGAAGCGATCTTCTTCGTAGACAACCTGTTTGATGACGACACGGTGAAGTCTGCCGTCGACTTCGGCTCATTGGTCGACGCAACCCGTCAGGGCTTCTTCCCGCCATCGCCGCCGGATGGTGTGATTGTGAGTCTGCCGGATCCGCGCGTTGTGGGTCTGCGTCTCAACTACAAGTTCGGCGCTTACTAGTCAGTAATGCGTTGAAACAAAAAACCCGCCGAATGGCGGGTTTTTTGTTTGCTCGATTGGGCAAGTGAACGTTGTCGAAATCGCATACCGGACTTCGCCGGGTTCAGATAACGGCAGTCGGTTGCGTAAGCCCGGTGAAGTGTTCAATCTTCGCGTGTTCGCTCGCGAGTTCGCCCAAAGGCCGAAGCACGGTTGTCGGGTCCAGCAGCTGTCGTTGCAAATCGCCTTCCCACTGCTGCAGGTACACGCGCAACGTTGCGCCTGACGTGCCGGTGCCTGACAGCCGGTAAATGATGCGCGCGTCATCGCCAAAGTGCAGACGGATGCCCTGATTGGGCGACACGCTGTTATCAACCGGATCGGTGTAGGTGAAGTTGTCGATCAGACTGAGGGTTCTGCCGCAGGTTTCCTTCAAGCTGTTTTCAGCACCGTCTTTCAGTGCCGAAAACAGGGCGTCGGCCTGGTCGGTGTCTGGTATGAAGTAATCGTAACGTTGGTAATAGTCGCGCCCGAACGTTTGCCAGTGCGCGCGCAGAATCTCGGTGCCGGACTGACCTTT
>CAYLLI010000196.1:0-1234 GCA_964384295.1 uncultured Chromatiaceae bacterium
ACAGCTGGTGCAGGCACTCTGTTCGCGAGTAGTCGTGCGCTTCGCCGCTCAGCAGTGCCTGCAGTTCGGCTTGTTCGGCAGCGCTCGTCAGGTTCAGTGACTTTACAGGCGTGTCCGGGTTTTCCGCGATGCTCTCGAGCAGTTGCTCATACTGACTGGCCAGACGCTCAATCGTTGAGGCATCAAACAGCTCGGTCGCGTATTCAAACCACGCGGTTAATCCGTCGCCGCTTTCTTCAACGAGCAGATGCAAATCCAGTTTGGCGGTGCCGGTTTCGGTAATCAGCGCACTCGACTTCAGGCCTGAAAAACTGACCACTTCCTGGCTGCGGTTTTGCAGGTTAAACAGCACCTGATAAATCGGCGCATGGCTCATGCTGCGTTCGGGCTGGAGTTCTTCCACCAGTTTTTCGAACGGCAGTTCCTGATGCTCAAACGCATCGAGCGTGGTGTTGCGCACCTGCCCGAGCAGCGCGCTAAAGGTCGGATTGCCGGAAAGGTCACCGCGCAGAGCAACGGTGTTGATCAGCGAGCCGATCATGCCTTCCAGTTCGGTGCGGCTGCGGCCGGCGACCGGGCTACCGATCAGTAACTCATCGGCGCCACTGTGACGACTGAGAAGCACATGGAACGCGGCGAGCAGCACCATATATAAAGTGGCGTTGTTGTCACGGGCTAAGGTTTCGAGTTGCTCGCGCACGTTTGACGGAATGTCGTGCCGTACCCACGCACCGTCATAGCCGGGTGCGGCCGGGCGCCGGTGGTCGGTCGGCAGGTCGAGCACCAGAGGGGCACCGTCCAGTGCCTGTTTCCAGTAGCCCAGCTCGGTTTCGAGTGTTTCGCCTTGCAGGGTGTCGCGTTGCCAGACGGCATAATCGGCAAACTGCACCGGCAGGTTCGCCAGTTTGGCCTCAGAGCCACTGACGATGCCGTTGTACAGCGCTGCCAGTTCCGACATCAAAAGGCCCATCGACCAGCCGTCGGAAATGATGTGGTGAATGACCAGCAGCAGCGCGTGATCATCCGCTGCAATGTCGAACACGCAGAGCTTCAGCAGCGGTCCTTTCTTGATATCAAACGGTTGCAAACAAACGCGGGTCAGCTGTGTGTTCAGATCCGCGTCGCTGCAGCCGACGGCATCAATCCGCTCAAGCGGAATGCGCAGTTCGGGCGCGATCTGCTGAACCGGCTGTTCGCCATTAAGCGTGAAGGTGGTGCGCAGCGATTCATGGCG
>CAYLLI010000196.1:1334-4064 GCA_964384295.1 uncultured Chromatiaceae bacterium
AGGATCGCAACTGCTGTCATTTCTTTATTGTGGTCTCTTACAGCCGCTATCCCGCGACTTTTCTTGTACTGCCTTGTTTTATGCCTGCCGAAGCGCGGTTCACTGTGCGATACCGGACCGAACGCCCGGGGCTGAAACCTCACTGTCTCCCGTAGTGTGGCAGCCCTCAACTATATCACGCTGTGTCCCGCGTACAGCTTTGGAATATTGCCTTTTGCGGCTCAGCCGCCAGTCGGCGAAAACCCCGTATTTATGTCTAATGCACCGCCAGTGTTACAGGCTGAATTCCTCTCTGTCGTCGCCGTCAGCCCCTTCGTTTTCAGGCGCCTGCGTGGTGGCCTTTAGAGCCGTTACCACCTGACCCAGCGAGGCGGGTGTGGTGTGCCGGAACAGGTATTTCAGCGGCAGATTCAGGCCCAGTTGGTCCCGAATTCGCGATAGCAACTGGGCTGCGAGCAGCGAGTGGCCGCCCAGCACGAAAAAGTCGTCCTGAATGCCGACGCGGTCAAGACCGAGCACCTCAGCCCAGATACCACATAAGGCGGTTTCGGCGGGTGTGCCGGGTGCCACGTATTCGGCACCTGACAGGCCGCTCAGGTCGGGTGGCGGCAGCTGCCGCGTGTTGATTTTGCCGCTGGGCGTCAGAGGCAGTTCTGACAGTGCAACGATCGCCGCCGGAATCATGTAATCCGGCAGCGTCTGCTTCAGGAACTCCTGCAGCGTGGTTGTCAGGTCGTTGTCCGTTTGGCTGACCACATAGCCAATCAACTGCGGATTGCCGGGTAAGTCCTCACGGAGCGTCACCACGGCCTGTGCCACGTCGGGGTGTTCGTCCAGCCGGGCTGCGATCTCGCCCGGTTCGATGCGGAACCCGCGGTACTTGACCTGATCGTCGCTGCGGCCGAGAAACTGAATGGAGCCGTCCCGGTTGAATCGTGCCTGATCGCCGGTCCGGTATAGATTGCCCTTGCTGCCAAACGGGTCCGGGATAAATTTTTCAGCCGTTAACTCGGGCTGACCGCTGTAGCCGAGTGCGACCTGACAGCCGCCGAGGCAGAGTTCTCCGGCTGCGCCGAACGGCGCGGGCTGCAGGTTGGCATCGAGAATATATGTTCTGCAATTGGTGACCGGAAAGCCGATGGACGGCAAAGCCGGCCAGTCAGCCGGTTCCGCAGACAGGGTTAAAGCAGTCACCACGTGGGTTTCGGACGGACCGTACTGATTGTGCAGTCGCGCCTGCGGCAATGCGCTGAACAGGCTGCGTAACGCGGGCGTTATCTGCAGCTGTTCGCCGGCGGTAATGACGTCGCGCAGGCTTTCGGGCCAAAGGCCTGTATCCGCATACTCGGTGGCGAGGGGTCGCAGGGCGGCAAACGGCAAATACAAGCGCTCTATTCGCTGGTCGCGAATGAAGTTGGCGAGTGCTGGAATGTCGCGCCGGAGGTCGCTGTCGATCAACATGAGCGTGCCACCGCTGGCCCAGGTCGTGATCAGTTCCTGCACGTGCACGTCGAAACTGGCCGGTGCAAACTGCAGGGTTCTTGCAGCCGTTGCCAGCCGCGCATCGGCTTGTTGCCACTGCGTTAAGTTGCTGATGGTTGACTGCGGCAGCACCACGCCTTTGGGCTTGCCGGTCGAGCCTGACGTGAAGATCGTGTAGAGCGGTGCCGACGCTGCGGGTGCTATGCCTAAGTTGGCCGCATCGCCGGCGGTGAAATCAAACTCGTCCAGCAGCACCGTTTTACCTGCATAGTCGGGCAAGTCAGCGCTAACACCTTTGGACGTAATCAGGCATGCCGGTGCGCTTTCCTGCAGCATGTGCGCAAGACGTTCGGCTGGGTACTCCGGGTCCAGTGGCGTGTAGTTGGCGCCTGCTTTAATGACAGCCACTGCCGCAACCATCGTCCGCGGCTCGCGTTCGGCACAAACAGCGACTGCATCGCCGGGCTTGACGCCGGCAGCAATCAACGCGTGCGCAAGCCGATTCGCCTGTGCATTCAGCTCGGCAAAGCTTAGCTGAGTGCTATCGCTTTCCAGTGCAATGGCGTCCGGCGTGGCAACCACTTGTTGTTCAATGAGTTCGGCAACGCACCGCTCAGGGTAGGGCGCAATTTTTCCGCTGAATGTTTCCAGTTGCTGCGCGCGCTCAGCCTCACTCAGCAGCGCAATATCTCCCACGCGCTGCGCCGGGTTTGCCGCAATTGCCTGCAGCAGGTGCCCGAAATGACCGAGCATCTGTTCGATGGTTTCCGCGTCAAACAGATCGGTGGCGTATTCGATGCCAACGCTCATGCCATCGTTTTGATCCGAGACTGACAGGCTCAGGTCGAACTTGGCAGTGCCGTGGCCCACCAGTTCTGCGCCACCGATGCGCAATCCCGGAATGTTGATGCTGCGATCGCTGGCTTCCTGCCAGATAAACATCACCTGAAACACCGGTGCGGTGCTCAGATCCCGTTCGGGTTGCAGCTCTTCGACCAGTCGTTCGAATGGCAGTGACTGATGTTCGCGCAGCTGCAGATTGTTGGCCCGCACCCGTTGCAGCAGGTTGGAGAATGATTCGTCATCATCAAGCTCGGTGCGCACGGCCAGTGTGTTCAGGAAGAAACCGATTAGGGGCTCGAGTTCGCGTCTTTCTCTGCCGGCGACCGGCGTGCCAATGACGATGTCCTGATCGCCGCTGTAGCGTGACAGCAACACATTAAACGCGGCAACAAACACCATAAACGG